>JAEMGR010000001.1:0-356008 GCA_016458225.1 Myxococcaceae bacterium JPH2 | reverse complement strand
GCGCGGGTGACGCTGCGGGACGCCTACGACAACGTGGCCACGAACTACGTGGGCACCGTGGGCGTGAGCAGCTCGGACGCCGGGGCGTCACTGCCCGCGGCGCATGTGTTCACCGCGACGGACGCGGGGCAGTTCACCTTCACGGGCATCGTCCTCAAGCGCGCGGGTGAGCAGAACCTCGCGTTCCGCGACGCGGCCCTCTCGGCGCTGGTCTCCGTTCAGGACGTGCGGGTGTCGTCGGGCCCGGCCGCGCAGCTCGCGTTCGCGCATGTGGCCTCGCAGGTGTCGGTGCACGCGGCGCTCGGGTTGGTGGAGGTGGTGCTCCAGGACGCGTATGGCAATCGGGCCGCGGCCAGCACGCCCGCGGTGACGCTGGCGCTCGCGCAGGCAGGGGGCTCGCTGGGCGGTGTCGTCACGGTCGCGCCGGTGGATGGAGTGGCTTCGTTCACCACGCTCTCGATTCCGGACGAAGGCCGCTTCCAGCTGCGCGCCACGGCGCCGGGTCTCCAGGCCGCCACCAGCGCCGAGGTCGTCGTGGTGGATGACGTGCCGCCTTCTCGGCCGGTGCTGGCCCTGGCTGGATCCACCACCACGTCCGTCACGGTGACCTGGACGGCGGTGGGAGATGACGCGGATCAGGGACGGGCGACCTCGCAGGAGCTGCGCTATTCGACGGCTCCCATCGACTCGGCCGCCGCGTTCAACGCGGCCACGCCGGTGGCGGTGGGCGCTCCCGCCGCGGCGGGCTCGGCGGAGTCGGCGGTCATCTCGGGCCTCACGGCGGGGCAGAACTACCACGTGGCCTTGCGCGTGACGGACAACCAGGGTCTGTCCGCGCGCTCGGCCAGCCTCGCGGTGTCCACGCAGGATCCGCAGGTGTCACAGATCGCCTTCGTGACGCAGCCGGTGGACGGCACGTCGGGAACGGCGTTGGCGGATGTGCGCGTGGCCCTCCAGGACAGCTCCGGCGCCACCGTGACGAAGGCCACCTCGGCGGTGACGCTGTCGCTGACGGGGCAGTCGTCCTTCCCGGCGGTCACGCAGACGGCGGTCAATGGCGTGGCCACGTTCTCCGGGCTCCGCGTGGACACCGCGGGCTCGTACACCTTCACGGCCACCTCGGGCTCTCTGCCGGCTGTGACGAGCCAGTCCTTCACCGTTCGCGCGGGCGCGGCCGTGAGCCTCTCGCTCGTGGGCCTCGTGGCGCCGGTCATCGCGGGTGCTTCCCAGAGCGTGGAGGTCACCGTGAAGGACGCGGCGGGCAATGTCGCCACGGGCTACACGGGCACGGTGCACTTCACGTCCACGGACGCACAGGCGGTGCTGCCCGCGAACTTCACCTTCAGCTCCGCCGACGCGGGGCACAAGGTGTTCTCCGGCGTGACGCTCAAGACGGCGGGTTCGCAGACCGTCACCGCGACGGACACGGTGAACGCGGCGCTCACCGCCTCGCTCACCGTGGAGGTGTCGTCGTCCGGGGGTCAGTCGGTGACGCTGGAGGGGCTGCCGTCCACCGTGGTCGCGGGGAGCGCGCGGTCGCTCACCGTCACGGTGCGGGATTCGTACGGCAACATCTCCTCGGACTACGCGGGCACGGTGCACTTCACGTCCACGGATGCGCAGGCGGTGCTTCCGGCCGACGCGGCCTTCATGCCTGGGGACGCGGGGCGGAAGGTGTTCCCGGGCGTGGTGCTGAAGACGGCGGGCAGCCGCGCGGTCACCGTGACGGACGTGGCCAACGCGGCGCTCTCCGGCAGCGCGAGCACCGTGGTGGAGCCAGGGCCGGCGGCGTCGCTGACCCTGGCGGTGGCCAACGCGTCGCCTGTCTCGGGTGCGCCGGTCTCCGCGACGGTGACCGCGCGTGATGCGCACGGCAACGTGGCCACGGGCTATGTGGGCCGGGTGGCCTTCACGTCCACGGACGCGCAGGCCCAGCTCCCGGGCGACTATCTGTTCGTCGCGTCCGATGCGGGGGCGCACGTCTTCTCGGTGACGTTCCTCACCGCGGCCCCGGGCTCGCTGACCGTGACGGACACGGCGCAGTCCACGCTCACGGCCAACGTGGCGGTGACGCCGGTGGCGGGCCCCGCGGCGACGTTCTCGGTGCAGGCCGAGGCCGGCCCCTACGTCGCGGGCGCTCCCGTGAGCTTCGACCTCACGGTGCGCGATGCGCACGGCAACGTGAGCACGGGCTACGTCGGCACGGTGCATGTCAGCGCCTCGGATGCCCAGGCGGTGCTGCCCGCGGATCAGACCTTCAGCGCCGCGGACAGTGGGCGTCACACCTTCTCGGTGGCGTTCCACACGGCGGGTTCCCAGACGGTCACGTTCACGGACACAGCGGACGCCTCGCTGTCCGCCTCGCACACGGACGACGTGGGCCCCGCGGCGGCCACGGTGCTCGTCTTCACTTCCGCGCCGACGACGGGACAGGTTCGCCAGCCGCTCGCGGACGCGGACGTTGTGCTGCGCGACGCCTATGGCAACCGCGCTCAGGCCAATGGGCCGCAGGTGACGGTGTCGCTCGTGGGCGCGGCGCTCCTCGGTGGGACGACCACGCGGACGCCTTCCTCCGGGCAGGTGACCTTCTCGGGCCTGACGGTGGACGGGGAGGGGACCTATCAGCTCCGCGCCACCGCGAACGGCCTGAGCGACGCCACCAGCGGCAACCTCGTCATCAGCGACACGACCGCTCCGGGCGTGGCTTCGGACCTCGCCGCGAGCACCCTGTCCGCCACGAGCATCAAGGTGAGCTGGACCGCCACGGGCGACGATGGAAGCCAGGGCACCGCGCAGTCGTATGACCTGCGCTACGCGACCTCCCCCATCTCCGAGGCCAACTTCGCCTCCGCGACGCCGGCGTCGAGCCTGCCGGCTCCCCAGGCTCCGGGCGCGGCCGAGAGCGTCAGCGTGTCGGGACTGGTGGCGGACACCCTCTACTACTTCGCCCTGCGCGTGACGGACAACGCGGGCAATGGCAGCGCGCTGGCGTTCGCGAGCGCGACGACGGGCAACCCCTGCACGAACTTCACCTGCACGCCGCCTTCGCCTGCGTGTGGCGCGGATGGCGTGTCGCGCGTGACGTATGCGTCCGCGTGCGAGGTGCAAGGCAACCAGCCCGTGTGCGTGAACACGCCCACTAGCAACGTGTGCCCCGGCGCGGGAGGCGTCTGCTACGCGGGCGCTTGCGGCACGGCGTCCAGCGCGGCGGCGGGTGAGCTGGTCATCTCCGAGGTGATGCACTCGCCGTCGGCGGGCACCACGGAGTACGTGGAGCTGACCAACGTCAGCACGAAGCTGCTCGACGCGGCGGGCCTCACGCTCAGCTACGACAACGGCGCGGGCTCGGTGGTCAGCTACACCCTGGACGCGGGCCCGGGCGCGGCGGTGCCGGTGGGTGCCTCGCACACGCTGGTCGTCGCGCAGGACAAGAGCCTGGGCACCAACGGCGGTGTGTCCGCGGACCTGGCCTATGGCTCGGCGCTGACGCTCGGGAGCACGGGGCGGCTCACCGTCAAGAAGGGGGCCACCGTGGTGGATGACCTCACGTACACGAACAGCTATCCGCAGACGGTGGGGCGCGCCATGACGCTCGCGTCGAGCCTGGTGGGCACGCCCGCCAGCGCCCGGCCCTGGTACTGGTGCGATGCCGTGCAGGACATCATCGCGGGGGGAGACCGGGGAACGCCCAACCGGGTGAACGACACGTGTGGCCTCAACGTCACGCCGCCCGTGGACTGGTGCGCCATCCAGTACCCGAAGACGTTCCCCGTGGCGGGAGACGCCAACTACCCGGCGACCATCCTCACCACGGACTCGAAGACCATCACCTCGCGCTTCTATGACATGGACGTCACCACGCGGAACCTCGCGGGCAATGACTTCTATCCGCGCATCGAGGCCGAGCTGGGCTACGGCACGGACGTCGCGCACCCCGAGGCCTGGACCTGGACGTCCGCGGCCTTCAACCCGAGCTACGCGGGCGCGTCTCCGAACGACGACGAGATGCAGGCCACCCTGCACATCCCCACCACGGGCACGTATCTGTATGGCTTCCGCTACCGGTTCCAGGAGCCGGGCCAGCCGTGGACGTACTGCGACCAGACCGGCATCGCGGTGCCTCCGTCGGGGACCTACGGCTCCGTGGTGGTGGCGTCGCCCGTACAGGGGCCCGCGGTCAGCTCCGCCGCGCCGGGCGTCATCGCTCGGGGGGCGCGCTTGATTGTCACCGGCGTGCGCTTCACCGGCACCACGTCCGTCACGGTGGGTGGCGTGGCCCAGACGTTCACGGTGGACTCGGACACGCAGCTCACCCTCGCGAGCCTCGCGGACGCCACGCCCATCGCCGCGCAGCCCATCGTCGTCACCTCGCCCAACGGGAGCAGCGCGCCTCAGAACGTCACCGTCATCGACCTGCTCATCTCCGAGCTGGATGCGGATCAGGTGGGCACGGACACGAAGGAGTTCGTGGAGCTGTCCACGGGCGTCCCGGGCGTCAACCTCTCGGGCTACGTCCTGGTCTTCTACAACGGTGCCAACAACCAGTCCTACCTGGCGGTGGACCTGAACACGACGACGGACGCCGGAGGCCGGGTGGTGGTGGGCAACACCGGGGCGATGACGCCCGCGCCCCTGCTCACGTTCGCCAACGGCCTGCTCCAGAACGGCGAGGATGGCGTGGCCGTCTACCAGAACACGGCCGCAAGCTTCCCCAACAACACCGCGGTCACGGCCACCCGCCTCATCGACGCGCTTGTCTACAACAACGCCGCGACGCCTCTTGCCACGGGGTTGCTGAACGCCCTGCTGTGGCCGGTGGGGGATGCGCGCCGCGTGCAAGCCAACGAGAACGCGACCAGCTCCAAGGACACCGTGTCCATCCAGCGCTGCGGCGCGGGACGCCGTGACGGTCGCGTCTTCAGCGTGGCGGTCCCGACGCCGGGCGCCGCCAACACGTGCCCGTAGCCTCGCACGGCTGAAAGACTCGCATTGAGAACAGGGCCGCTCCGGAACGCACCCCGGGGCGGCCCTTGTCGTCTCCGAAGACCCGGGGCACGGCGCGCGGGGCGTTCGCTGGGCGGCAACTCACGCGTTCTCGCTCACGTCGCTGATGCCCTGGCGACGCGGGCGCATTACCTTGGCGGTCCTTCTTTCCCCAGGCCCAGGAGCCTCCCCGTGTCCGAGTCCCTCACCCCCGTCGCCGGCCGCTACGTCACGTGCCCGCCGGATGAATTCCGTCGCGCGTGCGAGGACGCCATGGCCGCCGCCCGCGCTGGCATCGAGCGCCTCAAGTCCATGCCGCTGCCCCGCGATACCCGTCAGGCCCTGGAGACGCTCGACGAGGCCGGCGCGGCCCTGGATGACGCCTCCGCGCGCGCCAGCGTCGTGCGCCACGCCCACCCGAAGGCCGAGCTGCGTGAGGCCGCCGAGGCCGCCGAGCAGGCCATCGAGACGCTGGCCAACGACATCCGCATGGACCGGGGCATCTACGACGTCCTCGCCGCGCTGGACCTCTCCCGCGAGGACGCCGCCACGCGCAAGTGGATGGAGAAGGTGCTGCGCGACTTCCGCCGCGCTGGCGTGGATCGCGACGAGCCGACGCGCGCCCGCGTGAAGGCGCTTCAGGAGGAGCTGGTCCGCATTGGCCAGGACTTCAGCCGCAACATCAGCCAGGACACCCGCTCGGTGGAGCTGATGCCCGAGGCGCTCGACGGCCTGCCCGAGGACTACGTGCGGGCCCACGCCCCCGGCGCCAACGGGAAGGTGCGCATCACCACGGACTACCCGGACCTCATCCCCTTCATGACGTACGCGCGCGACGGGAAGGCGCGTGAGCTGCTCTGGCGCGCCAATCGCCTGCGCGGCTACCCGGCCAACGTGGACGTGCTCAACAAGCTGGTGTCCAGCCGCCACGAGCTGGCCACGCTGTTGGGCTATGCGTCCTGGGCGGCCTACGCCACCGAGGACAAGATGGTCCGCAGCGCCGAGGCCGCCTCGGACTTCATCCAGAAGATTGCCCAGGCCTCCGAGGCGCGCATGGGCCGCGACTACCAGCAACTGCTGGCACGCAAGCGCCAGGACGAGCCCGGCGCCGCGCGGGTGGACCCATGGGACTCGGGCTATCTCGATGACCGCGTGAAGGCCGAGCAGTACGCCTTCGACTCGCAGTCGGTCCGTCCCTACTTCGAGTACACGCGCGTGAAGCAGGGCGTGCTGGACCTCACCGCGCGCCTGTTCAGCGTGACGTACCGCCACGTCCCCGACGCGGCCGTGTGGCACCCGGACGTGGAGGCGTATGACGTGTACGAGGGGAGCACGCTGCGCGGGCGCTTCTTCCTGGACATGCATCCGCGCGCGGACAAGTTCAAGCACGCGGCCCAGTTCGTCCTCACCAGCGGCAAGGCCGGACACCGGCTGCCGGAGGGGGCGCTCATCTGCAACTTCCCGAAGCCCGGCACCGAGCCCGCGCTCATGCAGCACAGCGACGTGGTGACGTTCTTCCACGAGTTCGGCCACCTGCTGCACCACATCTTCGGCGGCCACACGCGCTGGGCCGGCGTGTCGGGCGTGCGCACGGAGTGGGACTTCGTCGAAGCCCCGTCGCAGATGCTGGAGGAGTGGGGCCGGGATGCCACGTGCCTCCAGACGTTCGCCCGGCACTTCCAGACGAACGAGCCGCTGCCCGCGGAGCTGGTGGCGCGGATGAACCGCGCGGACGAGTTCGGCAAGGGCCTCTTCGTGCGGCAGCAGATGTTCTACGCGAAGCTCAGCCTGGAGCTGTACCGCCGCAGCCCCACGAACCTGGACCCCACCGAGCTGGTGCGCGAACTCCAGTCGCAGTTCATCCCGTTCCCGTACCAGGAGGGCACGTACTTCCACCTCTCCTTCGGGCACCTGGATGGGTACTCGTCCAACTACTACACGTACATGTGGTCGCTCGTCATCGCGAAGGACCTCTTCACCGTGTTCGAGAAGAAGGGCCTGCTCAACCCGGAGCCCGCGCAGTCGTACCGCCGCGCGGTGCTGGAGCCGGGTGGCTCGGATGATGCCGCGCACCTCGTGCACCGCTTCCTCGGGCGCGACTACGACTTCCGTGCCTACGAGGCGTGGCTGAACAAGGCGGCGTGAGCGTGAGCGGGTGGGGCGTCCATGCCAGGGCGCCCCGCCTCGCGTCGTGGAGGGCTACTCCACCTGCGTCTTGCGCACGCGCCAGATGTCCTGGGCGTACTGGTGGATGGTGCGGTCCGAGGAGAAGATGCCCGCGCGCGCGACGTTGATGATGCACTTGCGCGTCCAGCCGTCCGCGTCCTGATAGGCGCGGACGACCTCCTCCTGCTTGGCCATGTACGCGCCGAAGTCCGCCAGCACCAGGTAGCGGTCCTCCTCGAGCAGGCTGTCCACCAGCGGGCGGAACAGGTTCTTGTCCTCCGGCGAGAAGAAGCCCGTGGAGATGAGGTCCAACGCCTCGCGCAGCTCCAGGTTCGCCTGGTACTCGTCGCGCGGCCGGTAGCCCGCCTTCTTGCGCGCGATGACCTCGTCCGCCGTGAGGCCGAAGAGGAAGAAGTTCTTGTCGCCCACCGCGTCGCGAATCTCCACGTTGGCGCCGTCCAGCGTGCCCAGCGTCAGCGCGCCGTTGAGCATCAGCTTCATGTTGCCGGTGCCGGACGCCTCCATGCCCGCGGTGGAGATCTGCTCGGACACGTCCGCGGCCGGGATGATGCGCTCGGCGAGGCTCACGCGGTAGTTGGGCAGGAACATCACCTGCAACCCCGTGGTGCCCGCGTCGCTGTTGACCACCTCGGCGATGCCGTTGATGAGGCGGATGGTCAGCTTGGCCAGGTGATAGCCGGGGGCCGCCTTGGCACCGAAGATGAACGCGCGCGGGTGGACGATGGAGGACGGGTCGCGGCGTGCCTTCATCCACAGCGCGACGATGTGCACCGCGTCCAGGAGCTGGCGCTTGTACTCGTGCAGGCGCTTGATCTGCACGTCGAAGATGGCGTCCGGATTGAGCTGCACCCAGCGCAGGTCGCGCACGTGCCGAGCCAGCTCCTCCTTGTTGGCGCGCTTGACGGCGCGGAAGGCCTCGCGGAACGCCGGGTCCTCGGCGTGCGGCTCCAGCTTGCGCAGCTGATCCAGGTCACACGTCCACCCATCGCCGATGCGACTGGTGATGAGCTTGGACAGACGCGGGTTGCACCACGCCAGCCAGCGGCGCGGCGTCACGCCGTTCGTCTTGTTGTTGAAGCGCTCGGGGAACATGGACGCGAAGTCCGGCAGCACGTCCCGGCGCAAGAGGTCCGTGTGCAGCGCGGCCACGCCGTTGATGCTGTGGCTGCCCACCACGGCCAGGTGGGCCATGCGAATCTTCTTCTCCGGCCCTTCCTCCACCAGGCTCATCCGCCGCAGCTTCTCCACGTCGTACGGGTAGCGGATCTGCACCTGGCGCAGGAAGCGCTGGTTGATTTCGTAGATGATCTCCAGGTGCCGGGGCAGCAGCCGCTCGAACAGCGTCGCCGGCCACTTCTCCATCGCCTCGGCCAGGAGCGTGTGGTTCGTATAGCCAAACACCGCCTGGGTGATGTCCCACGCCTCGTCCCAGGTCAGACGCTTCTCGTCCACCAGCACGCGCATCAGCTCGGCCACGCCAATGGCCGGATGCGTGTCATTGAGCTGGATGGCCACCTTGTTGGGGAAGTCCCTGAAGTCCGTGTGGTTCTTCAGGTAGCGCCGGACGATGTCCGCGATGGAGCACGCCACGAAGAAGTACTGCTGCTTGAGGCGCAGCTCCTTGCCGGCCTGGAAGGCGTCGTTGGGGTAGAGGACCTTGGAGATGACCTCCGAGTCGTTCTTCTCCACCACCGAGCGCTCGTAGTCGCCCGCGTTGAAGAGGAGGAGGTCGAACTCCTCGCTCGCACGGGCCTGCCACAGCCGCAGCGTGTTGACGGTGTTGTTGCCATAGCCCGCGATGGGCGTGTCGTACGGGACGCCAATGACAGTCTTGCCGCCCACCCAGCGCGCCACGGGCCGACCATCCGGCCCCTGCTGGTGCTCCACGCGCCCGAAGAAGCGCACCGGCACGGCCTTCTCCGGCCGGACGATCTCCCACGGGTTGCCGAACTTCAGCCACTCGTCGGCGCGCTCGACCTGATAGCCGTCCACGATGTCCTGCGTGAAGATGCCGAACTCGTAGCGGATGCCGTACCCCATGCCGGGGTAGCCGAGCGTCGCCAGCGAATCCAGGAAGCACGCCGCCAGTCGCCCCAGGCCGCCGTTGCCCAGGCCCGCGTCCGGCTCCATCTCCAACAAGTCCGTCAGGTCCGTGCCCACCTCGCGCATGGCCTCGGCCGCGGCCTCGTACATGCCCAGGTTCAGCAGGTTGTTCCCCAGCGCGCGGCCCAGCAGGTACTCCGCGGAGAGGTAATAGGCCCGCTTCACGTCCTGCTCGTAGTACGCGCGCGCCGTCTTCACCCACCGGTCCGTCAGCCGGTCGCGCACCGCCAGCGACAGCGCCATGAAGCGGTCATGCGGCGTGGCCGTCTCCGGGTTCTTCCCGCGCGAGTAGCGCACATGCTCGAGGAAGCCTCGGCGCACGCTCGCCGCGTCCAGCCCGGTGCGGCCGCTGTCTTCGGGAGGGCCCACCGACGAGGACGGGGACTGCGCGGGGGGCACGGAGGCGGGAGGGGCCATGGTTCGAGTGTCTCGGGGGCCAGGAGGGTGGACAGGCCGCGGACGCCTGGGTCCGCGCGGCCCGCGAGGCTACCGTGCCCGCACCCCCCTGGCATGGGAAAGCGTGGGTGCCCCGCCTGGACTGCTCACTCGGACAACCCGGGGGCAAGGGGGCTCCCGGGACTTCGTGACGCGGCGCGTGCCCTCTGACACGGTAGGTGTGTCTTCTCAGGTTAATGTGAGGAGTCGTTTGAAGCCGGAATTGGAGTAGAACGCGCCATCATGGCGCGCCTTGACAGTGACCTGGAGCAGCGGATCGCCATGTCCCGGCCGGGGGACACGGTCCGGGGCCTGAGCTTCTCGGCGGTGCTGGCGCTGGTGGAGCGCAAGCAAGGGCTGGAGGCGGCGGAGCGCCTGCGGGGGCTCTTGTTCTCCCGCCCCCCGGTGGACTTCTTCTCGTACCCGGTCGTGGACTTCCTGCGGCTCCTGTACGGCACGGCGGAGACGCTGCGGGCGCACTACGCCTCGCGCGACGAGGCCCTGCGCGCGTGCGGGGACGCCATCGCGAAGGGCTTCTTCGAGTCCGCGGTGGGGCAGACGCTCCTGCGCCTCATCCAGGGGACGGACCCCAAGCGCATCTACTGCAACGCGCCCGCGGCGTACTCCACGTCGGTGAGCTACGGGGAGCGGGACTACCAGCCGCTGGGCGAGCGGAAGATTCGCCTGCACTTCCGAGGGGACATGCTGCCCCTGCCGGTCCACGAGGGCATCCTGGCCGCGGCGCTGGCGGCCCTGGGGCGCGAGGGCCGGGTGGTGGGCACGGCCCTGGGGCTGGCGGAGTTCGACTTCGTGATTGAGTGGACCTAGCCGCGCGCTACCTGCCAGCCGCGCGCTATTTGGCGGTAGGGGCGGGCGCCTGGCCGGCCACCGCGGCCACGGAGACGGCCTGGAGCTGCTGCGCCAGCTCGTGCGTCTTGGCGAGGAAGTCCGGCAGCTGCGCCTTGGGCAGCGGGTCCGCGCGAGGGAACTTCTGGGTGAGCGGGTTGGTGTACTGGCCGCCGCGCTTGAGGCCGAAGTGCAGGTGCGGTCCGGTGGAGCGCCCGGTGTTGCCCGAATAGGCAATCACCTGCTTCTGGGACACGCGCAGGCCCGCGCGCACGCCCTGCGCGAAGCCGGACAGGTGCATGTACTGCGTCTCGAAGCCGTTGCTGTGGCGCAGGACGACCATGTTGCCCGCCGCGCCCGCGTTGCCCGCCTGCACCACGGTGCCGTCCGCCACGGCCCACACCGGCGTGCCAATGGGCGTGCCGTAGTCCACCCCGTTGTGGTTCTTCACGTACTGGAGCACCGGGTGGAAGCGCGAGCCGTAGCCGCTGGTGACGTGCGCGTACTTCAGCGGGCTCTTGAGGAAGGACTTCTTCGCGCTCGCGCCGTCCTCCTGGAAGTAGTTGGCCTGCCCGTCCGGCGTCACGTAGCGGAACACCTTCTTGTTGCCCACGAGCCCGCCCTCGTACGTGGCCGCCAGCACCTCGCCGTAGCGCAGCACGCGACCCTTGGAGACGAACTTCTCCACCAGGGCGCGCGCCGTGTCGCCCTTGCGCACGTCGCGGTAGAAGTCGATGTCCCACGCGAACACGTCCGACAGCACCAAGCCGATGGCCGGGTCCTCGCCCGCCTCCAGCGCCGCCTCGTACAGCGACGTGTTGATCTCCAGCGCGACGAGCGACACCTGCTTCTCCACCTCGATGGAGCGCTTGCTGCCCACGTACTTCTCGCCGTCGCGGCGCACCTGCCACTCGTCCACCGTGCTCTGGCGGTAGTCGAAGAAGTCCAGCTCGCCGTCGCGCATCACCAGGCGGAACTGGTCGCCCACGCGCGACTTGCGGAAGTCGAACACGCCCTCCAGCGCCGCGATGACGGCCTCCACCTGCGCGTCCGGCAGCGCCGCTTCATGCAGCGCGCCCGCCAGGGTCTGCCTCGGCTGGATGCGCCGGTTCTTGATGTCGTAGCGGATGGCGGCTTCGGAGGACGAGGCCACCAGCAGGGCGAGCAGACAGAGCAGGGCAGAGGTCTTCATGAGCAAGGGGCGCGAGTGTAGTGGACACCCGCGCCCTCGCCCAACTCCTGACTGGGAAACCTCTCAGGCCCGCCTGGCTGGCTGCTTCGGGTGGGCCTACAGCTCCACCTTCTTCTCGGAGTGGTTCTGCCCGTCGAAGCGCAGCATGGCGCCCTTGGCGTCGTAGCGCGTGATGATGTTCACGGGCCGGCGCCAGAGGGACTGGAGGTTGCGCAGCGTCTCGCGGGCGTAGTCGCCCTTGAGGTCCTGCCCGTCGTGCTTGTGGGCCAGGAGCATCTCGCCGCGGTTCTCGAAGTTGCCGTCCACCACCTCGATGATGGGCTGGCCGAAGTTGGTGAGGCCCTGGAGCAGCTTCGCCTTCACCTTGCGGAACTCGCGGTTGAGGATCTCCCACGAGTTGCGCTTGTCGTTGAACCCATACACGAAGAGCTTCTGCTCCAGCGCGAACTCGGGCGTGAGGAACGTGTCGATGAAGGTGATGTCGTTGTAGTGCTTGCGGACCTCGAAAATCTTCTCGCGGCCGGCGCCCAGCTTCTTGTCCCACGCGTGGCGCGCGCGCAGGTCATCGCACTCGTCCCACTCCTTGCCGAACTTGCCCTTGTTCCACCGGTCCTCGATGTCCCGCCACAGCTCGATGCCCAGCTTGTAGGGATTGATGGCGCCGGGGCGCGTGCCCATGGTGCCCGAGTGGTGGTCCGCGTAGTCGATGATTTCATCGTCGCGCAGGGCCCGCCGGGTCATGATGGTGGAGTGCCAGTAGCTGGCCCACCCCTCGTTCATGATCTTCGTCTGGCCTTGGGGCGCGAAGTAATAGGCCTCGTCGCGCAGGATGGCGAGGATGTCCGCCTCCCACGGCTCCAGCGGCGCGTGCTCCAACAGGAACATCAGCACATCGCGCTGGGGGCGCTCCGGGAAGCGCTTCGCCCGCTGCTTCTCGTCCTCCACCTTGCGCCGCTGTGAGTCGAGGAACTCGGAAGGGTTGATGTAGCCGCGCATGTACTCGCGGCCCACCTTGAAGCCCTCCACGCCCTCGTTCGCCTTGCGCTCGTCCTCCACCCGCTTGGGGTCCGGATTGCGGCGGATGTGAGGCGAGTGCTGGTCAATGAGGTTCTCCAGGCTGAGGGCCCGGTCGATGAAGTCCTCCACCTTCTCCACGCCCAGCTTGTCCACCCAGCGGCGCACCCGCGTGGCGTGGTTGGCCATCTCGTCAATCATCCGGCGGTTGGTGTGCCGGAAGGAGAAGTTGTTCTTGAAGAAGTCGCAGTGACCGTAGACGTGGGCCATCACCAGCTTCTGGTCCACCTCCGGGTTGCTCTCCATCAAGTACGCGTAGCAAGGGTCGTTGTTGATGACGAGTTCATAGATCTTGCTCAGGCCGTACTCGTAGCCCTTGGCGAGCTGCTCGTACTCCATGCCCCAGCGCCAGTGCGGATAGCGCGTGGGGAAGCCGCCGTAGGCGGCCACCATGTTCATCTCGTCGTAGCTCACCATCTCGAAGACGGTGTCGAAGAAATCCAGGCCGAACTCCTTGGCGTGGCCATGGATTTCATCCCGGAGCTGGGCGAGGCGGGGTGTGAGGCTCTTGGGCATCGGCGGGTGCTCCGGCATGCCCCGGTGGGACCGCGTCAGCGGCCCTTGCCGAGGAAGTCCTTGATGGAGGCGTAGATGGCGTCCTTGTCGGCGATCTCGCTCAGCGCGACGTTGGGGGTGTCTCCCACCGCCTCGCGCAAGTCCTTGATGAACTGGCCGCTGCCATAGGGTGACTCCACCTGTCCGTAGGCGAACTGGTTGACGTTGGGCAGCACGTCGTTGCGGAGCATGTCGATGCACTGGCGCGTGTCATCCGCGCTCCAGTTGTCACCGTCGCTGAAGTGGAACGGGTAGATGTTCCACGCGCTCTTCGGGTAGTCCGCCAGGATGATGTCCCGGCAGAGCTTGTAGGCGCTGGAGATCATCGTCCCGCCGGACTCGCGCGTGTGGAAGAACGTGTCCCGGTCCACCTCGCGCGCCACGGCGTCGTGGATGATGTAGCGCGACTCCAATCCCTTGTATTGGTGGCGCAGCCACGTATCCAGCCAGAAGCTCTCGATGCGGACGATCTCCTTCTGCTCGTCACCCATCGAGCCGGACACGTCCATCATGTAGATGATGACCGCGTTCGTCTCCGGCAGATCCTGCAGCTTGTAGCTGCGATAGCGGCGGTCCTCGCGCGTGGGGATGATGACCGGCATCTTCGGGTCATACGTCCCGGTGGCGATCTGCCGCTTCAGGGCCTGCTTGAAGGTGCGCTTGAAGTGCCGCAGGGACTCCGGGCCGGTGGTGTTGACCCCCGTGTAGCGGATGCGCTGGGTGATGAGCCGCTCGTTCTGGCGCCGCTCGATGTTGGGCAACTGCAGCTCCTCGCCCAATATCTGCGCCAGCTCGTCCAGGGTGATGTCCACCTCCAGGGCGTGGTCTCCCTCGCCCTGGCCGGCCTGGTGTCCGTCCCCGGGCTCGACAGCCCCGGGGCCCAACTGCTGGCCCACCTCGCCCTCGCCCTGTCCGACGCCGCCTTGCTCCTTGTGGCCATACTTGAAGCGCGGAATGTCGATGAAAGGGATGGGGATGCTGATGGCATCCTTGCCCTTCTTGCCGATCATCTCGCCCTTCTGCACGTAGCGGCGCAGGTTGGCTTTGATCTTCCCGCGGACGATCTGTTTGAAGCGCGAGTGGTCCTGGTGGATCTTCAAGGTCACGACGGGTCGCCCCTTCTGTGGGTGTTACTCCTTCGCGTCGCCGCGGGCGAAGATGCTGGCCACGAAGTTCAGCACGTCCGTGGAGCAGATCTCGCAGTACCCGTAGTTCTTCATCATCCGGTCCTTCACCAGGTCGATCTTCTCCTGGGTCTCCTTGTCCACCACGGAGGAGACAAGGTTCTTGAGCTTGATGCTGTCCTTCTGGTCCTCGAACAGCTTCAGCTCCAGCGCCTTGTGCAGGCGCTCGTTGGTCCGGTAGTTGAAAGTCTTTCCCTCCACCGCCAGCGCGCCGATGTAGTTCATGATCTCGCGGCGGAAGTCGTCCTTGCGGCTCTCGGGGATGTCTATCTTCTCCTCGATGGAGCGCATGAGGCGCTCATCGGGCTCCTCGTAGAGGCCGGTGTACTTGTTCTTGACCTTCTCCTTCTGGGTATAGGCCTTGATGTTGTCGATGTAGTTGCCGCACAGCTTGCCGATGGCGTCCTCGTCGGCGCTGATGGCGCGCTGGACCTCGTTCTTGACGATGTCCTCGTACTCCTGCTTCACCGTGGTGAGCAGCTCCTTCATGCGCTTGCGGGCGTCCTCGCTGTTGATGAGCGAGTGCGTCTTGAGGCCGGCCTCCAACTCGTTGAGGACCATGAAGGGATTGATGCAGCCCTCGCCCTTGTCGCTCACCAGCGCGTTGGAAATCTTGTCCTGGATGTAGCGGGCGCTGATGCCTTCCAGGCCCTCGCGGACGCTCTCCTTGCGCAACTCCTTGATGTTGTCCTCGGTGAAGTTGGGGAGCGTCTTGCCGTTGTAGAGCTTGAGCTTCTGCAGGAGCGACAGGTTGTGCTTCTTGGGCTCCTCCAGGCGCGTGAGCACGGCCCACATGGCCGCCATCTCCAGGGTGTGCGGCGCGATGTGCTTGCCCTTGATGGCGCGGGAGTTGAAGTCCTTCTCGTAGATCTTCACCTCCTCGGTGAGCTTGGTGATGTACGGGATGTCAATCTTCACCGTGCGGTCGCGCAAGGCCTCCATGAACTCGTTGTTCTCGAGCTTCTTGTACTCGGGCTCGTTGGTGTGCCCGATGATGACCTCGTCGATGTCCGTCTGAGGGAACTTCTTCGGCTTGATTTTGTGTTCCTGCGACGCGCCGAGCAGGTCGTAGAGGAACGCGACGTCCAGCTTGAGCACCTCGACGAACTCGATGATGCCGCGGTTGGCGATGTTGAACTCGCCATCGAAGTTGAAGGCGCGCGGATCCGAGTCCGAGCCGTACTCGGCGATCTTCCGGTAGTTGATGTCGCCGGTCAGCTCGGTGGAGTCCTGGTTCTTTTCATCCTTGGGCTGGAAGGTGCCGATGCCCACGCGGTCCTTCTCGCTGAAGACGAGCCGGTGGACGCGCACGTGGTTCATCACCTTGCCGAAGTCGCCCCCGTACTGCGTCATCAAGTCCTTGAAGACGAAGCGGCAGGCGGGGCACAGCTCGCAGCCATCGGGGATGGTGTAGCCGCCCTCGGTGGAGGACAGCTCGCCGAACACCTTGGTGCGCCACTCGCGGGGCACCAGGTTGAGCGGCTCCTCGTTCATCGGGCAGCGCATCTTCTCCTTGCTGACCGAGCCGTCGGGCTGCTTCCTGTCCGTCACCCAGGAGAAGGTGTAGGCCGCGCCCTCGGGTGTCTTGGAATACTCCTCGATGCCCTTCTTGAGCAGGCGCGCGATGGTGGACTTGGACGAGCCCACGGGGCCATGAAGGAGGATGACGCGCTTCTCGGTGCCGTACCCCTGCGCCGCCGACTTGAAGACATTCACGAGCTTCATCAAGGGCACATCGAGCCCGAAGATGGCGTCCCGGCCGCCGAACTTCTCGTCACTGAAGAAGTGGTAGCGGATGAGCTTCTTCTTGTTGTCGATGTACTCCGACTTCCCGTGGCTGAGGATCATGTCGTAGATCCTCTGGAAGGCGGTGCGGGTGACCTTGGGGTTCTTGCGAACGATTTCGAGGTAGTCCTCGAACGAGCCCTCCCAGTTGAGCTCCGCGTAGGTCTTGATGTCCTGGAGTGCGGCAATCCTGGAGACCCACGAAACCTTCTCAGCGTCCTTCATGTCTCTCCCTCGGGGCCGCCCAGCGGGTGCGAAAAGTCGCCGCCGACAGGGGCCAAAATGGTGAACCTGAAGGGCTGGATAGCCATTCCACACCCACCCCAACGAGGTCCCAGGCACAGCGCCAGCCCTGTTGCCCCTTCGGGACCCCGCCGCGGAGTGGGACCGCGCGTCAGCTCGTGGAGGGGCAAGCGCATCCCCACCACGGGGTGAAAAGGCAGCCTGATTATAGGGAGCCTCGTCCAAGGGGGTAGGTCCCCCCTCACGAGGATGCGATTGGTGAACGCCCGCGCCACGCTGTCCACGTGACTAGTGGACGTTCGCTTCCCTCAACTGTGGGGCAGCGTCCCCGTCCGCTCCACATGTCGGCGCGCGGCGGCGAGTGCGAATGCGGCCAATGGCCACAACACGGCACTGAAAGCGAGCAGAACGCCCCAGGTGGAGAGCAGCTCAGGGATTCCCGCACCCTTCAGCGCGGCGGCTCGCAGCCCATGCAAGGCATGTGTGGCGGGGAGCAGGCGTGCGAGCGCATGCAATGTTGGAGGGAGGACGTCGGGTGGGTAGAGAACACCCGCGAACAGATAGCTGGCCATGTCCAGCGCATAGGCAAAGGGGTCGCCGCGCTTGAAGACGAGCACGAACGCGGCGGACAAGAGGCCCAGCGCGCCAAAGGACACGACGCTCAGGATGAGCGTCACGGCGAACCCCAGCGGGTTCAACGACAGACGCGCGCCGAACAGCAGCGTCCCCGCGGACAACAAGATGCCCGCGCGCACCAGACTCGCCGCCACGGGGCCCGCGGCCATCAAGGTCACGACCTGGACGGTGGGGAGCGGCGCGGCGAGCAAGGGTTCCAGCGAGCCATCGTTCTGCGCGGCGCGCACGGCCTCGCCAAAGCCTCGCTGAAGCGAGCGCAGCAGCGTGGCGGTGGCGAGCCCCACGAGCGCGAAGGAGTAATAGTCCCCGCCGTACCGGCCTTGGAGGGCCGCGGGCTGTCCCACCGCGCGGGCGAGGAAATAGAAGAGCGTGAGGGTGAACAGCCCACCCGTGGCGAGCAGCAAGGCGTTGAGGCGATAGGCGGTGGCGACCTGGAGGTCGCGCCGGAGGAAGGCGAGCAGCCGCCTCATGCGGAGTCCTCGGCGAGCGCGAACAGCGCTTGCGCGGCCGGGTGGACATCCGCGTAGGGACCCTGGGATGCGATGCGGCCCTGGTCCAGCAGCACCACGCGCGCGGCGACGGCTCGGACTTCTTCCAGGTCATGGCTGGCGAAGAGCACGGCGGTGCCGCGCGCCGCCGCCTCGCCGAGCACCCGGGTGCGCACGCGCCGCGCGGCCCCTGGGTCCAGCGAGCGAGTCACCTCGTCGAGGAGCAGCACGCGCGGCTGGTGGAGCATCGCGCGCATGAGCACCACGCGGGCCTTCTCCCCGGAGGACAGGGTGCGCACCTCCCGGTCCAGCAGGGGCTGGGCTTCCAGCATCCGCGCCAGCTCCTCGATGCGCGGGTCCACGTCGCGCGAGGGCACGTCGTAGAGCGCGGCGAAGAAGCGCAGGTTCTGTCGCGGGGTGAGCCGAGGGGACAGGCCCCGGTCATCGCTCAGGGCGGCGCCCACGTGACGGCGCACCTCGGGGCGTCCCTCGACGACATCGAGCCCCGCCACCCGCGCGTGTCCTCCGTCTGGGAGGAGGAGGCCGCAGAGGATGCGCAGCAGGGTGGACTTGCCCGCGCCGTTCGGTCCGATGAGCGCGACCACTTCGCCCGCGTCCACGTGGAAGGAGAGTCCGCGCAGCGCGGGTCGAGCCGTCGCGCGACGTCCGCGCGCCCACGAGAACGGTGGCGGCGGATATGTCTTCTCCAGGGAGACGACCTCGACCTGCGGCATCCGCGCATTGGAGCCGAAATCGCACCGGGTGTCTCCCTGCTGCCTCGGTGCGTGGGCTTCGCCCGCTCGCTCGTGGCGTCCGGCCCACGGATGGTGCGAGGGGCGTGTACGGGTGCTCCCAGGGCGGGCGAGCCTTGGCTCACTCGCAGATGAGCAAGCAGCTCACAAGAGCGCGGCGGCGGCTTGGTTTTGCGTACTTCCTGCGTATCCTCCCGCGCTCCATGGCGACTGCCCCCAGCTCCGCAACCGTTCCCCCCGCCACCGCGCCCGGCCTCGCGGCGGTGCCCGCGCCCGACGTCGAGCCGAGCACCCGGCTGCTCCTGGGCCTGTTGTTGCTCTTCGCGCTCGTGCCTCGGCTGGTGGTGTTCGCCGTCAACGAGAACTTCTACGGCGACGCGGTGGTCCGCACGGAGCTGGCCGAGCGGTGGTTGCAGTCTCCGCACGTCATCAAGTCCTACGGCGACGGGGCCTATCAGTTCGGGCCGCTGCACGTGTACGCGGTGGGCGCGGCGCTGTCGGTGATGGACCGGGAGGTCGCGGGGCGCGCGGTGAGCCTCCTGTTCGGCGTGCTGTCCGTGGTGCCGCTGTTCGCGTTGACGCGGCGGTTGTTCGGGTGGCGCGCGGGCATGGTGGCGGGGCTCGCGTTCGCCGCATGGGGCATGCACCTGCAGTTCTCCACCACGGCGGGCAGCGAGGCCGTGTCGCTCTTCTTCATGCTCGGCGTGTTCGCGCTCTACGCGGAGGCGGTGGACGAGAACCGCTTCTCGCCCTTGTTCTGGGCGGCGGTGCTGCTCAACTTCGCCTGTGCGACGCGCTACGACGCGTGGATGTACATCCCGCTGCTCACCGTGTCGCTCGTCTTCAGCAGCGAGGACAAGGTGGTGGCGCTGACGCGCGCGGTGGGCTTCGGGTTGGTGTGTCTGCCGTTCCCGCTGCTGTGGATGCAGGGCAACGAGATGGCGCACGGCGATCCGTTCTTCCCCATCAAGGCGGTGGAGAACTTCCACAAGCAGTGGGTGGCGGACTCGGGCGGCGGCTCCATTGGGTGGCGCCTGCAGCAGGTGGGGTTCTGGCCCGGGGTGGCGCTCTTCACGCTGACGCCCGGCGTGGCGCTGCTGGGCATCGTGGGCATGGTGAAGGCCTGGCGCGAGCGCCCGGAGACGCGCTGGCTGGTGGTGGCGGCGGTGGTGCCGGCCGCGTACTTCACCTTCCGCGCGGCGGTGCTGCTCAACTTCGTTCCGCTGGCGCGCTTCACGGTGACGCAGCTGGTGGTGCTGCCCGTCTTCGTGGCGCTGGGCTTCAGCGCGGTGGTGGCGGGCCGCGCGGCGTGGGTGCGGCAGGGCGTGTTGTGGCTGAGCGGCGTGCTCGCGGTGGCGTTGCCCGTGGCGCTGGGCCTGTTCACGTTTCGCGCGGAAGGGGGCCTGCGAGACTCGCTGCGGCCGGTGAGCCCCACGTCCACCAACCCGGTGGCGGTGATGCAGGTGGCGCGCTTCCTCAAGGACGAGGTGGCGGCGAAGGGTGGCGCGGCGGCCATCGACGATGACCCTGGCTACATGGACCTCCAGCTCGCCTTCTTCTCGGGCCTGCCCGAGATGCGGATGGCCCGCGTTCGCTGGGACACCTTCCGCCAGCGCCTGAAGGAGACGCAGCCGCAGGTGCTGGTGCGCTTCGACCAGGGCGCCCTGGTGAAGGACGCCGGAGTCCGGTTGGAGGGCCGCACGCTGGTGCTCGACGGCGTCACGTATGAGGAGCAGGACGGCTTCTCCGCGCCCCTCCACGTGTACCGCCGCCGGCCGTAGCCTCCGTGTGCGCAGGCGGACACGTGTGTCCGCCACTCCTCATCTCATCGGCGGACACGCGGGTCCGCCCGGGGTCACGGATGCGCGGTGTTCGCGCCCTGCTTCTGGGACTTGCGGAAGAACTCCACCTGCCACTTGCGCACGTTGGCCTCGTGGCACTCGTAGGTGGGGCAGAACAGGTGCGTGCCGTCGTTGCGTGAGACGAAGAAGAGGTCCTCGCAATCGATGGGATGCAGCGCGGCCTGGAGCGCGGCGGTGCCGGGGCTCGCGATGGGGCCCGGCGGCAGGCCCGCCACCTTGTAGGTGTTGTACGGGTGGAGCGTCTCCAGGTCCTTGCGCGTGATGTTCTTGTTGTACACGCCGCGCAAGAGCCGCATGGCGTAGATGACCGTGGGGTCGGTCTCCAACCGCATGCCCTTCTTGAGGCGGTTGTGGAACACGCAGGAGATGCGCGGGCGCTCCTGCGGCGCGCCGGTCTCCTTCTCCACGATGGAGGCCAGGGTGAAGGTCTGGAGCAGGTCCAGCTTCACGCCGTTCTTCCGGTCCGCGTCCGCGTGCTTGTACTCCTCGAGCGCGCGCGCGACCATCTTGGTCAGCACGGACTCCTCGGTGGCGTTGCGCGTGAACGTGTACGTGTCCGGGAAGAGGAATCCCTCGATGCTTTGCGTCGGGACGCCCGCCTTGCGCAGGAACGCGGGGCTCGCCGCGAGCGTCTCCAGCTTCTTGAGGTCGAGCTTCAGCTCGGACGCCGCGACGATGGGGAGGATCTCCTCGGCGCGCAGACCCTCGGGGACGGTGAAGCGGTACACCTTCACCTGGCCGGAGAGGATCTTCTCCAGGGCCTGCGTGGGCGTGAGGTCGCCGCTGAACTCGTACTCGCCGGCCTTGAGCTTGGGGCCCAGGTTCTCGCGGCGGATGTAGAGGTAGAGCAGCTCCGCGTCGGTCGTCACGTGCTGGTCGGTCAACAGCCGGGCGAGTGCGCGCGGACCGGTGCCCGAGGGGATGTCCACGGTGACGGGCGTGGCGAGGGTGACCGCGGTGGCGGCGAACTCGGTGATGCGCTGCTCGCGCAACTGGTACCAGCCGCCCGCGGCGGCGCCCGCGAGCAGCGCGAGGACGAGGAGGGCGAGGAGGACTTTCTTCACTTACGGCTCCGGGTCGTAGTCATCGGCGTGGAGATGGGTCTCGGGCGGCCGGTGGGCATCGAGCCAACCCTGAAGGATGAACTGCGCCGCGAGCTGGTCGATGACTTCCTTGCGGCGGGCGCGCGAGACGTCCGCCTCCAGCAGGGTGCGCGTGGCGGCCACGGTGGACAGGCGCTCGTCCCAGAGCTCCACGGGGATGGACAGGGCCTGCGACACCACGTCCGCGAACTTGCGCGAGGCCTCCGCGCGAGGGCCCTCGGAGCCGTCCATGTTGAGCGGCAGCCCGATGACCATGCGGCTCACCTCATGCTCCTGGGCCAGTCGGGCGAGCGCGGCGAGGTCCGCCTTGAGCGAGGTG
Source organism: Myxococcaceae bacterium JPH2 (assembly GCA_016458225.1). Taxonomy (NCBI): domain Bacteria; kingdom Pseudomonadati; phylum Myxococcota; class Myxococcia; order Myxococcales; family Myxococcaceae; species Myxococcaceae bacterium JPH2. Next base: position 334,261 of record JAEMGR010000001.1, on the reverse strand, counting down.
CGCCGCACCGTGGTGACGGTCTGCGCGGTCAGGCCCAGGCCGTCCGAGACGGCCACGCCGATGGTCTTGGTTCCGTAGTCCAGGCCGAAGGTGCGCATGGGCGCGGGACTCTAACCGCAATCTCCCTCAGCGGACCGCTCCGTCCGCGGTCGGGGACGCGTCCTGGTTGGTCGCCGACCTAACTGGCGGATTTCGCTGGAGGGGCTCCCGGCGCGGTGCTCGGCACCCGTGCTGCAACCCTCACGGCCCGTCCGACAGACGGAGCGCGGCGTCCAGCGGCAACCACTCGAACCCGCCGCGCGGGAGTTTCCATGCTCGATGTTTTGAAAGGTGTGGCGAACCTGCTGGGCGGTCCCATGAGCAGCGTGGTGGACCTCGCCGGCAACGCCCTGGGCCTGCCACCTGTCGTCACGAACGCCGTGAAGACGGTGGGGGGCGTGATGACAGGCAACGTGATGATGGCGGCCAGCGGCGCCATCGGGGTGGCCGAGGAGCTGTCCAAGCATCCTCCCGCGAAGACGGAGTACCGAGCCCAGCAGGACACGTCCCGCGCCTGTGACGGCTATGCCCGCCCGTCCCCGCCCTCCACGACTTCAGGCAGTCCGCTGGACCCGAAGCTGCTCGACCACGAAGTGGCGCTCAAGACGGTCGAAGCGAACTTCAGCTACCTGGACCTGCTGGATGGGAAGAAGGACGGCTCGCTGTCCAAGGCGGACCTCCAGCGCGTCGCCGCGGACCGCGACGTGTCCCCCGCGTTGCGAGACGCCGCGCGCGTGCTGGTGTCGGACTCGGCCCGCTTCGAGCAATTGGAGACGACGCCGGGGCCCTCCGCGAATCCGTGGGCGGTGCTCACCTCGATGCGCGATGACGACCGCATCACGTTGCTCAACGTGCGCGGCGCGCTCGCGATGCTCTCCGCCGACTTCGCGAAGTACGGCCGTCCGGAGAAGCCGGGCGCCTCGCGCCCGTGTCCGCCATCCGAGCCTCCGCCCAAGGACGTCGACGCAACTCCGTCCACGCCGGGAGGCACCTCGGGCACGGGCTGTTCGCCCAAGCCGGGCGGAGGGTCGTCCTCGGCGGGAGGAACGTCGTCCTCGGGAGGGACGGGAGCAGGTACGGGCTCGTCGAAGGACGGCGCCATGGACCCCGACTTCGAGGGCTATCGCGATGCCCTGAAGGTGCTGTCGGGGAACTGGGACACCTTCGACACGGCGGTGGGGCGCAAGGACGACAAGCTCACGATGGCCAACTTCCACGCCATCCTCGAGGACAAGGCCGCATCCCCCACGCTCAAGCGCTGCGCGCAGTTCTTCGTGGACCACTCGGCGTACTTCAACCGGCTGGAGATGGCGGCTGGCATCGGCGGGCCAGATGGCACGGCGAGCCGCAAGGACCTGACGGCGGCGCTCCAGTCGGTCGCGGCGGTGCCGGAACCCGAACCCTCTACGAGCTCCTCCACGGGAAGTGGCAAGGCCGCGGGTGGTAGCAGCTCGAAGGTGCGGGACATCCTCGACAACCCGAACATGAGCATCGAGGAGAAGATCCAAGCCATCCTCATGGTCATCACCGAGGACACGGACGGCGAGCTGTTGTCGGTGATGAACGACATGGCGAGCGCGCGGGACGAGCGGGCGAAGCTCGGCACCGGTCAGAAGGACAAGGAGCGCGCCGCGAAGCTCGACACCAGCATGCAGGAGTTGGAGCTGCGCCTGCAGAAGCTGATGGAGAAGCGCAAGGCGATGTTCGACCTGATGAGCAACATGTCGTCCAAGTTCAACGAGATGGCGAAGACGGCGATCTCCAACCTGCGCAGCGCCTGAGGCTCGCCATGAGACGCATCATCAAGCACGGGGACGGCATGCAGCCGCGGATGGACGTGGGCACGGCGCGCAAGCTCAAGGCGTTCGCGCGGGGCGAGTCGACGTGGGCCGAGGTGGAGGGGATGACGTTCGAGGAGGCGAAGGCCATCGCGCAGGTGGGGTGCGAGCTGGCCGCGGCGGGGCGCCTGGACGAGGCGCGCATCCTGTTCGAAGGGCTCGTGGAGGGGAACCCTCGCGACTCGGCCGCGCGGGCCGCGCTGGGCACGGTGTACCAGAAGCTCGGGCGCCTCGATGAGGCCGTGGCCGAGTACAGCGCCGCGCTGGCGCGGGACGCGGCGAACCCGGTGGCGCTGGCCAATCGCGGCGAGCTGTACCTGCGCAAGGGCGAGCGTCAGGGCTTCACGGACCTCGCCAACGCGGTCGAGGTGGATCCTCACGGAGAGACGGCGGCGGGGCGTCGCGCGCGGGCGCTGGTGAAGGCCATCGCGTTGGTGGCGGTGGAGAAGTTGCGGGGGGACGCCGCGCCGTCGTCGGCGTGAGGGAGGTGGGCGCGACAGGGGGCGCGCCCACAGGAGGGGGAGTGCCACCGGTCTGAATGGGGGCAGGCCGGTGGCGGCTGCTGGTGGGTGGGCTCGGGCGGCGTGTTGTCGAGGGAGTTCAGGGGAGCCCGCCCGCCGGCTGCTTTTTCAAGGCACAGGGATGTCCGCGATTCGTTCGCCGATGGGGGGATGGCTCATCCCCTTGAGGACGACCCAGCGAGGGGGCTGGGGGTCCATCTTGTTGACCCGCGCGGCCTTCACCAGCATCCGCCGGAAGGATTGGGGATCGCCGGTCAGTCGCAGGCCATAGCGGTCCGCCTCGCGTTCGCGCTCACGCGAGAAGGCGCCGGAGATGGGGCTGGACAGGATGATGACGAAGAAGAGGAGCAGGGAGATGAGGGGGAGGGTGCGGATGTCGGCGAAGCGCGTGGCGCCCCACCAGGCGCGTGCATGAGCAAGCCGCAGCAGTCGGTCGATGGCGAACAAGAGGGCGAGCAAGGCCAGCGACGAGGCAATCCGTCCGGGCCAGCGGCTCTCGTTGACGTGGCCGGCTTCGTGGGCCACCGCCGCGAGAATCTCGTCCTCGCTCAGTTCGCGGACGATGACGTCGTTGAGGACGATGGTTCGCGTGGGGCCCTGGCCCGCGAAGTACGCGCCCACGCGGCGAGAGGCGACCGAGGTCTTCTCCACCACCACGTCCGCGAAGGCGATGTCCGCGCGGGCCATCAATCCCGTGATGCGCGTGCGCAGCGTTCCGGTGGGGAGGGGCGCCTGGTCGAAGTAGAGCCGGGCTCGGTAGGGATCCAACGCCGAGGCGACGAGCATCAGCACCGCCACCGGCACGCCGAGCACCAGCCACCACTGGCGCACGCGGCGAGCCAGTCCATACAGCCCGATGACGAGCGCCACCACTGCGGCGGCGCCCAGCAACGTGCCCTTCAACAAGTCCCAGGCGAAGGCGCCGGGCGTGTACGTGGACAGTCCGTGGCGATGCTCCAGGACGTAGGAGAACCAGACGTCCACCGGCAGGTAGAGCACCTTGATGAACAGGTCCACGCCGAGGGCGAAGAGGATGGCGGCGCCCCAACCGGACTCACCCCACAGCCGGTCCATGGCGTGGAAGAGGACGCGCAGGACAGGGGTCTCGCGCAGTGTGCTGAAGCGGTGTTCCAGGCCCGTCGCGGCGGCGCTGGCGCCTCGGTAGAGCGGGTGGACGAGCACACCCAGCATCAACGCGAGCAGGCCCAGGCTGACAAAGGGATCCACCGCGGCCCGGATGTAATAGGGCAGGTGGTACGCGTGAATGTCCGCGAGCTGCTCAGGAGTGAAGAGAGGCTCCATGTGCCGTCACGCTATGCCTGGAGCCCCTCCTGTGCCCAGCCAGGGCCGTCAGGAATGAGGTGCCGATGGGTTGGGTGGCGTGGGCACCGGCTCGCCCTCCGCGTCCGCGTCCGCGAGGAGCAGCTTCTTGACCTTCTCCAGGCTCTCGCGCGTGCGGTCGACGAACGCGCTCTGCGAGCCGATGCGCTCGGCGGCTTCCAGCGTGCGCTCGTAGATGTTGATGGACTTGGTGAGGAGCACGCGAACCTTCTTGCGCAGCTCCTGGCGGTAGACCTGGGCCTCCTCGGCGTTCAGCTCCGCGGGCGCCGGCGAGTTCACCATGTTGTCGTAGAGGTTCTCGTACAGCGCGCCAATCTGCGCGCCGGAGGCGGTGGCCCAGTAGCCGTTGCCCACGCGGATGGAGCGCAGGTAGTGGCCCTGTGCGGACAGCAGCAGCTCGGCCTTGTAGTTGAGGTCGTGCGCGAGCGCGTCGCTGCCCTTGGCCGGGTCCAGCTTCACGTCCTCGTAGTGCAGCCGATAAATCTCGCCGATGAAGAAGTGGGCCTGGGCGGGGAAGTAGTCGTCCACCTCGGCCTTGTCCTGCAGCGCCTCGTAGGTGCTGATGGACTTGCGCAGCGTGGTCTCGGCGTCCTCGGACTTGCCGGCCTCAAGCTGGCAGATGCCCTGCTGGACCTGGGCCTCCACCCGGCGGTTGATGCTCAGGTCCTGACGCGCGGCGATGGTGGCCAGCATCGTGGCGGCCTCGTCGAAGCGCTCCAGGTGATAGAGCGTTTCGGCCACGCGGAAGGCGGCGTCCAGCGCGTCATCCTGGCCGTGGGCCGCATCCGCGAGTTCGGAGAAGCGGTGCCATGCTTCTTCCCACTCCTTCAGTCGCTGGTGCGACAGGCCCGCGTTGTAGAGCGCCTGCCGGCGATGCGGGCTGTTGGGGTGGAAGTCCACCAGCCGCCCGAAGTAGCGCGCCGCCTGCTTGAAGTCGTTGGCGGCGAAGGCGGAGGTGCCTCCCGCGAAGAGCTCCTCGTCGTTGAGGCGGTCCAGCTCCAGGTCCGCCGTCACCGTCACCGGCTCGAACTCCAGGACCTGCTTGGTCACAGGCGGCGCGTCCGGCTTCACTGCCGTGCCCGTGGTGCGGCAGCCAGCGAGCCCCAGGCCCAGCAGGCCGAGCCATACCCAACGCCGGACGCCCTGGGCCCCGTGTGTCCTCTGACAACCGTTCACGCTGACATCCTCCTGGGCCGATGGACCGGCGCCCCTCCGGACAGCAGCGGGACGCCGCGGGTTCCCGCCTCCCGGTGGGGTGCGTGCAGCTTAATGCGTGCCGCGCGCTCCCGCCTCCCCGTCCGACAGGGGCCGAAAGCCTGATGGATGCATGGGACTGCACAAGTGCGCCCGGCGTGCAGCGGGCGGGCGAGCAGGGGCGCTCAGGCGAGCACGTCGTCGCCGAGCAGGTAGCGACCGGTGTTCCACAGGGCGGTGAGGTCGTGCACGTCCAGCCCGAAGCGGGGTACCTGGATGATGGGCGTACCGGGGCAGGCCTTCCTCAACAGGGCAATGCCCTGCAGGTCCTGCTCCGCGAGGACCTTAAGCTCGCGCAGCGTCTCCTCGACCTTCGTGCGGCGACTGGGGGCCAGCGCGGCGGCTTCGTCCCAGAGCGATGGGGCGGGCAGCGGGTGGACGCGGTTGACCACCAGCGCCAACACGTCCATGCGGTTTTGCTTCATCAAGGCGTGGAACTGGATGGCCTCGTCCAGCCGCTCCGGCGACGGACTTGTCACCAGCACGAAGCCTGTCCGCGCGTCTTCCAGCAGCGCGCGCACGCCGCGCGCCCGCTCGCGGAAGCCCTCATTCATGCTCGACATGGCGAGCATGAAGTTGGACAGCTCCTGGAGCATCTCCGCGCCGGTGAACTTCGCCAGCGCGCGTGTCACGTAGCTGCCGCCCAGGTTGAAGAGGGACAGGCCCACCTTGCCTGCCTTCAGCGCGGGCGTGAGCAGCCACTTCGCCGCCTCGTTGTCGAGGAAGTCCAGCACGCGGTTGGGCGCGTCGAGGAAGTCCATGGCGTGCGCCGTGGGGGGCGTGTCCAGGACGATGAGCTCGTAGTCGTCGCGGCGGCGCAGCTCCCAGACCTTCTCCATGGCGATGTATTCCTGGCTGCCCGCCAGCGCCGTGGAGAGGGACTGGTAGAAGCGATTGGCGAGGATGCGCTCGCGCTGCTCGGGCGGGGCCACGCGGGTGATGAGGTCATCCCACGTGGCCTTCATGTCGAGCATCATCGCGTGCAGCGAGGCCTTGGGGCGCACGCCCATGGGCTCCAGCACCGAGGCGGGGACCTCTGCCTCCGCGTTGCCCAGCGCGTTGAGCCCCAGGGAGTTGGCCAGTCGCTTCGCCGGGTCGATGGTGCACACCAGGCTGGAGCGCCCCTCCACCGCCGCACGCAGCGCGAGCGTGGCCGCCACCGTGGTCTTCCCCACGCCTCCCGAGCCGACGCAGATGAGGACGCGCTTGCTCGCGAGCGCGGGTCTGAGTGCCGTCGTGCTCACGTCTCTCCCGTCACCAGGGGCTCCAGGTGCCCCATCACCTGCTCCACCGCGTCGCGCCCGAAGCGAGGAACGAAGAGCCGAGGCACCGGATACACGGGCGCGTGCAGGTTGCGCTCCAGCTTGGTGCCCGCCAGCACCGCCAGCGCCGCCCGGTCATGATGCGCCTGGGCCACGCGCTGCAACTCTGGATGGCCCGCGAGGGCTTCCAGGTCCCCGTCCGTGAAGCGCTCGGGAAAGGACTGGTTCAGCACGGCCGCGTGCGTGCGGATGCGCACCTTGTCCTTCAGCGCGGCGTGCAGCTCCACCGCCTCGTTCACCGGCATCTCCTCGGGTAGCGCCACCAGCACCGCCGCCGTCACCGCGGGGTCCACGAGCAGGTCGCGCATCTTCAGCGCCTCGCGCGTCATGGGGCCGGGCGGCAGGGTCTGCAGCAGCACCTGCGGCACGCTCAGGAACGAGATGGCGTGGCCGGTGGCCGGCGCGTCCAGCACCACCGTGTCATAGCGCCACCGTCCATCCGGCAGCTTCTCCTGCAGGTGGAACATGATCTTCCCCAGCAGCACCAGCTCCTGCAGCGAGGGGACGAAGCGCAGGAAGTAGCGCACCAGCCGGTTCTCGAAGACCGTCTTGTAGAGGGTCTCGAAGCGCAGGACCATGATGCCGTACTCGCGCATGGCCTCCTGGGGACGCACGTCCACCGCCCAGAGGTTCTCTTCCAAGCGCTTCACGTCAGGGCCCGCGGGAGGACGCTCCAAGAGCCCGCTGATGCGCTCCTGCGTGTTCACCTCGCACACCAGGGTGCGGCGGCCCGCGCGGGCCGAGCGAAGCGCCAGCGCGGCGGCGATGGTGCTCTTGCCCACGCCTCCCTTGCCGGAGACGATCCACAGTCGTTTGTCGAGCAGTCCGGCCATAAAAAACGAGCGGCGAACCGTAGGGATGGGCCCCTCGGGAGTCAACGACCGTCCGCCGCGCGCCACGCTCAGTGTCACTTGGCTTGACACGCCGCGTTGGCGCCCCACAGAGTGCGGCGTCTCAATCCCGACTTCCCGAGGGCCGCGCGGGCCGTCGGGCGAAACGCACGGTCATGCTCAAGAACAACCCGGTGATGAAGAAGCTCGTCGAGACGGGCGAGGAGCGCGTTGGCAAGCTGGCGCAGCAACTGCTCTCGAACGAGAAGTTCGTCGCGGCGGTGCAGACGCTGGTGTCGCGCTCGCTGGCGGCGAAGGGGACGATGGACCAGACGCTGCGCACGGCGCTGTCGGCCATGAACCTGCCGTCCACGGCGGACCTGGAGCAGCTGCGCGCGAAGGTGGATGACCTGGAGCGCCTGCTCGCGTCCGTCGAGGGCAAGCTGGACGCGCTCGTCGCGGCGAAGTCGAAGAAGTAGTCGGCATGCGGCGCATCGCCTTCATCAACGAGAAGGGTGGCACCTGCAAGACGACGCTCGCGGTGAACACCGCGGCATGGCTCGCGCGGGAGCGAGGGCAGAAGGTGCTGCTGGTGGACCTGGATACCCAGGGCCACGCGGGCAAGGTGCTGGGCCTGGACGTGCGGCGGCTGCCTCGCAACGTCTTCCACCTGCTGACGGACGCGGCGGTGCGCTTCGAGGAGGTCGTTCAGCCCTCGCATGTCGAGGGGCTGGACGTGGTGCCGGCCTACAAGGAGATGGCGGACTTCCCCGTGGCGGTGGCGGCGGACGCGCGCCGAGCGCACCGGTTGGCCGAGCGCCTGAAGGCCGCGGAGGCGGCGGGCTACGACACGGTCGTGTTCGATGCGCCGCCCTCACTGGGCCTCACCACGCGCAACATCCTGGTCGCCTCCACCGAGGTGGTGGTGCCGGTGGCGCTGACCTACCTGGCGCTCGACGGCTGCGCGGAGGTGGCGGAGACGGTGCGGCAGGTGGGGGAGGCCGAGGGGTGTCCCGGGCTGCGCGTCACCAAGGTGGTGCCCACGCTCTACCGGAAGACAGCGCTCGCTACGGCCATCCTGGAGCGGCTCAAGGCGTACTTCCCGGACGCGCTGGCGGCCACGCCGCTCGGCTACAGCGTCAAGGTGGACGAGGCCCAGAGTCATGGGAAGACCATCTGGGAGTACGCGCCACGGAGCCCCGGCGCGCGGATGCTGGCGGCCATCGCTGCGGAAATCCACGGCGAGCCCGCCCCGAGGCGAGGGCGGGCAACGCGGCGCGCCTGACTGCGACTACGGCGCGCCCGGGTCCTTCTTCTCCAGCGACTCGAGCTTCTTCTCCAGCTCCTCCAGCCGCTGGGTGAGCGACTGCATGTCGCGGCCGAGCGCCGGCAGGTTGCCGGTGAGGTTCTCGACCACGTGCTTCACGCGCTCGTCAATCTTGCGCTGCCAGTCCTCGAAAGCGCGCTGGCTGGCCTTGAGCAGGTCCGCGGGATTGAGGCCCGCGCCGCTGGCGTCCGACGGGGGAGCGGCGTCCTCGGCCGGGGGCTCGGAGGGAGGAACCTCGTCCGGGCGGCGGCCGTCTTCGCGGCGCAGCAGCTTGTCCAGCCGGGACTCGGCCTCCTCGCGGATGGACGCCACGCGCGGCGTGACTTCCTTCTGGATGAAGCCGGAGATGGACTCGCCGGGGTGGCGGATGATCTCCCGCAGCACCGACAACGGCATCTGGTTCTTCTTCTTCTCCTCCTCGAAGATGATCTGCGCGAGCGTGACGGAGGTCAGGTCTTCCTTCGTGCGGTTATCAACAATCCGCACTTCGGTGCCTTCCTTGATCATCGCGGCGATTTCATCGAGCGTGACGTACCGGCTCTCCACGGTGTCGTAGAGCTTCCGATTCGTGTACCGCTTGATGATCTTCGGCTCCTTGCTTGGAGCGCCTGCTTGCTCGGCCTCGCTCATGTCTATCTCCGACCCAGACGGCTGGATGCGTCTTGACTGTGCCACGCCTGAGTCTCGAAGGGGCGGATCTCGTACCAGAGGGGTTGGGAGCGAGCAAGCCGCCCGAACCGTGCTCGCCGTGTTCGCCCGGTATGCCTATACTCATGTCCCCTGCCGGGCCTGCTGATGATCGTCAAGTGTGAGCGGTGCCAGACGCGGTTCAAGATCCCCGACGAGAAAGTCACCGAGAAGGGGGTCAAGGTCCGCTGCACCAAGTGTCAGAACACGTTTCGCGTCGCGCGTGAGCCCGCGGCGGACCCGAGCGCCCTCGTGGCTGCCCAGGAGCCATCCGGGCAGGTCGACCCCTTCCTGGACTTCGGGGTCGCGCCTGACCCCAAGGGCGTGGAAATCACGCGCCCGGGGTTCTACGGCGCGGGCGTCGAGGCCACGCGTCCGTTGCCAGCGGCTTCCTCCTGGAACGACGTGGACATCGATGTGGACATCGATGGCTCCGAGGAGACCACGCGCACGGTGACGCTGCCCGCCGGCGTGTATCCGCCAGCCCTGGCTGGAGCGCGGCCGGGCCCGGAGAGCATGTCGGGCGAGGATCCGTTCTCGGACTTCATGACCGCGCCGGCCACCGCGCCGCTGACCAGTGACTTCGACCTGGGCGCGGAGGAGATGGGCGCGACGCCTGCGCCTCCCGTGGCGGCGCCTCCGCGTGCGCCGACCCCTGCTGCGCCTCCGCGCGCCGTGGCTCCCGCTGGCGCGATGCCCGTGGCACCGGCCGTGCCGAAGGCGCCTGTGCCGTCCGCCGCGCCTGCACCCGCTCGGGCCGAGTCACTCCTTCGGGCCGCAAGCGCGCCCACCTCCGCCCCCGCTGCGGCCAGTCCCCTGGGGCCCATGCGGACCGCCAGCGCGCCCGCGCCGGCTGCTTTCGAGGAAGAGGACCCCTTCGCCTCGCTGGACCTCGATGCGCCGTCGCCGGTGGCACCTCCGCCCGTGGAGGAGCCCGAGTCGACGGTGCAGGACACCGTGCCGACGGAGAACCTGGGCGACCTGTTCGACTTCTCGGGCGGTGCCTCGGGAGAGGAGGGACTTGGTCCGACGGACACCGGCCGCGCGGCGCTGCTCGGTCACGAGCCCCCGGCCGCGCCTCCCGCCGAGCCACCGGGTGTGTCGCTGCTCGGAGACCTGCCGGCGCTGGACGCGTCGGATGCGCCCACGGGCGTGTGGCGCGACGTGGTGGACCTCCAGGACGTCCCGGCCAGCGCGGGGCCCGCCGTGTCCGTGGCGAAGCCGTCCGCGCGGCCCGAGGACGTGGGCATTCCCCAGCGCAGCGGCTCCAGCCGAGCGCGCAGGGTGACCGCGCTCGTCGCCAACCTCGCCGTCGCAACCGTGCTCGTGGTGGGCTTGGGCGCGGTGGGCCATGTCTACCTGAGCGAAGGCCGGGTCGACCTGTCCGCCCTGTCTCCCGAGCGCCTGCGCGCGCTCGTCATGCCGGCGGCGTCTCGTCCCCTCCAGGCGCGTGACGTGTCCAATGGGCTGTACGAGACGCGCGAGGGTCAGCAGCTCTTCCTGGTGCGCGGCGAGGTGCGGAGCACGGCGACCGCCGCTTCGCGCGTTCGCGTGCGTGCCGCGCTGTACGACGGAGATCAGCGCGTGCGCTCCACGGAGGGACTGGCCGGAGCGCTGCCCACGCCCGAGGAGTTGTTCAGCCTCTCCAACGCCGAGTCCGTCTCCGCGCTGCGCCAGCGACTGGACGCGGCCGCCACGGTGGTGTCACCCGGCGGCGCCGTGCCCTTCCTCGTCCTGTTCCACGAGTACCCAGCGGACCTCGCCAGCTTCCGGCTGGAGGTGACGCTCGAGGAAGCCCCGGCCGCCGCGCCGCCGGCCCCGAAGGCGGAGTAGCAGGGCATGGCCACGCTGGACGAGGCTCGGACCACCGCGCGCAACCTGCACGCCCTCGCGGGTGGCCCGGGAGTGCGCCGCAAGGCCGCCGCGCGCGAGCTGGCTCGGAGGGATCCGCTCGACGCCAACGAACTCATCGGCCAGCTGCTCCTGCTCTCGCGCGAGGGCTGGGAGCCGGCCACCTGCGTGCTGCCGGACTTCATGGCCGCGCTCGCCGAGGAGTCGGAGCACATTCCGCACGTGGCCGCGCTCAAGCGCCTGGCGCACGTGCAGTCCCTGGAGTCGGTGGCGGACCTGTTCGCGAAGGGCCCGGCTCGACGCGAGTTCGATGCGGATGCGGCGGCGCGCTCGGATGCGCTGGCCTTCAGTCAGCCGCTCGGGCACCTCAAGCAGCAAGCCCGCCTGACGCGCGACCCGGATGTGCTCTCGCGACTCGCCACGGTGAGCGACCCCTCCGTGCTGCGCAACGTGCTCATCAACCCGCGCCTCACCGAGGAGCTGGTGGTGCGCATCGCCGCGCGGCGTCCCGCGCGCCCCGAGCCCCTGGTGGAAATCTGGAGGTCGCCGCGCTGGTCCGTCCGCCACGCCGTGCGGCGCGCGCTCGTCTTCAATCCCTACTTGCCGGTGGATATCGGCGCCAAGCTCGTCCCGCTGCTCAACGCGGCGGACCTGCGCGAGCTGGCCGGAGACACGAGCGTGCACTCGGCGCTGCGCGAGCAGGCGACCCGGTTGCTCACCGAGGTCCCGCTCGGGCGCTAGCACCTACGGGCGGCGGTCCTTCGAGCCTTCGGTGAACTCGGCGTCGGTGGAGCCGCGGCGACTGCCGGGCAGGTGCTTGGCATCCACCAGGTCCTGACCGCGCGAGGCCTTGCGGAACGAGTAGACGAACTTGCCCACGGCGTTGCCGAGCTGCCCCATCCTCGACGCCGAGAAGACGACCAGCAGGATGAATCCGAGAACGATGAGCTCGCCGAGGCCCAGCATGATGCGGGGCACACTGCAGCAAAGGGCGAGGGGAGGCAAGCCGCGCGTCCAGCGGCCAACGCGCCACCTCACAAGAGGCTGCCCGCCCCGTGGGATTCCGGCGCAGACTGCCCGCCATGCTCCTGCTCGCCCACCGAGGTGCCAGCGCTGACGCCCCCGAGAACACCCTGGAGGCGTTCGAGGAGGCCGTGCGCCAGGGCGCGGATGGCGTCGAGTTGGACGCGATGGTGTGTGCCTCCGGCGAGGTGGTGGTGTGCCATGACGAGCGGCTGGAGCGGCTCGCGGGGCAGCCCTGGGAGGTGCGCGACACGCCGTGGTGGAAGCTCCAGCGCGCGGACGTGGGCTCCTCGCTGGGCTTCGCGCCGGCGCGCATCCCGCTGCTGGAGGAGGTGCTGGACGCGCTGCCCGGCCACTTCCTGGTCAACATCGAGCTGAAGTGCGACCGCTTCGAGGATGGCGGGCTCGCGCGTCGCGTCGCGGAGCTGGTGCGCGCGCGGGACATGGCCGAGCGCGTGGTGGTCTCCAGCTTCAACCCGCTGTGCCTCTTCCGGCTCGCGGCGGCGGATGCCTCCTTGCGGCGAGGCTTCCTCATCGACCCGGACAAGTCGTGGACACCGCAGGCCCATGTGTTGAGCCCGCTGGTGTCCTCGCACTCGGTGCACCCGTACCACGAGGCCTGCACACGGGAGCGCGTGGCGGCGTGGCACGCGGCGGGGCTGCGCGTGGCGGCGTGGACAGTGGACTCGCCCGAGCGCGCCCAGGAGCTGGACGCGCTGGGCATCTCCTACCTCATCACCAACCGCCCGGGAGTGATGCGTACGGCGCTGCGCGGCGCCTAGAAGTCCAGGCCCAGCGTGGTGTTGACGGAGAAGACCGCGGGGAGGCCCCGGCTCTCCGTCACGGACGGGTCCGCGGCCGTGGGCATGTCCACGCTGCCCGTGCGCGTGAGCGACAGCTCCACGCCCAGTTGGAGCGCGCCGCCGATGAAGCGCGCGCCGCCGTAGAGGCGCTGGTTCATGTTGTCGCCGAAAGAGACCTTCTGGTACGCGGCGGCGTTCACCAGCGCGGCGCGCGAGTTGTCCGCGAGCGAGTCATCCATCGTCTGGCCCGTGTCGAACTGGAGCGTGCGCGAGGTGGCGCCCACCATCACGAAGTCCAGGCCGCCGTAGGGCGTCAGCGTCACCATGCCGCCGATGGGGAACTGCTTGCCGATGCCAATGTCCACGCCGAGCGTGGTCAGGTCCAGGTCATGCGCGCCGAAGAGCTTCGTCACGTGCCCGCGCACGCCGACGTCGGGCAGGTAGGTGAAGCCCTCGTTGACGGCCCACTTCACCTCGCCCGTGGCCGTCACCATCCGGCTCTTCTCCACCCAGCCCACGCGCCCGCCCAGCTCCAGTGAGAAGGGCAGGCCCTTGCGCACGTGGAGCGAGGGCACCAGCACCGTGCCCGGCTGCGCCTTCTCCGTGGGGATGCGGACCGAGTCCGGCAGCGACACCACGGACAGCTCCATGTTGAGCGCGTAGCCCGAGTGCCCCGTCGTCTGCGGAGGCATCAGGTTGGTGGACGTCATCACCGCCGCGAAGGTGCGGGCGAACGCGCGGAAGTCCGCGTTGGCGGTCGCGCTCCCGTTGACGACGCCCTCTCCCGTGCGCGGGTTGCCGAACTGCGAGATGTGCAGGTCGTTGTCATCCGCGTACGCGGTCATTCCCGACAACACCGTCGCGAGCGCAATCCACCGACTGAACGTCCGCATCTGGGGTCACCGCCTCCCGGGCGCGCGCGGCCCGGAGGCGCCCACCGCGCCGGACGCTAGACCCGGCCCACCTGGAGCGTCAACAAAACGGGCGGCCTCCCTCCAGCACCCCGGTGGGGAAGCTGGAGCAAGGCCGCCCGAGTCAGGCGGACCGCGGTGTCCCGCGGGCTACTGCGGCTTCACCGGCGTGGCGGTGGCCGGGGTCGGCGCACTCACCTTCTGCGCCACCTCCGCCTGCCGGCGGCGGATGACGAGCGTGCGGCGGCTGGCGAACTCCGTGCTCTCCCGAGCCACCACCAGCACGTTGTTGTTGCCCTCCTTGAGCTGGAAGTCCGTGGAGAACTTCAGCGTGTTGGGCTCGCCGCCCTTGGGGTCCACCGCCTTGAAGTAGACCTTCTGGTCGTTCACCAGGACGTACACGTCGAGCAGGCCGTTCGGATCCTTCACCGCGCCAGAAAGCGTGAACTTGTCACCATTCGTGACGAGCCCCCCGTGCGACGGGTCCGCGTCCAGCTTGATCTCCGGCGGCTGGTGCGTGGTGGCCCAGGCGATGCTCTTGGGCGGCGTGGCGCGGCCCGTCTTCACCTCGCGGGCATCCTGCGTGCGCACGAAGCCCACCCGGTCCTTGTCCAGCTCGACCTTGTAGTAGCCCTTCGTCACCGCCGTGGAGGTCAGCACGGTGCCCTGGGGCAGCCGGGCCACCGGACGCGCGTCCGACGTGGGCGCGCCGAGGATCTCCGCCTTGTCCGCCACTCGCACCAGGCCCTTCTTGGCCTCCAGCGTGGCGACGGGCGCGTCCTTCACCGGCAACTGGAGCTTCTCCAGCACGAACTCCTCCAGCGGCTCGTCGAGGATGGCCAGCTTCAGCGGGAAGGTGTCGCCCTTGAAGCCCTTCTTCACCTCGAGCTGGAAGCGCGCCGTCTTCGTCTCGCCGGACTTCAGCTCGCCCAGCTTGAAGCGACCCTTCTCGATGAAGATGTTCGCGTCGCCGCCATTCTTGATTTGAGCGAACGAGTCCAGCGCCGGGCCCGTGCCCGTGTTGGTGACGTCCAGAATCACCGAGACGTCCTCGCCGCGCTGGACCACGCCGTCGCCGTTGCACTCGGCGCAGTCGTCCACCACCTGCCAGTTGAAGGCGAACGACGGGCGGGGCAGCTCCAGGAAGCTCAGCTCGGACACGAGCGTCTCGGGCAGCGGGCCGTTGTCGTCCACGAACTTCACCTTCACCTCGTCGCGGCGGCTGGTGAGGTCCTTGGGCAGACGCACCTGCACCTTCCAGGACTTCTTCTCGCCCGGGTTGAGCGCGCCGAAGACGAACTCGCGGCGGTCCAGGATGGCGTTGTCGCTGTCCGTCCACGCGCGCACGCGCTTGAGCGGCTCGGTGCCCTTGTTCTCGGCCGTCAGCACCATCTCCAGCATCTCGCCGGCCAGCACCTTCTGGTCCGCGCCCGGCGAGAAGCTCGCGTCGAGCTTCACGTTCTTGGGCGTGGGGCCCGCGCTCCAATCCACCCCGAGCGCGCCGATGGCGCCATTGATGCGCTGCTCCTCTTCCTGCCGACGCTGCTCGATGAACGCCTTGCCCTGCGCGAGCTGCTGCGGGCGGGTGTTCGCCGGCACGCGGAGCACGAAGTCCCGCGCGAACTGGACCTCGAAGTCCTCCTTGATCTCCTCCTGGGACTCCGCGTCGAGCTGGTCATCCAGGTCCTCGCCCTGGCCGGCCACGTCCACGTCCAGCAGCGGATCATGCTCGCCGTGGGTGCGCTTGTCCTTCGCGTCCTTGGCGTCCTTCGCGGCCACCTTGGGCTCGGCCTTCTTCGCCGCCTCTTCCTTCTTGGCGATGGCGGCCTGCTGCGCCTTCTCGTCGATCTTCAGGTACTTGATGCTCTCCCACGGCTTCTCGCGGTCCAGCACGTCCTCGCGCTTCTTGGCCGCGGTGGTGGAGTCCGGGTTGCTGAAGTGCTGATCCAGGTCCGCCTCGCCCATGCTCTTGCGCGGCGCGAACACGTCCAGGCGCTCCGCGGTGACGCGCGTGGGAACGAGCTGGATGTCCGGGACGATGCCCACCTCCTGGATGGAGACGTCGCCGGGCGTCAGGTACTTGGCGATGGTCAGCTTGAGCGCGCTGTCATCCGGGAAGTCGTACAGCACCTGCACGCTGCCCTTGCCGAACGTCTGCCGCCCGATGATGACCGCGCGGTTGAGGTTCTTCATCGCGCCCGCGACGATTTCAGACGCCGAGGCGCTGCCCGCGTTCACCAGCACCGCGATGGGGTAGTTCTCCTCGCCCTCGGTGGGGTGCGCGCGCTTCTCCTCGCGCAGCTTGTCCGACAGGCCCACCGTCGCGACGATGGTGCCGTTGGACACGAACGTGTCCGACACCAGGATGGCCTGCTCCAGGAGGCCGCCGGGGTTGCCGCGCAGGTCGAGCACCAGGCCCTTGAAGCCGCCCTTGGCCTCGGCCACCCGCCGCATGTCCGTCAGCGCCGCCTCGAGGTCGCGCGTGGTGTTGCCCTGGAAGTTCTTCAGCCGCACGTAGCCCACGCCACCGGCCAGGAGCTTGTGCTGCACGCTCTCGATGGAGATCATCGCGCGCGCCAGCGTCATGACGCGCGGCTTGTCCCAGCCCTCGCGCTCCACGGTGATGGTGATCTTGCTGTCCACCGGACCGCGCAGCTTGGACACGGCCTCGTTGAGGTCCATGTTGACGGTGGACTCCTCGCCAATCTTCTTGATGCGGTCGTCCTTCTGGATGCCGGCGCGCGCCGCGGGCGTCTTGGGCAGCACCTTCACCACGGTGAGGTTGCCCTCCTTCATCTGGATGACGAAGCCCAGGCCGCCGAACTCACCCTTGGTGGACAGCTTCATCTCCCGGTACAGCTCCGGGCGCAGCAGCACCGAGTGCGGATCCAACGTGGACAGCATGCCGTTGACGGCCGCGTATTCGATGTCCCGCGTGTCCTCGATGGGACGCATGTTCTTGGACAGGAAGTCGAAGACGTCCTTCAGCGCGAAGGACATCTTCCACAGGGAGTCCACGTGGGAGATGTCGAACTCGCGCGTCTTGCCGTTGACGTTGACGGTGAGCTTGCCGGCGTCGGCGTTGCCATCCACCAGCACGTCCGGGACGCTCTTCTCCACGTACTCCAGCGAGGAGATCATCATCTCCTTGGGCTTCACCCGCTTGGGGTCGACGTAGTTCTCCTTGACGTACAGGATGACCTTCGTGAGCACGCGGAGGCTGTTGAGGTCGTGCGGGGCCTTCTCACCCTTGCCCTGGGAAGGCAGTGCCCCGTCCCAGGAGCCTTGCCCCGCCTCGGCAGCTCCCAGGGTGAGCGGCAAGGGCGCGCGGTCGCTGCCCGCGAAGGCCCAGGCGCCAAGGAGCACGGCGACGGCGATGATCCGGCGGAAAATGCGCGGCATTTGATTCATCCAAGCTGGAGCGGTTTTCGGCGCCCCGGGTTGATGCGAGAAAGCCTTGTGAATCCGAAAGGTTGACGGCGAAAAGCAGGCACTGGGGGCAGCCGGCCAAGCCTAATCACGGGTTCCCGGTGCTTCAAGGCATCGCCCGCTGCCGAGGATCGAGAACGTCTTCGGCGGGCAATGCGTTCCCGCCCGCTGTGCCCAGACACGTGGAGCGCCCCTTTATTTCATGGGGAGCGAGTGTGCCGGGCCCGCATCGGGGGGCGGAGGCAGCGCGCCAGCCGCGCGCAGGCCCCGGTACAGGAGCGTCCCGCCGATGATGGCCACCGGCAGGAAGAAGGTGTTGAGGATGGGCACCCAGAGCAGGACGTAGACGCCCGCTCCGAAGCCCAGGCACAGGGCCGCTCGCTCGCGCAGCATGCGGCGCACCTGGGCGAAGGGGTAGAGGTGGCGCGTCATGGGCGCGGCCAGGTGTTCGCCAGCCATCCACAGCATGGTCCACAGGCTGGCGAGCACCGTGAACGCGATGCTGCCCGCGCCCGGCAACAGGTGGAGGGGCAACAGGACGAGCAGCCCCAGCATCAGGAAGGCGACCCGCGCCAGGGTATGGAGCACCCCGGTGACGGTGCCTCGGACGAAGCCCGCCAGGGTGAAGGGCGGGGCGGCCTCGTCGCCGCACTCGGCCTCGGTGGCCTCCGACAGCGGGTCCTGGAGGGGGGCGAGCAGCAGCGGTGGCACCACGTTGGCGCCCACCACCCAGGCGACGAGGGCCGTCAACCCCAGCACGAGGTACCAGCCTACGCGGCCGTACCAGGACTCGGGCTTGGTCCAGAGTGACTCCAGGAGCCCGGGGGCGTAGCGGAAGAGGACGATGGCCGTCCCCACCAGCGCGACGGCCGTGATGACGGCGCAGGTGGCGGACAGGAGGAAGAGTCGCCGGGAGCTGAACGCGAGCCGGAAGGCGCGTCCGAGAAGCCCCAGCCCCTGGAAGAAATCCGACAGGCGGGCCTGGGGGGCAATGGCGGGGACAACGGAGGAAGGGGGGCTCATGTCGCGAGAATGCTCAATTGAGGGCGAGGGCCAGTCCCCCCGTTATATAGGGCGCCCACATGTCCCTCGACCTCAAGCGCGCGACCTCCGAGCCCATCACCTCCGTCGACATGCTCGTGGACGGCTTCCGGAGTGCGGAAAAGCCCCGGTCCGAGCATCGGCTGGGCCTGGAGCACGAGAAGTTCGTCTACCCCGCAGCGTCGGCCCAGCCCGTGCCCTATGAGGGCTCCTCGGGGATTGGCGCCCTGCTCGGTCGGATGGAACCGGCGGGGTACCAGCCGTTCCGCGAGACGCCGGAGTCTCCTGTCATTGCGTTGCAGCGCGGCATGGCCGCCATCTCGCTGGAGCCGGGCGGGCAGCTGGAGCTCTCCGGCAGTCCCTTCCGCACGGCCCGCGAGGCGCACGCGGAGAACCTGGGCCACCTCGCCGAGGCCAAGGCCGCGGCCCAGTCGCTGGGCCTGCGCCTGGTGGCGCTGGGCTATCGCCCCACGGGCACGACGGCGGAGATGCCGTGGATGCCCAAGACGCGCTACCTCGTCATGCGGCGCACGCTGCCGGAGCGCGGCCGGCTGGCGCTGAACATGATGCTGATGACGTCCACCGGACAGGTGTCGCTGGACTGGGCGGACGAGGCGGACTGTGTCCGCAAGACCGTGACGGTGGCGCGGCTGGCGCCGTTGCTGGTCGGGCTCTACGCGAACAGCCCGCTCCTGGAGGGCAAGCCCTCGGGGTACATGTCGTTCCGCAGTCGCGTTTGGGAAGAGGTGGACCCCACGCGCTGTGGCTACCTGCCGTCGTGGTTCGATGGCTCGTTCTCGTACAAGGCCTATGTCGACTGGGCCATCGATGCGCCGCTGCTCTTCCTGCGCCGCAACGGGCAGTACCTCTACCCCAAGCTCACCTTCCGTCAGCTCTTGAAGGAGGGCTACGAGGGGCAGCCGCCGGACCTGGGCGACTGGACGGACCACCTGTCCACGCTCTTCCCCGAGGTGCGGTTGAAGAAGGTGCTGGAGGTGCGCGGCGCGGACTGCGCCAGCGCGGCGATGACGGGCGCTTTGGGCGCGTTGTGGCGCGGCATCCTGTACGACGCCACCGCGCTGGATGAGGCCGAGCGCCTCCTGCCGAAGCTCACCTTCGCGCAGCACCTGGCGTTCCACGACACCGCGCGCCGCGAGGGGCTCGAGGGCAAGCTGGGGACGCAGTCGCTGAGCACGCTGGCCGGGGAGATGGTGGCCATCGCGAAGCGCGGCCTGGAGCGGTTGGACCCCGCGGACGCTCCGTTGCTCGCGCCGCTGGAGGAGGTGGCCGCGTCGGGCCGCTCTCCCGCGCGTGCGGTGCTGGATGCGTGGACGCAGGACCCGCGGCCGGAGTCGTTGCTGTCGCGCTTCGTGCTGTAGCGCCGCTCGGAGTGGCGGCCGCTGTCAGAAGTGGCCGCCCACCGCGAGGTTGCCGTTGAAGAGCCCACCGCGAGACTCGTTCTGGGTGCCGGGGATGAGGGTGAGGCCCTCGCCCCCGACGAAGCGGTAGGTGGCGCGCACGCCCGCGAAGATGTGGCCGACCCGGTAGTCCACGCCCGCGGCGACTGGGAACTCTGTCTGCACGTCCGTCGAGTAGACGCCTCGCGTGTCATCCGAGGGGTTGAGGTAGCTCAGGCCGAAGCCCGCTCCGATGAAGGGCCGCCAGTTGCGCTTGAGCAGCGGGCCGAACTTGCCGAGCAGCGTTCCGTTGTGGCGCCAGAGCGAGGCGTCCGCGGGCACGCGCAGGTCATCGATGGGCAGGCGCTGGCCCTCGTAGCCCAGCTCCACTCCGACGAGCGACCAGGGCTGGGCCAAGGCGTTGATGCCGAAGGTGGGGCCCACGTCCGTGCGCGTCCCCAAGTCACCCGTGAAGGCGCCAATGCCCATGCGCACGTCGAAGCCGACCTCGACGTGGCGCGCGTGGAAGTCGAAGGCCTTCGCCACCTGCGTGGCGTCCGCCGCGAGCGCGGGGCTCGCCATGGCGCAGGTGCCCGCGACCAGGAAGCGTCTCGCCACTGCCTGCCATTCCATGCGCCGTCCTCCCGGGCTTCTGTTGGCTGGCGAAAGGATGGGCACCTGGGTGCCATGCCGCACGCGCGGCCCGGCGAGCGGTGGGCGTCTTGCTCCCTCTGGGTCCGAGTTGCGCACCGCTTGGGTGGCGCGGCCCGTGGGACTCAGCGCCGGCCGAAGAGCTTCTTCAGGCCGGAGAGGAGGCCGGCGGGGCGCGGCTCGGGAGCGGTGGCGAGGGGCGAGCGAGTGATGATGGCGTCGCGGGCTGCGTCGTCCAGGTCCTCGGTGGACAGGGCGACGGGCTGGCGCTTGCCGTGGGGCAGGGTGGCTTCCATCGAGAGCGCGCCATCGGCGGACAGGTGGAAGTGCAGCTCCGCGTCTCCCGGGCGCTCGACGACGAGGGACAAGCGGCCCAGGTATTCGTTCTCCGCGGCGGTGGTGGCCGTCCCTTGGAAGAGGGTGAGCTCCAGCGGGCCGGGGAGGACGGGCAGCACCAGCGTCTTCGTGGCGGGGAGTCGGGTGTTGCGCTCCAGGACTCGGCGCAGCGTGCCGCCTTGCTCGGCCACGCCGATGGGCAGGGAGAGCACCTCCGAGATGGTGGCCGCGGGACGGCCTGCCTCGGCGAGCAGCAACGCCTGGCCCAGCAGCGCGGCACCTCGGGCGACCGCGCCACGCGGATCCGCCTCCTCGCGCACAGGGACGCCGAGGCTCTCCTCGAGACGCCGCCGCACCAAGGGCGCACGCGACTGGCCGCCCACGAGCACCACCGCGTCGAGGCCTTGTGGCGACAACGCGTTGGACTCGAGGACCTCGCGCGTGACGGACACCACGCGCTGAGCGAGGTCCGCGGTCAGTGCCTCTGCGCGCTCGCGCGTGAGGGGCGGAACGGTGCCGGAGGGCAGGGAGACCTCGGTCTGCTCGCGCTCGGTGAGGGCGAGCTTGGTGGTCTCGGCGGCGACGCGCAGCGGGCCCCAGTCGAGGAGCTGCTCGGGGCGGGGGACACCTTGCTCGGAGAGGTCACTGACGAGCGCCTCGGCGATGCGGGCATCGAAGTCCAGTCCACCGAGCGTGGGGTCCGCGCCCGTGGTGATGACCTCCAGGTCATCGCCGGTGACCTGGACGACGCAGACCTCGAGCCCACCGCCGCCGAGGTCCACGACGAGCACGCGCTTGCGAGCGAGCCCTCGGCCATGCCCGTAGGCGAGCGCCGCGGCGGCCCCGTTGGTGAGGACGCGAGGGACGTCGAGTCCCACGATGCCGGCCGCCTCGCGCAGGACCGCGCGCTGGCGCTCGGTGAAGTGAGCGGGGGCGCAGATCACCGCGCGCGTCACATTGCGACCGACGAAGGTCGAGGCCGCATGGCGAAGCTCGCGCAGCAACATCGCCGCGAAAACCGTGGGCGCGACGACGCGTCCGCCGAGGTCCACGCCCGCATCACCGCGCGAGTCCGTGGCCACGGCGAAAGGAAGCTGAGGTCCGAGCCAGCGCAGCAGCGGAGAGCGGGCGCGCAGGCCCAGCAGGCGCTTCAGTGCGCCGGTCGCGCGGCGAGGGGTGCGTGAGCCCTCGACGAGCGCGGCGGTGCCCACGAGCAACTCTCCACCGCCGTCGACAGCGAGCATGGCGGGGAGGTGGGGCTCATCCAAGCCGGGCAAGGGAACGAGCCTGGCGACACCGTCATGAAAGACAGCGACCCGAGCATGCGAAGTGCCGAGGTCGATGCCGAGGACCACCTCGGGAGCCGTGGGCGTGGGGCCCGAGACCGGGACCTCCAGCAGGGCACGGCGCCGATTGCGAGAGAGCGTCGAGTCGGAGTCGACAGCGGGCTCGCTGCGAGGAATCGCCGGGGAGGAGTCCGCGCCGGGCTGAGTCTGTGCGCGGGCCGCGTCCGAAGTGCGGGAGGTGTCCGCCGCCCGTGGTTCCGCCGAAGGTGTGTCAGCGAGTGGTGCAGGCTCGGACAACGAGGCGTTGATGGGCGCCTGAGTCACTTCAGGAATCGTCACGACCGACGCACGAGCAGCGCCCAACTCGGACTGCACCGAGTCGCGCGATGACCGAGGACCCTCGGCACTGGCCTGTGTCGTCTCTTCGCTCGCTGCGGGCGACTTGGCCGCAGCGCCGTCACTGGGCGTCGTTGAGTCGACGCGCGACTGAGGTGCCTCAGCGCTCTGCGCGGGTGGCTCGCTCGAGGAACTGTCGCTGGGCAGCTCCGAATCAAGCTGTGAGAGGGGAGCCTTGGCAGCAACTTGCGGTGCTCCGACGTTCGTCGCGCGCGACGCGGTCGCTGAGCCGTCCCCTGGAGGCGTTGAGTCGAGTGGCGACCGAGGGGCATCCGTCGGGTGCTGTCCTTCTGTTTCGCTGGCAGCCGGATGCGCTGCACGCGCGATGACAGGGTCGGAAGGTGCGGACCCGATGGTCGACGACGATTCCTCGGCCACGCCTCGTGCATTGCCTGAGTGCGCCAGTGGGGAAGAACCCACGGCAGCAGGGTCGGCAGGTGCTGCGTCGATAGCCGGTTGCGAATCCTTGGCCTCGCTCCATGCGGCGTTTGCGCTTACTGAGGCATGGCTGACAGGTGCTGCTGTGAGAGGCGACGGTGATTCCTGGGGCGCGAACTGTTTTGCTGCCGTGCCTGCTGCGGCCGGTGTGTCCTCAACGGTCCGGTCGGAGGATGCCGAATCGAGAGGTGACGGCGATTCACCCGCAGCGGGCTGCCGCGCTCCCCCGGCCGTTGTGGCGGTGGTGTCGAGGAGAAAGCCTGAGTCGAGAGTCGACTGCGAGGTCTCTGCGTTCGTAGTGACCGGCGCATCCGTAGCGACATGGCCGGAGCCTGCCGAGTCAAGCGGCGAACGAGACGTCGCGGGCTCGAAGCCCAGCGACTCCTCAGCTGGCTCAAGGGTGGAGTCCGTCGTGGCTCGGCTGAACTGGTCCGAGTCGAGTGAGGACCCCGATACCTCGGGCGACGAGTGCGTCAGCTTCGTGTTGCCCAAGAAGGCCGAGTCAATCGCTGGGCTGCTGGCCTCCTGCGCATCAAGTCGAGCCGCGGGTCCCTCGGGGGGCGGACGCGTTGGCTCCGAGGTGTGCGTTGAGTCGCTGCTCCCCGACTGCTCGACTTGATCCGACGCCGCGAGAGATGACGCGCGTGCGTCGCTGGGACGGGATGCCGACTCGAACGCCGCTGCGAAGGCATTATCTTCCGAGTCATCAGTGTCCGTCGCCGCGCCCTCATTCTGCGTGTGCGTCGACGGGCTGTCTGTGGGGGCGGTCGCACCGTCGCGAACCAACTGGGCAACAGCCTCAGGGGGCTCCGTTACTCCTCCGCTCGACGATTCGTCGATGTCCTCGGCCTCGGAGGGATTCGTGCGCGCGACTGGCTGTTGCGTTGATACGCCGCTCTGTTCGTCGAGCGTGTCCGAGCTGACCGTCGAGGCGAGTATCGACTCGGGAACTGGCCCTATCGCGGATGCGCCGGTGAGCGCTTCGCTGTGAGACGCGGCCTCAGGCGATACGTCCGTGATGCTCGGATGCGCAGTCTGAGAGAGGGACCCCGCGTCGAGGCCTTCGGCTTGAGTGGGCGCCTCTGCGGGGTCCTCGGCAATTGCGAACTCGGACGTGAAAGGAAGCGCATCCGGCCTGTTCGGGGCCGCTCCTTCGGCATTGCCCTCAATCAGAGCGGTGGCGGAATCAGGGACAGGGGCAATGTGAGCCGCCGCGCCTGCGGAACGCGCGCTGGAGTCAGCGCCGTTCAGGTCTGAACCCGCCGAATCGGAACCGTTCGAGTCCTCCCAGGCGGGACGTGCTTCGTCTGCGGTCGACGACAGTCCCTCGATTGCCTCCGAGGACGTGCTGCTCGGTTGTGTCAGCGGCGCCGTTTCCCTCGACTCCTCCGAGGTCGGCGTTGCTGGCAGTGTCCCGACACCATGACTCGACTCCGAACGTGTCGGAGCTTCGGGCTGGCGGTTCGCTGGTGGCAGTGGAGAGGCATTTGGAGCGCCGAGCTGCGTGGTCCCGAGCTTGGCGGTGAACGCTCGCGGGTCGTTGCTGGGCGCATCCGGGGCTTGATACCAAGATGGCGTCTCCGCGCCTGGGACCTCCACATGCGGCGCCGCGCGCTGCGTGTCCTCGCTGCGAACGGGCGCGGAGCGCGAGAGCCCCTCCGTGGCCGTTGAGGCACGCTGCGAGTCCTCAACGTGTGCAGTGGAACGGACGAGCTCGGTGTGCGTCGCGCGCTGCTCGGCCTCGGGATGGGTCGCCTGTCCCAGCGGATCCGCAGGAATCCACGCGTCCAGTCGGTGCGTCTTCGCACCCTCTTCAGGGGCGGGCGCGATGAAGTCCGATCCGCGAGGTGGCTCCAAGAAGGACGGATTGACGTCGATATCGAAGTCGTCAGGCTCCGGCGCTGGAGGAGGGGGCGCAGGGCGGGGCGCTGGTGCTTGAGGTGGACTCGGTTGCGGCGCCGGAGCAGTTCGTCGCACGAGTCCCGGAGGCAGTGCCGCACTGTCCTTCAGCGGTGCGTCCGCGCCGCCTCGCTTCGCGACCACGCGGTCGATGAGCGCCTTGCTCGCAGCGTCGAGCTTCACGAAGCGCACCTTCATCCCGGTGCGACCGCTGCCCGCCTCGGACTGCGCCTTCATCACCACGCCTTCGCCACGCAGCAGGCGAGTGCCATCCGCGAGCACGAACTCGAAGGCCAGCCCCGTGCCCTCGGGCTTCAGCGCACGCGTGGCGACGAAGACGCCCGCACGCGCCACGTTCGAGCCGTACTTCTCGATGAACTCCTCTTCCGTCGTGTACGGGAGCCGGATGCGCAGCGGCAGGAGCTTGGGGGTCTGCCCGCTCATCGCAAGGGTATCCGCACATCCCCGCCAGAGCCCTGGACCACTAGGTTCAAGCTGCCATCTTGTTGCAGGGTTGCCTGCGGCACTTCGAACAGCAGGACGAGGTCCGAGCGCTCTTCCGGAGGATAGCTGCGCGTCATCGGACGCGTGCCCGCCACGGCCTGCGCATCGCGCGCGAGTGGGTACACCTGGCCCTGCGCATCCTCGAGTCGCGCGCCGTCCAGGGACAGCGTGACGGCGGCCGCGCCCACGTTCTGCGTGACGAGCTGCACGCGCAGGAACAGGTCCTCCGTGGTGAGCCCCAGCTTCCCATTGCCCTTGAGCGAATGAGAGGACTCCATCGCCGTGAGCTTCATCGCCACGGTGTCGACGTGCACCGTGTCGGTGCGCTCGGGGAGGGTGATCCGGTGTTTGCCCCCCTCGTCACCCACCGCCGCGAGGTCCGCCAACGTGCCGCGAGGTGGAGCCACGGCGTCGGGGGGCGCGGCGGGCGCGCCTCCCTTGCGGACCCGGTCCGCCTCCGCGCGCAGCTTCTGGAGCGTGCGGTCCTCGGCGCCCGGGGCCTCGCTGGGCGAGGCGTCATCCTTCGTGCAGCCCCCCACGAGGAGGGCTGCCGCCAGGCACGCCACGGGCAAGTGCGAGGACCGAGTGCTCACGCCGGGCCCGCGCCCTTCACCAGCTCGTACAGCTTGTCGAGCGCCGCGGGCAGCTTGGACGGATCCGGACCGCCGGCCTGAGCCATGTCCGCCTTGCCGCCGCCCTTGCCGCCCACTTCCTTGGCCATCTCGCGCACGAGGTCACCCGCGCTGATGCCCCGGGCCACCACGTCCTTGGTCGCCGCCACCAGGATGATGGCGCGGCCATCCTTCTCGCCGCCGATGGCCACCACGCCCGAGCGGATGCGGTCGCGGAGCTGATCCGCCATGCCGCGGAAGACCTTGTCGTCCGCCGGATCCACGCGCGTGGCCAGCACCTTCATGCCGTTCACTTCGCGCGCTTGCTCCAACAGGTCCTTGCTGCCGGCCGTCTGCGCCTTGACGGAGACCTCCTCCACCTTGCGCTCCAGCTCCTTCGCCCGCTTCTGCGTCGCCTCGATGCGCTTGGCGATGTCCTTGGGCGAGGTCTTCAGCAGCTCGGCGGCCTTGCGCAGCTCGTGCTCCTGCTCGCGCACGTGCTGGAGCGCGCCCACGCCCGTGACGGCCACGATGCGCCGCACGCCCGAGGCCACGCCGCTCTCGCTCACCACCTTGAACAGTCCGATGTCGCCGCTGCGCCGCACGTGCGTACCGCCGCACAGCTCGGTGGACTCCGGATGCACGGTGACGACGCGCACCGTGTCGCCGTACTTCTCACCGAACATCGCCACCGCGCCGGACTTCTTCGCGTCCTCGATCGCCATGATGCGCGTCTGCGCCTCGGCGTTGTCGCGGATCCAGCTGTTGACCAGGTCCTCGACCTGCTCGAGCTGCTCCATCGTGGCGGGCGAGAAGTTGGAGAAGTCGAAGCGCAGCGACTCCGGGGCAACCACCGAGCCGGCCTGCTTCACGTGCTCGCCCAGGACGAGCTTGAGCGCCTTGTGCAGCAGGTGCGTGGCGGAGTGGTTCGCGCGGATGGCCTTGCGGCGCTCCACGTCCACCGACGTCTGCACCATGTCGCCGACCTTGAGCGTGCCCTCGGCGACCTCGGTCGAGTGGACGATGAGGCCCTGCACCGGGCGCTGCGCGTCCAGCACGCGGGCCACTGCCTTGCCGCCATGCCCCACGATGCGGCCGGTGTCGCCCACCTGACCGCCGGACTCGCCGTAGAAGGGCGTGCGGTCGATGATGATCTCGACCTTCGCGCCAGCCGACGCCTGCATCACCTCCACGCCGTCCTGCACGATGGCGCGGATGCTGCCCTCGCCCTCGTGGCCCTCGCCGGTGTAGCCGAGGAACTCGGTGGGGCCCAGGTTCGCCAGCAGCTTCTGGTAGACCTCGCCGACCGCCTTCTGTCCCGAGCCCGAGAAGCCTGATCGGCTGGCCTCTTCCTCGGCCTCCTTCTTGTAACCCTCGAGGTCCACGTCGTAGCCGCGCTCGCGCGCGATGATCTGCGTGAGGTCCCACGGGAAGCCGTAGGTGCCGTGCAGCAGGAAGACGACCTTGCCGGAGAGCACCGTCTCGCCGCGTTGCTGCAGCCGACCCAGCTCCTCGTCGATGAGCTTCAGACCGCGGTGGAGCGTCTTGCGGAAGCCCTCCTCCTCGTGCTTCGTGACCTCGAGGATGAAGCTGCGGCTCTCGCGCAGCTCCGGGTAGGTATCACCCATCACCTCGATGACGCGCTCCACGACCTTGTAGAAGAACAGCTCCTTCAGGCCGAGCTGAGTGTCGCCGTGGCGTATCGCGCGGCGCATGATGCGGCGCAGGACATAGCCGCGGCCCTCGTTGAAGGGCTGGACGCCATCGGCCACCAGGAACGCCGTGGCGCGCGCGTGGTCCGCTACCACGCGCATGGAGGCGCCGCCCTCTTGCGTGTACGCGGTGCCCGTCAGGCTGCTGACGGTGGAGATGATGCTCTGGAAGAGGTCGGTGTCGTAGTTGGAGCGCTTGCCCTGCACGACCGAGGCGATGCGCTCCAGGCCGGCGCCCGTGTCGATGGACGGCTTAGGCAGCGGGATGAGCGGGGCGTCCTTCTCCTTGCGCTCGAACTGCATGAACACGAGGTTCCAGATTTCGAGCCACCGGTCGCAGTCACACGCGACGCCCTGGCACTTGTTGCCCTGGGCCTCCTCCACGCAGGGGATGTCATCGCCCTGGTGGTAGTGGATTTCAGAGCACGGGCCGCACGGGCCAGTCTCGCCCATGGCCCAGAAGTTGTCCTTGAGCCCGAGCTTGTAGATGCGGTCGCGCGCGACGCCCTGCTTGGCCCATAGCTCATAGGCCTCTTCGTCCCACGGGATGCCGCCCTCGCCGTTGAACACGGTGACGGCGAGCCGCGCCGTCGAGAGGCCCAGCGTCTTCGTCACGAACTCCCAGCCGTACGCGATGGCGTCGGCCTTGAAGTAGTCGCCGAAGGAGAAGTTGCCGAGCATCTCGAAGAACGTGTGGTGCCGGGCGGTGTAGCCCACGTTGTCGAGGTCGTTGTGCTTGCCGCCCGCGCGCACGCACTTCTGCGACGTGGTGGCGCGGCTGTAGTCGCGCTTCTCGCGGCCGGTGAAGACGTCCTTGAACTGCACCATGCCGGCGTTGGTGAAGAGCAGGGTCGGATCGTTGGCGGGCACCAGCGAAGAGGAGGCCACTCGGCGGTGGCCCCGCTCTTCGAAGAACGCGAGGAACGCCTCGCGAATCTGGGAGGCGGTGAGGGCGGAAGGCATGGTGTGGGTATATGCCACAAGATGGCGCGGCGCAGCAGTTCCTGGCCTCGGGCGGGGAGGGGGACAGGGGCTCTGGACCGAGGGGGGCGGGTCCTCCCGCGGGTGCACGGGTGTGCAGCGTCGGGTGGGTGACGCTCGGGTGTCGGACCGGGGGAGCGTCCGGGCGGCCCCCCGCTGTTCGGCGAAGCGTGCGCGGGGCTACACTCCAAGCCCCCCACCATGTGGCCGTCCACCGCCTTTCTTCTCTGTCTCCTGCTCGCGCCGTGGGCCGCCTCCGCGCAGACGGACACGCGCATCGCCTTCCTCGGGCGCCAGCTCGGGCAGGGAAAGGACCCCCGTACCCGTTCGCAGGCGGCCCTCGTGCTGGGCGCCACGGAGGACCCCGAGGCGGTGCCGGTGCTCTGCTCGGGGCTTCATGATCCGAGTGAGCTGGTGCGCTCGGCGGTGGCCAAGGGGCTCGGGGCGCTGCTGGAGCCGGCGGGCCTGACGTGCCTCCAGGATCACAAGGGCGAGGCGGACGCGGGAGTGCAAGCCGTGGTGGCGGACGCCATCCAGGCCCTGAAGACCTATCAAGCGCGCGCGCCTCGCCTGTACCTGGCGGTGGACGCGGTGAAGGACCGGACGGGCACGCTGTCCGCGGACCTGGTGAAGGTCACGGAGACGCGCCTGCGCTCCCGGCTGATGCGCAAAGGGGCATGGTTGGCGCCTGCGCGCGAGGCCAAGGCGGCGGCCAAGGGCATCCTGAAGAAGTGGGGCGTGCACGGCTACCGCATCACCGCCGAGATCCAAGCAACGGAGAACGGCGGGCTGAGAATCGGCATTGTCTGCATGAGCTATCCCGAGCTGACGTTGATGGGGCAGGTAGAGGTCCATGCCGCGGGTGCGCCGGCCGCGGATCTCCTCAAGGCGCTCATCCCGAAAGCCATCGAGGAAGCGGCGGACACCTTCGAGTGGAGCAGCGAGACATGACGACGACGAGCACCGCGCCCGGTGCACCCCCCCGGCGGCGCTGGCGCAACTATCTCCTCGACGCGAGCTTCCAGCTCAAGCTCACCGCGTACATCGTCGGGGTGTCCCTGGTGCTGGCGGCGCTCTTGGGCGTGTTCCTGGTGCGCGCGGCCAACTCGCTGATGCGAGAGACGTCCACGGCGGTCGAGGCGCGCTCGCGCGCGGCGGAGGTGAGCCGCGAGCTGTCCGGCGCGACGCTGTCCAACGAGCTGCTGACGCACATGGCTGACCCCTCCTTCGAGGCGAAGTTCCGCGAGCAGGCGCGGCTCATCGATGCCAGCTACGAAGCTGAGCGGTCCGCCATCGTCGCCCAGCGCGCCGAGCTGGAGCACCACCAGCGGATGACCTGGTGGGTGTTGGGCGGCTGCCTGCTGGGCTTCATCGTGGTGGTGGCCATGGGCACCATCGTCGTGACGCACCGGGTGGCCGGCCCCTTGTTCCGCATCAAGCGCATGGTGGGCGACGTGGCCGACGGCCGCCTGCGTCCGCCACCCTACGGCCTGCGTGATGGTGACGAGCTGCGAGACGTGTTCGACGCCACGCTCGGCATGGTGCAGCGCCTGCGCACCTTGCAGGAGGAGGACGCGCGGGTGCTGGCGCACGCGCTGGCTCAGGCGCGCAAGTCCGGTGCGTCGGGTGAGTGGGTGGATGCACTGAGCGCGCTGGAGGCGCGTTACCGGGAACGGCTGGCGCGGTGAAGCGACCGAGCGGTGCCTCGGAGGACGTGCGTGAGCTGCGCGATGCGCTGGAGGTGGCCCAGGCGGAGCTGCGCCGCACGCGTGAGCACCTGGACAAACTGAGGGAGCATCACACCAAGGAGCGCGACGGACTTCAGGAGGCGCTGGAAGAGGCGCGTCGCGAGGCGGTTCGCCAGCGGGCTCGCGCGGAGCAGGCCGAGGCTCGCGAGGGCGAGCTGCGGCGGTCGCGCGAAGTCGCTGCTCGGCCCCGGGCACCTGCGGCGCTCTGGCCTTCACCGGAGTCCGGGTCGGGGGCCTCGGCGGAGCGACCTCTTCGCCCGGCGAACACCCTCGTCGCGCTGCCGCGTCCTCCGGGGGTGACGGAGGAGGTGGTGCGCGCGCTCGCGGAGGTGCTGAAGCTGTCGGCGGTGGACATCCGGTTGCGACTCTCCCAGCCGCCACCCGTCCTGCTGGCGAGGGTGAACGAGGCGGCCGCGGCCACGCTCGTCGAAGCCCTGCGCGCGGCGAGCTTCACCCCGGTGGTGTGCGAGCTGGCGTCTCGCGCCGCGCTCCGGCTGCCTCGGGTTCGCGCGTTCGCTCTGGATGTCGATCGCCTGCACCTCACGACGGAGCTGTCCGTGCCGTTGGAGGTCTCGACCACGGACGTCCGATTGGTGGTGCGAGGTCAGCGCGCGCGTGTGGAGCCGGCGCCTGAGCTGATTCCCATCTTCCCCCAGTCCCCCCGCTGGCGGACGACACCGGCCGAGGCGAAGCACACGTCCACCGAGCACTTCCTATGGGTCTTCGGCGAGGGTTTCCGCGCGTCCTTCGACGAGAGCACCGACCTCCGCGGCCTGGGAGAGACTCGTCGCGCCCCGACGCACTTCGCGGGACTCCAGGCCCTGATGGAGGCACTGCGCTGGCGCGCTCCGCACGCCGTGGTGGATGACCGGCTGCTGCGCATGCCGAGGCTGACGCTGCCCTTCGTGGACGAGGACTTGGGGCAGGAGGTGTTCGCGGACCTGCTGTTCCAGTCCGTTCGCGCGGGCCTCTGGCCGTGAGCCTCACACGCGCGTGCTGTCGGCGGTGAGGCCCATCTCCTTCAACTCCGTGTGCAGCAGCAGTCGCGCCTGGGCCCACGGCAGCGCTTCCACGCGGTAGCCCGACAGGGCCTGCATCAGGTGCGGGCGATAGCTGGCGTGGCCCGGGTCCGCCACGATGACGATGCCTCGGTCCGAGGCCGAGCGGATCAGCCGCCCCACGCCTTGCCGCAGCAGGAGCAGCGCGCGCGGCAGTCGGTAGTGGAGGAAGCCCAGGTACTCGTTGCCCTTGGCGATGGGCTCCTCGCGCGCGGCCACCAGCGGACGGGTGGCGGGCTCCAGCGGGAGCTTGTCGATGAAGACGCAGCCCACGCCGCGCCCGGGGATGTCCACGCCCTGCCAGAAGCTCTTGGTGCCCAGCAGCACCGTGCCCGTGTCCCGCTCCTGACGCGCCGCGAGCGAGCGACTGTGGCCACGCGACTGGCGCATGACCTCGATGCCGTGGGGCTCCAGTCGCGACTGGACCTCGCGGGCCACACGCTCCAGTCGCCGCGTGGAGGCGAAGAGTCCCAGGAGTCGGCCTCCCATCACCTGGGCCAGTCCAGAAACGCGGCCCGCGGCCCAGTCGATGAACGGCTCTTCGTGCGCGCGCGGCGCGTCCGTGACGAGCACCACGAGCGCCTGCTCGCGCAACTGGAAGGGCGTGCTCGCGCGCAAGAGGCGCGGGGCCGGTGCCTCGTTGCGCCCGTCCAGTCCGAGCCGCCGCAACACGAACGGGAAACCCTCGCCGGTGCCCAGCGTGGCGGAGGCCATGACGAGCGTGCGCTTGCTCGCCGCGAAGTCGCGAGACACGTAGCCGGAGACGTCCACGGGCTGCGCGCCCACGCTCCATCGCTGGCGGCGAGGCTCCGCCGTGGCGGCGTAGCAGCGCCCATCCACGGCCTCGCCCGAGAGTTCCCCTGCGAGCACCGTCAGCTCCTGCAGCTCCGTGTTGGCGCCGGACAGCTCGCGCTCCAGTGAAGGCATGCGCGCCGCGAGTTCCGGCAGGGCCTCCAGCATGCGCACGGACAGCAACAGGTGCAGCCGTTGCAGCGCGCCGCGCACGGCCTGGAGCCCATCCTGGACAGGAGCCCAAGCAGGCAGGGCGCGCACGGTGGCGGTGATGCGCAGCTCGGGGGCGTAGGCACCTTCCTCGGCGTCCTCGCCTGGAACGGCGGAGGCCGGCTCGCACAGGGACGTGATGCGCTCGCCCAGGTCGCGCGCTTCGACGAGCAGGGCCTGGAGTGCGCTCTCGACCTCGCCCATCACCGTTTTCGAGTCCGCGCGTCGCGTGGTGCTCAAGGCCCGGCGCAGCTCGGCGAACAGGCCGTGTCGTCCGTCTCGGCCGTGGAGTCGCTCGGTGAGTCGGAAGAAGGCGGAGTCGGACAGCTCCACGGCGAGCGCCGTGGTGGCCACGTCCTCCACTTCGTGCGCCTCGTCGAGGACCAGGTGCTCCAGCTTCGGATAGCGAGCGGGCCAGGCGAACGCGAGCGACTGGTTGATGACGAGGACATCCGCCTCGCGCGCCTGCGCCACCGCCGAGTGGTAGAAGCAGCGGTGGTGATGCGGGCACTTCTCGCCCAGCGTCGTCGCCGCCTCGGAGCGAACCGCGGGCACCAGTCCCAACAGCACCGGGAAGCGCTCGCGGAACCAGTGGCTCAGCTTGTCCAGGTCTCCATCGCCGCTGCGGCGCAGGTACGCGCGCAGGTACGCCCGAGGCGCGCGAGCCGCATGGCGCATCCCCGGCTCCACGCGCGTGGCCTCCAGCGCGCGCCGCCGGCACAGGTAGTTCGACTGGCCCTTCAGCAGCGCGTATCCGAACGCGCCACCGGTGGCGCGGTGAAGGCGCGGCAGGTCCTTGTCGAGGAGCTGGTCCTGAAGTGTCTTCGTGTGCGGCGCGACGCCCACCTTGCGGCCATTGCGCGCGGCGAACAGCGCGGCGGGCGTGAGGTACGCGAGCGACTTGCCCGTGCCCGTGCCGGCCTCGACCGCCAGGTGCCCGCCGTCCGACAGCGCGCGCGCCACCGCGTGCGCCACGTCGAGCTGCGCGGGGCGACTGAGGAAGCCATCGCCGCGCTTCTCCATCGCGCCCTCGGGACCGAGCACGGCGGTGACCTCGTCGAGGTGGACAGGCAGCACCGGCGTATCCGGCTCCGGCTCCGGGCGGGCCGTGGGGCCTCCGACGCGCAGCCGCTCGGGCTTCGCGCGCAGGAACCCTTGGGTCTCCAGCGCGAGGGGCGCGGGCCGCTGGCGACACATGTCGCGCAAGCCCGTGAGCAGCTCCAGCAGCGGGCGCTCCTCCTCGTCGAACGGCGTCGCATCCCCGGTGCGCCGCGTGGCCACGCGAGGATCCAACGTGGAGAGCAGATCCGCGATGTCATCGCCACGCCCGCCCGCGATGCACGCGTCCATCACCTGCACGAGCACCGCGTGCACGGCTTCGCAGTCATGCAGCGCGCGATGTGGCTGGCGTACCCCCAGCTTCGCCCAGCGCAGCAGCGACTCCAGCGAGTGGCTGGGCAGCTCCGGATGCAGGTAGTGCATCAGCTCGCACGAGTCGAGCACTGGCGCCTGGATGGGACCCAGCACGTCCGGGAGGAACCCCTTCTCGAAGGGCGCGTTGTGCGCCACCACCGTCCACCCGGCGAGCCGCTCGCGCAGCTCCGCCGCGTCCGTGCCGAAGCGAGGGTGTCCCGCGAGGTCCGCATCGCTCAGGCCCGTGAGCCGGCGGATGGTGAGGTTCAGAGGACGAGAGGCGGCGTACAAGCGCCCGAGGCGCTCCACCTCGCGGCCTTGCTCGAAGAAGATGCAGCCGACCTCGATGATCTCGTCGACGCGGGGATCGAGTCCCGTCGTTTCGAGGTCGAGGAAGACATGTCGGGTGAAGAGCTCCGCCGCGCCGCCCATGAAGGGCTGGCAGCCTACCTGCCCCGGTGCGGCGCGCCAGTCCTCACCAACCTGCTCAGTCCACCAGGAAGGTGCCGGAGACCATCTTCCCCATCGCGCAGCCGTACACCAGCTTGCCGGACTTGCTCGGAGTGAAGGAGATCTCCACCGGCGTGTCGAGCGGGAGCTTGGTGTCGATGTGGTACTCGTCCATCACCAGCTCGGTGGCGCACGTCTGGTCCGTCTTGCGCGTCACCACCAGCTTCACGGGCTCGCCCTGCTTGAGCGTCACGGGGCTGGGCTCGAAGCCGTGCTCGTTCACGGTGAGGTCCACCACGCGCACGCCGTTCTCGCGCTTCTCGGGCACTTTCGGCTGACTCGGCTTCTCCGCCGTGCCGGACTCCTTGGTGCAACCCTGCTGCGAGGCGCCCAGCGCCGCGATGGTGGCCGCCGCGGCGACCGCCAGCCACGGCTTGATGATGCGAGAGAAGAAGGGGCGCATGGGGGACCTCGGACAGCGCGGACAGAGGGACAGCGCGGACGGACGCCCCAGCGCGGGACGCCCGTCCTTCAGCGGGCTTCAGGCCTCGGGCGTGGCCACGGGCTCGAAGCGGAGCAGGGCGTGCAGCGGGACGAACAGCTCGTGTCCCGGCTCACCCAACAGCAGGTCGAAGCGCCCCACGTGCATGATGGGCGCCTGCACCGTGATGCCGTTGCGCAGCACCAGCTTCACCTCGTCGCCCAGGTGAGGCAGGAACGGACGCGGATCCGAGAAGGGCCGCTTGTCCGGCTGCCGCGCCACCTGCGCCGGCTTCTGCGTGAGCTTCGCGTCGCGCTCCACGGCCGGCAGCAACCGCTCCCAGTCCGCGCGCCGCGCGATGAGCACCACCTGGAGCTTCTCCATCCGGCCTGTGCGCTCCAGCGTCAGCGCGATGGCCTCTTCCGTCACCAGGGTGTCCAGAAGTGAACGCTCGGCCAGCACGACGGACAGCTCGGCCTTCTGCTGCATGAGTGTGGACAGGAAGTCCGACACGGTGGCGTTGTCCACCTCGCCGCGCGCCTGCTTGATGGCGGCCTTGCGCTGCGTGCGCTCCTTGCGCGCCATGAACTCGGCCACGGTCAGGCCGCTCTGCAGCACGCCGAAGGCATCGCCCAGCGACAGCGCCGAGTTCTGGCCCATCAGCTCGTAGACCTGATCGAACCGCTTGGCCTCCTCGGCGTGGAGCTTGCGCCAGATGCGGCACTTCATCTTGCCCTCGAGCTCGCCCTTGGCGATGCGCGCGGGCACGTGCTCGCGCGTGGCCAGCGCGAGAATCTGCTCGGGCGTGGGCGGCGGACGGGGCGTGCTGGGCCGAGGCGCGAAGCGGCCTCCACCAAAGCCTCCCGGACGCGGCCCGGACGGAGCGGCACCGGGCGGGCGCGGACTCATCGGCCGAGGCGCCGCGCCGGTCAGAGGCCGAGGCGTGGGGCGCGCCGCTGCCTGCGCGGACGTGTCCTCCACCACGGGCACGGGCTCCGAGGACGCCGCTGGGGCGGCCGGGGCCACGGGCTGCGGCGGCCTTGGCGTGGGAGCCACGCCCGTGGGTCGCGGGACGGGCGAGGGAGTGGGCGACGCGCCCACGGGCCGAGGAGTCGGCGTGGGCCGCGGCGAGGGCGAAGGGGTCGCGGGTGGAGTCGTCGAAGCGCCTCCGGGCGTCGTGCCCGGGCGCCGGATGACTTCGACTGCGGGGACCACCCGCCGTGTCTTCCGATCGTTCACGGTTGTACGTTACCTGATGCGCGCGGGCCGGGCATGCCCGGACTCACGGCTGGAGGGATGCTGAGAGGTCGACTTTCCATCCGGACGGCTCCCTCACCATCCGAACCTCGCTCGTGCCACCCGATGAGCGAACGAGCACGGTGGCTTCGTCGCCCTCCTGGCGCACCAGCGAGACCTCCGTAACATCGGGAGGCGGGGGGACATTCGCGAAGAAGAGCGCGAGCGGTTCGGGCTTCACCGTCCCACCCGAGGCTTCGCTCACCTGCTGCGCGCGCTTCGCCAGCGTCTGCTGAGTCCCTTGTGACAGCGCAGCGTATGCCTTCTGCAAGTCTTGCTCATCGCGCTGGCTCAAGCCGCGCTGCGCGTGCCCGTGGAAGGTCCGGTAGGCCTTCATGGGCGTGTCGGGCTGACCCACGCTGCAGCCGCCCAGGGCGAGCAGGACCAGCAACAGACAGGTCGTTGTGGAGGTCGCGCGCATGAATCCCGGTATTAGGTCAAAGCGTCGCCGGGGGAAAGCCTCAGGTGAGGCCGCCCGGATGCTGGTGGACGCGATTGCGGCCCGCGCCCTTGGCTTCGTAGAGGCTCGCGTCGGCGGCGCGCAGCAGCGTCTCCGCACTGGGCAGGTCCGTGGCGGGCACGGTCGCCAGCCCCAGGGATGCGGTCAGGCGGACGCTCTGTCGCGTCCCGTCCGCGCTCGGGTGCACGACCTCCAGGTTCTCGATGGCCTCGCGCACGCGCTCGCACGCGCGCAGGGCATCGGTGGGAGCGGCCTCGGGGAGCAGGGCGATGAACTCCTCGCCGCCATAGCGCGCCAGCAGATCCACCTCGCGCAGCCGCGAGCGCGCCGTCTGGGCCACGGCCTTGAGCACCTCATCTCCGAAGGGGTGCCCGAAGGTGTCGTTGATGCGCTTGAAGTGGTCGATGTCCAGCATCACCAGCGACAGGTGGGACTGGTAGCGCCGCGCGCGGAGGAACTCCTCGTTCATCCGCTCCTCGAAATATCGCCGGTTGAACAGGCCCGTGAGCGCGTCCGTGCGGCTGAGCGCGAGCAACTCCTCGCGCTTGCGCGCCAGCTCCTTGTTGGCCTTGTCCAACTCGCGGTTCTTCTCCACCAGCGCGTCCTGCAGCACCTTCAGGCGCAGCATGGACTTCACCCGCGCGCCCAGCTCCAGCATGTCGAAGGGCTTCACCAGGTAGTCGTCCGCGCCCAGCTCCAGCCCCTCCACCTTGCCGGCCGCCTGCCGCGCCGTCATCAGGATGATGGGGATGAAGCCGAAGCCGCCCTCGCCCGCGTTCGCCTTGACGATGCGGCACACCTCCACGCCGCCCAGCCCGGGCATCTCCACGTCCATCAGGATGAGGTCGGGCCGGCTCTCGCGGATGGCGGACAGCGCCTGGGCGCCGTTGTTCGCCTCGCGAAAGGTGTAGCCGTAGGGGGACAGGCCGTCGCGGACATGGGCGAGCTGGGCCGGGTCATCGTCCACCAGCAACACGGTGCGACCCATGAACTCGTTGCCGGGCGGTGATCGACGGGTGACCTCCTGCGTCTTCTTCCTGTCGCCGTCTCCCATGCTGAGTCGCCCCCGGTGCCGTCCTCCCGCCGAGCGGGAGCCCGGACGATTCTCACCCGGCGTGTCATGGAAGCCAAGAGGTCCCGAGAGGGCGCTCGTCCCAAGGGTCAGCCGGGCTTCACCAGCCGTGCCCTGTAGACGGGCTCCCCGCTCGCCAGATAGCGCCGCTCGCGCGTCGAGGGCACCTCCTCCGGGTCATAAGGATGGAAAACGCCGGAACCCAAGGGGTTCTGGAATCCTGAGGATTCCAGGATGGAGAGCATGGTGACCCCGCGGTCCTGGACGTCGGTGCGCATGTCGAAGCGGCCGCCGGGGGCGAGCTTGTCCAGGAGGAGCTGGGTGAACTCGGGCTGGATGACGGCGCGCTTGGCATGCGAGCGCTTCCACCAGGGGTCCGGGAACTGGAGGTGGATGCAGGACAGGGAGCCGGACGCGAAGATGCGCGGGACGACGAAGCGGGCGTCGGACTCGATGACGCGCAGGTTCTTCAGGCCGAGCTTCTCGCCGCGGGACTGGGTGTCGCGCGCGTACTTCTTGCGCCACTCGAAGGCGACGAAGCGCACGGTGGGATTGCGGCGGCAGTACTCCAGCGCGTGCCCTCCGGCGCCCGAGCCAATCTCCAGCTCCAGGGGGCCGGTGAAGCCGAACTCGGCATCCCAGTCCGGGGGGGTGTCCAGGGTGACGAACTTGAGTCCGACCGGGTCGGGCAGCAGAGGAGGGCGGGGCATGGCGGGCGCGAGGGGGCGCCTCTAAACATGGAGGCGCGGCGGTTGACCAGGGCAAAAGCGCTGGCGGTGGTATACCGAGGAGCCATGAAGGTCTTCCACTCGGTGCCGGAGGCCGGGCACCAGCTCGCTGGGCAGGCGCTCGCGCTGGGCAACTTCGATGGCGTCCACCTGGGCCACCAGGCGCTCTTCGCGGAGGCGCGCCGGCAGGGTCCCGCCGCGGCGCTCACCTTCCTGCCCCATCCTGGCAAGGTGCTGCAGCCGGAGCTGGCGCCCAAGCTCATCACCCTGTTGCCGCGCAAGCTGGAGCTGTTCGAGGCGTGCGGCTTGTCCGCGGCCGTGGTCCAGCCTTTCTCGCGCGAGTATGCGCGGGTATCCCCCTCGGACTTCGAGGCGGCGCTGTTGGATGGGCTGAAGGTCTCGCACCTGGTGGTCGGGGGTGACTTCACGTACGGCGCCGCGCGAGGCGGAACGGTGGCCACGCTGCGCGAGGCGGCCGCGCGCCGAGGTGCCCAGGTCCACGTGGTCCCGGTGGTGAATGTGGACGGCGTGGTGGCCTCGTCGTCCAAGGTGCGCGAGTACATCCTGGAGGGTCGGGTGAGCGCCGCGCGTCGGCTGCTCGGCCGCCCGTTCGACCTGGACGGCACGGTCGTCTCGGGCGCCGGGCGGGGGCGCACCATTGGCTTCCCCACCGCCAACGTGGACACTCAGAACGAGCTGCGCCCCGCGCCGGGGGTGTACGCCATCCGTGTGCGCCTGACGGCGGAACCCAACGGTCCCTGGCGCCCGGGCGCGGCGAACATCGGTGTGAAGCCCACCTTCGGCGGCTCCGAGGTGACGATCGAAGCGCACCTGCTGGACTTCAGTGGGGACCTGTACGGCCAGGAGCTGCGCGTGCAGTTCCTGGAGCGGCTGCGCCCCGAGCAGCGCTTCGGCTCCGCCGCGGAGTTGGTGGGGCAGATCAAGCGCGATGTCGAGGCCGCACGCGCCGTGATTGCCCGCGCCGACGGCTGACGAATTCCCGTGTTCCTTCAATGGGTTGGCGTGACCTCAGGGGCACGGGGGCGCCTTGACAGTCCTCGGGTCCGTTTCCTCTAATCCCGAGGGAATCGTGCCAAGGTGAAGACCCACTGAAGCACATCCCCGTCGCGCTCCGGGCGCGGTGGGGAGCTGGTCCGTTTTCTCCATCCGCTCAAGAGGCTTCAAGAATGTCCGGTCGACTCGGTGAACTGCTGGTGCGCGAGAACCTCATCTCCGTCCAGCAGCTGCGCAAGGCCCAGGAGGAGCAGCAGAAGAGCGGCACGCGCATCGGCACCGCGCTCATCAAGACGGGCGCCATCGAGGAGTCGAAGCTCACGGACTTCCTGTCGAAGCAGTACGGCGTGCCGGCCATCAACCTGAAGGACTTCGACATCGACCCGGACATCATCAAGCTGGTTCCCAAGGAGGTGGCCGAGAAGCATCTGGTCATCCCGGTGAACCGCGCCGGGCCGTCGCTCATCGTCGCCATGTGCGATCCGTCGAACATCTTCGCGGTGGACGACCTGAAGTTCCTCACCGGCTACAACATCGAGACGGTGGTGGCCTCGGAGGTCTCCATCCGCGAGTCCATCGAGCGCTACTACGCGGAGAAGGGCCCCTCGCTCGAGGACATCGTCGGCGACGTGGGCGACGACATCGAGCTGGCCAAGGAGGAGCACGAGAACCTCGAGGAGATGGCCAAGGCCGCGGATGACGCGCCGGTCGTCAAGCTCGTGAACCTCATCCTCATGGACGCCATCAAGAAGCGCGCGTCCGATATCCACATCGAGCCGTACGAGAAGGACTTCCGGGTCCGCTTCCG
Organism: Myxococcaceae bacterium JPH2; assembly: GCA_016458225.1. Taxonomy (NCBI): domain Bacteria; kingdom Pseudomonadati; phylum Myxococcota; class Myxococcia; order Myxococcales; family Myxococcaceae; species Myxococcaceae bacterium JPH2. The sequence continues at coordinate 294,303 of JAEMGR010000001.1, read as the reverse complement.
CATCGACGGCGTGATGTACGAGGTGATGCGCCCGCCGATGAAGCTGCGCAACGCCATCACCAGCCGCTTGAAGATCATGGCCTCGCTCGACATCTCCGAGCGCCGCCTGCCGCAGGACGGCCGCATCAAGATCAAGATGGGCGGCGGCAAGGAGATGGACTTCCGCGTGAGCGTGTGTCCCACGCTCTTCGGCGAGAAGGTCGTCATGCGTCTGCTCGACAAGAGCAACCTCCAGCTCGACATGACCAAGCTGGGGTTCGATCCGAAGCCGCTGGCGGACTTCAAGGAAGCCATCGACCGGCCCTACGGCATGGTGCTGGTGACGGGACCCACGGGCTCCGGCAAGACGACGACGCTGTATTCCGCGCTGTCGTCGCTCAATGACGTGGGCACCAACATCTCCACCGCGGAAGACCCCGTCGAGTTCAACTTCGGCGGCATCAACCAGGTGCAGATGCATGACGACATCGGCCTGAACTTCGCCGCCGCGCTGCGCTCGTTCCTCCGCCAGGACCCCGACATCATCATGATCGGTGAGATCCGCGACTTCGAGACGGCGGAAATCGGCGTGAAGGCGGCGCTCACCGGCCACCTGGTGCTCTCCACGCTGCACACCAACGACGCCCCGGGCACGGTCAGCCGTCTGCTCAACATGGGCATCGAGCCGTTCCTCGTGACGGCCTCGCTCAACCTCATCCTCGCCCAGCGTCTGGCGCGCCGCCTGTGCCCGGCCTGCAAGAAGCCCGCGGACAAGGTGGACGAGCAGGCCCTCATCGACGCCGGCGTCCCGCCGGACAAGCTGGGCTCCTTCACCATGTACGAGAAGGTCGGCTGCCGCGACTGCAACGACCGTGGCTACCGTGGCCGCGTGGCCATCTACGAGGTCATGCCCTTCTGGGACGGCCTCAAGGAGCTGGTCATCAACGGCGCGTCCGCCGCCGAGCTGAAGCAGGAGGCGATCCGGCTGGGCATGAGCAGCCTGCGCATGAGCGGTTTGCGCAAGATGATGGATGGCCTCACCACGCTCGAAGAGGTGGTGGGCAACACCGCGCCGGACCGCTTCTAGTCACCGCTTCTCCTCCCTACCCCCGAGACAGGACACGCATCCGTGGCCAACCTGCACCAGCTCCTGAAGGCGATGGTCGAGAAGGGCGCCTCCGACCTCCACATCACCACCGGCTCTCCGCCGCAGCTGCGCGTGGACGGCGAGCTGGTGCCGCTCAAGACGGCACCGCTCACGCCGGTGGAGACCAAGCAGCTCTGCTACTCCATCCTCACCGACGCGCAGAAGCACAAGTTCGAGGAGGAGAACGAGCTGGACCTGTCGTTCGGCGTGAAGGGGCTCTCGCGCTTCCGCGCGAACATCTTCATGCAGCGTGGCGCGGTGGCCGGCGCGTTCCGGACCATTCCGTTCAAGATCCTCACCTTCCAGGAGCTGGGCCTGCCGCCGGTGGTGGCCGAGCTGGTGAAGAAGCCGCGCGGCCTCATCCTGGTGACGGGACCCACGGGGTCGGGCAAGTCCACCACGCTGGCCTCGATGATCGACAAGATCAACACCGAGCGTCATGAGCACATCATGACCATCGAGGACCCCATCGAGTATCTGCATCCGCACAAGAACTGCCTCGTCAATCAGCGCGAGGTGGGTGCGGACACGCGGAACTTCAAGACGGCCCTCAAGTACATCCTCCGCCAGGATCCGGACGTGGTGCTGGTCGGTGAGTTGCGCGACCTGGAGACCATCGAGGCGGCGCTCACCATCGCGGAGACGGGCCACATCTGCTACGCGACGCTCCACACCAACAGCGCGGTGCAGACCATCAACCGCGTGCTGGACGTGTTCCCGCCGTACCAGCAGCCGCAGGTTCGCGCCCAGCTCTCCTTCGTGCTGGAGGGCGTGATGAGCCAGTCCCTGCTGTCACGCGCGGGCAGCCCGGGCCGCGTGCTGGCGCTGGAAGTGATGGTGCCCAACCCCGCCATCCGGAACCTCATCCGTGAGGACAAGGTCCACCAGATCTACTCGTCCATGCAGGTCGGTCAGGCCAAGTACGGCATGCAGACCTTCAACCAGGCCCTGGCGGCGCTGCTGAGCCGGCGCCTCATCTCCCAGGACGAAGCCTTTGGCCGGTCGAGTGATCCGGACGAGCTGCGCAACATCCTGTCCACGAGTGGCGCCTCCGGGCCGGGACCTGGTGGCCAGCGGCCGGCCGGCGGTACGGGCGCTCGTTAGTTTTCGGGAATGAAGACCACGGGGTAGAGTCGCCCCCCTCCGCGGAGGTCCAGGTATGGCAGCACCGGCAGTGCAACAGAAGGCGGCGGCGCCCAAGAAGAACACGGCCCAGTTCCTCTGGGAGGCGAAGACCAAGAGCGGAGAGACGAAGAAGGGCGAGATGGAGGCCATGGACGTGGAGGCGGTCAATGCCCGCCTCAAGTCCCTCGGCCTCAACCCCACGAAGGTGCGCAAGAAGAGCGCCCTCGACGGGGAGATCTCCCTGCCCGGCATGGGCGGGGTGACGGGCAAGGACATCCTCATCTTCACGCGTCAGTTCGCGACGATGATCGACGCGGGTCTCCCGCTGGTGCAGTGTCTGGACATCCTCGCCAGCCAGATGGACAACCCCGCCTTCAAGAAGGTGGTGTTCGCCATCAAGGGCAAGGTGGAGCAGGGCAGCACCTTCGCGGATGCCCTGAAGGACCACCCCAAGGTCTTCGACGAGCTGTACATCCAGCTGTGCGCGGCCGGTGAGGTCGGCGGTATCCTCGATACCATCCTCAACCGTCTGGCGGCCTACCGCGAGAAGAGCGAGAAGCTGAAGCGCAAGGTCAAGGGCGCGATGACCTATCCGGCCATCGTCATCCTCGTGGCCATCGGCGTGACGGCGCTGCTGCTCCTCAAGGTGACGCCGGTGTTCGCCAAGATGTTCGCGGACTTCGGCCAGAAGCTGCCGGCGCCCACCCAGATGGTGGTGGACATCTCGGAGATCGCGCAGGCGTACTACCTGCACGCCATCATCACCATCGCGGTGCTGGTGTTCTCCTTCAACTACAGCTACCGGCAGCCCAAGGGCCGCAAGTTCTGGGACCGGGCCTTCCTGTCCGCGCCGCTGTTCGGCAACGTGCTCCGCAAGGTGGCCGTGGCGCGCTTCACCCGCACGCTGGGCACGATGATCTCCTCTGGCGTCCCCATCCTGGACGCGCTGGACGTGACGGCGAAGACAGCCGGTAACCGCACGGTGGAAGAGGCCATCTACTACGTGCGCGGGAAGATCTCCGAGGGCAAGAACATCGCGGGCCCGCTGCTGGAGACCAAGGTGTTCCCGTCCATGGTAGTGCAGATGATCGGCGTGGGCGAGGCCACGGGCGCCATGGACACGATGCTCAACAAGATCGCCGACTTCTACGATGACGAGGTGGATACCGCCGTCAGCGCGCTCACGTCGATGATCGAGCCGTTGCTCATGGTGTTCCTCGGCGGCGTGGTCGGTGGCTTCCTCATCGCCATGTACCTGCCCATCTTCTCCATTGCCGGTGCCATCAAGTAGTCCCGCGGAGGTCGGCGCGCGCACGCAGTCCAGTGGACTGGGCACGCGCCTGGTGTGGTTGGTGTCGTTCCGGACCGTGTCGGCGAGCCTCTCGCTCGTCATCACGGTGGCGCGGCTGCTTGCGCATCCCTTGCAGGAACCCAGTCGCGCGGACTCGTGGTTCTTCGCTGTCATCGTCGGTGCGTACATCTCCACCGTCGTTTCGGGCCTGCGGCTGCGCCGCGGCACGGCGGGCAAGGGGGATGCCGCCGGTCAGGTGGTGAGCGACGTCATCATCGCCACGGGACTGGTGTACCTGAGCGGTGGGGCGGACTCTCCGCTCACCTTCCTCTACAGCCTGGCGGTGATGGGCGCGGCCGCAGTGCTCGACCGGCGCGGCGCGCTGTGGGCGGCTGCGGGTTCGATACTCGCCTTTACGGCCATGCTGGTCGGTGGGCGGATCGCCGCGGCGGAAGGAGGGGCCCTCGTCACGGGCCGCCTCCTCTTCGTCCTCGGCGGCAACGCGCTGGCGCTCGGGCTCATCGCGGTGCTGTCGGGCTACCTGTCGCGGCAGCTCTTCGCGGCGGGCGGTGCCCTGTCACAGAGCGAGGCGGACCTGCGGCGGCTGGGGCGGCTCCAGCAGCAGATCCTCTCGTCGATGCCCTCGGGACTGGTGACGTGCAGTGCCCAGCGCCGCATCACCTTCGTCAACGCGGCGGGCAGCCTCATCCTTCATGCGGAGCCGGCCGCGTGCGTGGGGCAGCCCCTGGAGAACGTGATGCCCGGGGCCTCCGCGCTGGCGCCGCGCGCGTCGCGTGGCGAGCTGTCGGTGGAGACGCCTGGAGGCCGCAGGACCTTGGGCCTGTCGGTGACGCCCCTGGATGGTGAGCCCGGCGCGCTCCTCATCGTCTTCCAGGACCTCACCGAGTTGCGGCGCATGGAGGAGGACCTGCGTCGAGCAGATCGCCTGGCCAGCCTGGGCGCGCTGTCGGCGCAGCTCGCGCACGAGCTGCGCAATCCGCTGGCGGCGATGCGTGGCTCGGCGCAGCTCTTGTCCCAGGAGTACGCGCGCGACGCGATGGTGCAGAAGCTCACCGGTATCCTCGTGCGCGAGGCGGACCGGCTGGCGCGGCTGGTGGAGGACTTCCTTCGCTTCGCGAGGCCGCCTGAGCCCCAGCGTCGCCCGGTGGCGCTGGAGGCGCTGCTGGTGGAGACGGTGGACATGCTTCGCGCGGATCCGCTGGCGCGCGAGGTCAAGGTGGAGGTGTCCGCTCCGGACCGACTGACGGCGCCGGTGGATCCGGATCAGCTCCGGCAGGTGCTCATCAACCTCGTGCGCAATGGCGTGCAGGCGGCGGGGCCTCGGGGCGCGGTGCGGGTGGCGCTGTCGCAGGCGGAGCGTGAGGCGCAGATTCGCGTGTGGGACTCGGCGGGCAGCATCACGGAGGAGATGATGGGGCACCTGTTCGAGCCATTCTTCACCACCCGGGATGGCGGCACGGGCCTGGGCCTGTCCACCGCGCACTCCATCGTCCGAGCGCACGGGGGCAGCATCCGGGTGCGTTCGCATCCCGCCGAGGGCACGGAGTTCATCGTGGGGTTGCCGCTGTGAGCGCGACGACAGGAGACATGGGGCTGCGCGGGCACATCCTCGTGGTGGACGACGAACTGTCCATGCGCGAGTACCTGGAGGTGTTGCTCATCCGCGAGGGCTACTCGGTGACGAGCGTGGCGGGCGTGAAGCCCGCGCGCGAAGCGCTCTCTCGCGAGAGCGTGGACCTGGTCATCTCCGACATGAAGCTCGGCACGGGCAGCGGGCTGGACGTGCTGCGCGAGGCTCGGAGTCGACGCGAGCCTCCCGAGGTGGTGCTCATCACCGCCTTCGGCACGCCGTCCGCCGCCGTGGAGGCCATGCGCGAGGGCGCGTACGACTACCTCTGCAAGCCCTTCGACAACGAGGAGCTGCGGCTGCTGGTGCAGAAGGCGCTGGAGAAGCGCGCCCTGCGGCAGGAGAACACCAACCTGAAGGCGCGGCTGTTGCCGGGGCTGGGCGGGCTCCTGGTGGGGCAGAGCGCGCGCATGCAGTCGGTGTGGCAGCTCGTGGAGAAGGTGGCGCCCAGTCGCAGCACGGTGCTCATCGCGGGCGAGAGCGGCACGGGCAAGGAGCTGGTGGCCAAGGCCATCCACCTGCGCAGCCAGCGCGCGACACAGCCGTTCCTGCCGTTCAACTGCGCGGCGCTCAACGAGGGCGTGCTGGAGAGCGAGCTGTTCGGCCACGTGAAGGGCGCCTTCACCGGCGCCACGCACGACCGTCAGGGCCTGTTGGCCTCTGCGGGCGAGGGCACGGTGATGCTGGACGAGGTCGGGGAGATGCCCCTGGCCACCCAGGTGAAGCTGCTGCGCGTGTTGCAGGAGCGCAAGGTGAAGCCAGTGGGCAGCGCGGCGGAGGTGCCCTTCGTGGCGCGGGTCATCGCCGCGACGAATCGCCGACTGGAGGCCGAGGTTCAGGCGGGGCGCTTCCGCGAGGACCTCTTCTATCGCCTCAACGTCATCACCGTGGAGCTGCCGCCGCTGCGAGACCGCGTGGGAGACATCGCGGTGCTGGCGAACCACTTCCTGTCGCGCATGGCGGAGGAGCTGGGGCGTCCGGGCCTCCGCTTCGCACAGGAGACACTGGGGCTGCTGGAGCACTACGCGTTTCCGGGCAACGTGCGGCAGCTCCAGAACATGGTGGAGCGGGCCGCCACGCTGTCGGACTCGGATCTGCTTGGACCTGCGACGCTGCCTCCCGCGGTGCGAGGCGAGGCCGAGCCGGCGGCCCGCCACGCCGAGGCGGGGGAGCCTTCGCTGGGGTCAGGATTCAACCTGGAGCGCCACCTGGACGACAGCGAGCGGCGCTATCTGTTGTCCGCGCTCAAGCAAGCCGGGGGCGTGAAGACGCGGGCCGCGGAGTTGCTCGGATTGTCGTTCCGCTCGTTCCGCTACCGGCTGGCCAAGCACGGCCTCACGGATGACCTGGACGAGCCTCACGCTTCGTCGGGGCGAAGCTCGGGGAGCGGGAGCGGGGCATGAGCGCGGGAGTCGCCGCGAGCGACGTTCGACTGGCGCCTCTGGCCCTGGAGCACGCGCCGGCGATGCTCCGTTGGATGCGAGAGCCCTCGGTGCGCTGGGGCGTGGGCGTGCGCTCCGAGCCCTCGATGGAGCGCACGGTCGAGTGGATCCACCGCGCCCTGTCGCCCGACAGCGGCGTGCACGCGTTCGCCATCCATTTGTCCGGGCAGCACGTGGGCAACGTGGTCCTGGACCGGGTGGATGCATGGCTGGGGACCGCGCGGCTCTCCATCTACGTGGGCGAGTCGACCCACCGAGGCCGTGGCGTGGGGCGCGCGGCCGTCCGCCTGGTGCTGCGTCACGCGTTCCGGACCCTGGGCCTCTTCAAGGTCTGGCTCGTCGTGCACGAGGAGAACGCGGCGGCGCGGCGCACCTATGCCTCGCTGGGCTTCGTGGAGGAGGGACGCCTGCGCGGCGAGTTCTTGCTCGGGGAGCGGCGTGTGGACGCGCTGTACATGGGGGTGCTCGCCTCGGAGATGCCCCTCGTGGACGATGAGGTGACGACGTGAAGGTCGCGGTGCTCCAGTCCAACTACCTGCCGTGGAAGGGGTACTTCGACCTGATGCGCTCGGTGGACCTGTTCGTCTTCTACGACGACGTCCAGTTCACCAAGAACGACTGGCGCCACCGCAATCGAATCAAGACACCGCGAGGGCCCGAGTGGTTGTCCCTCCCTGTGGGTGCGAAGATCCACCGGCTCATCTGCGAGGTGACCTTCACCGAGAGCACCTGGGCCGCGCGTCACTACGACATCCTTCGGCAGAACTACCGGCACGCCGCCTTCTGGCCACGCTACGGGCCGCTCTTGAAGGAGGCGTTGCTCGGGCGCGAATGGACTCACCTGTCCGCGCTGAACCAGCACCTCATCCTCCTCCTGGCGAAGGAGTTGGGCCTCACCACCGCGTTCCGCGACTCGCGCGAGTTCACGCTGACGGGCCACAAGGGCGAGCGGCTGATGGATCTGCTGACGCAGCTCGGGACGACGGAGTACGTGTCCGGTCCCGCCGCGTCCGCCTATCTGGACCCCGCCGCGTTCACCGCCGCGGGCATCCAGCTCACGTACTTCAGCTACCGGGGCTACCCCGAGTACCCGCAGCTCCATCCCCCCTTTGTTCACGAAGTGAGCGTGGTGGACCTGCTGTTCAACCAGGGGCCCGACGCGCCCCAGTCCATCTGGGGCTGGCGGGAGCGCGCCTCGGGCATCACTCCTTGATGGCCGTGAATCCCACGTACTTGTAGAGGGGGCGCGACAGGGGCAGCGCGGCCTTGAGCGTCTCGTCAACCATCGCGGCGTTGCTCTGGCGCACGTCGGGAGCGACGCCGGGAGCATTCACGAGGGAGGCCTGGCCGAGGAACCAGTAGTAGTGGAAGTCGACCTGGCCGAAGCCCACGCGCTGGAGCTGCTCGCGCAGCACCTCCTCGCGGAATCCGCCGAGGAAGTCCTTGCCATACTCGGCATGGCTGAAGGTCTCGGCGTCGATGCCGTAGGTGCGCTGCATCTCCTCGTCTTTGTACGCGACCGCTTCGATCTCCCGACGCAGCACCGGAGCGTAGTTACCACCGCGCTCCAGCGACTCCACCTGCTGCCAGAAATAGAAGTTGGGATCGAGGTCCGCGTAGAAACACCCGCCCGTCCGCAGCGCGCGCGCAGCGGTCTGCAGCGTGGGTTCGACCTCATAGAGATGGTGAAGGAACGAGTAGGCGGTGACGAGGTCGAAGGCACCGGGCTCGGCGGGGAAGGTCCCCGTGTCGTGCTGGTGCAGGGTGATGCGCGAGGGGCCTGTCCGGTCCACCTGCTCGAGCATGGCGGCAGTGACGTCCACGCCATGAATCTCGGGAACGAAGTGCTTCGCGATGCGGATGACGAACCCGGTGCCGCACCCCAGGTCGAGCATGCGCTTCGCTTGGGTGCGCGCGGCCAGCTCCCGCAGGCGCCCTTCCACGAAGCGCACATTCTCCGGGCGGAAATGAGGCTCCGTCTTCTCGTAGATGGCTGCCAGTCGCGAGTGGACTTCGATGTTGGCGGCAATCACCTGGTCATTCTTGGCCGTGGTCACTACTCGGTCTCCTGCTGGAACTTCCGCAGCGCGGGGGGGACGTAGTACTCGTCGAGCGACGCGGGCACCTGCGCCAGGAATCCTAGCTTCTGCCGCGCGCGGGGGGACATGGACGACAGGTCCATCTGCGCCATGGCGCGTGGAATGTCGATGCGTTGCTTCATGTAGGGGCGGCACATGTTGAGCGTGAGCGCGTGGCGCCAATCCGCCGTCCGGTTCACTCCGCCCGCGTGCCACAGTCGTGCGTTGAAGAAGAAGCCGCTGCCCGCGGGCGCGATGACGCGTCGGGCTCGCGCGAAGAACTCCTCCTCGGACGGGGCCTCGGCCTGAGTGTGGGACCTGGGCAGCAGCCAGGTCGCGCCGTTCTCCTCGGTGAAGTCATTGAGGAGCAGCGTGGCGCCCATGTTGGTGACGTACCCGGGAATGAGGCGAGGGCAGTCGACGTGAATGCGCGTCGAGTAGTTGTTGCCCTGGGGCGGCATTGACGAGGACGTGTAGGCGTACACGATGCAGCCCGGGCCCATGACCGCCTCGAAGGGGCGCATGACGGCCTCCTGGTCGAAGAGCGTCCAGAAGGCGCCGCCGTACATCGAGCACACCAGGACCATGTTCTCGTCGCGGTAGGCACGTCCTTGGTGCCACGCCTTCTCCTGCGCTACCGCCCGCGCGAGGTCCTCGCGCGCCTGGGCGATATAGGCGGGGGGCATCACGCCTCCGACCACGGCGTATCCGTCGGTGGCGATGCGCTCGCGGAGTTGCTCGGGCGTGGGGTTCGTCAGCACCTCGGCGGCACTCATCGCTGGGCCTCGTGGACTTCCCGCACGACATAGAGCGGGCGGTTCTGCACCTCGCGCAGGATGCGTCCGATGTAGAGGCTGGCCAGTCCCACGACGAGAATCTGCACGCCGCCCAGGAAGACCGTGATGGAGATGGTGGAGGTGTAGCCGGCCTGATAGTCCACGAAGAACAGCTTGCTGATGACGAGGAAGAGCACCATCAGCAGGCCGACGAGCGCGATCCCCATGCCGAGCGCCGCCGCCATCTTCAGGGGCAGGTCCGAGAAGGAGATGATGGTCTCCAAGGCCATGCGCAGGCGACGGCGGAAGTTGTAGCTGGAGCTGCCTCGCGTGCGCCGTTGGTGCCGCATGGGTTGGTAGGCATGACGGAAGCCGAGCCAGAACTCCAGCCCCGGGATGTAGCGACTCTTCTCCGTGAGCGAGTTGTACGCGTCCACGAAGCGCCGATTCATGATGCGCAGCGTGGCGCTGTTCTGCGGCACGGCATAGCCCGTGAGCCGGTTGAGCACCGAGTTGAAGGCATGAGAGGTCATCCGGTTGAGCCAGGTGACGTCCCTCATTTCGTAGAGGCCGTGGACGATGTCCGCCTCTCCGCGCTCCAGGTGCGCGAGCAGCGCGGGAATCTGGTCGGGCGGATCCTCCATGTCGACGTTGAGCATGCCGACGTACTGTCCGCGCGCGTGCTGGTAGCCACAGGACAGCGCGATGTGCTGGCCGAAGTTTCGGCTCAGCTCGATGACGCGCACGAACTTGAAGCGCGGCAGCACGTCGTTCAAGAGCACGTGGACGGAGGCGTTGCGGCTTCCGTCGTCCACGAAGATGAGTTCGGCGTGCTCGTCGATTCGCTCCTGCCCGAGGTGTCGCTGGAAGACGCGCTCGAACTCGGCGGCGAAGTCCGCGGCCAACTCGCCGTCGTTGTAGATGGGGACCACGAAGGAATAGCGCAGGCCCTCGCGGGAGGATTGGGTTCGGGTGTCCGGCGCGAGGCTCACGACCTGCGCGCCCCTTGCTCGATGCCGCGAATGAGTGCGGCGGCGGCATGGTCCACGTCTTCCAGATTCATTCCCCCATGGAGGGGGAGCCGGAGGAGCCGGGGGGCGAGGGCCTCGGTCTCGGGAAGCTCGGGCGTGGGCGCTCCCTCGGTTCTCGCGCGGGTCTGGAGCGGCGACAGGTGCAGCGGCTCGTAGTGGGACGCGACGCGGACCTGGTCGCCGGCCATGCGCTGGATGAGCGCCGCGCGGTCGACGTGGGCAGGGAGCCGGAGTGCGAACAGGTGGGCCGGATGCTGCGTCCCCGCGGGCGTGGCCTGGAGCTGGAGGCCGAGTCGGCCCTGCTGCTCCTCGAAGCGCTCATGGTAGCGATTCCACAAAGCCATCCGGTGGCGCTGCGACTCCTCGGCGTGTTCGAGCTGCGCCGCGAGGACCGCGGCGAGCACATCCGCCAGCAGCCAGCTGCTGCCCGCCTCCTGCCACGTGTACTTGTCCACCTCGCCGCGCAGGAAGCGCGAGCGGTCCGTGCCCTTCTCGCGGAGGATCTCCGCGCGCACGGCCAGCGCGGGGTCGGTGATGAGCAGCGCGCCGCCCTCGCCGCACGAGACGTTCTTGCTGCGATGGAACGAGAGGGCCGAGAGCTGCCCGAAGCTGCCCAGCGGTCTGCCGCTCGTGGAGGCGAAGAGCGCATGGGCAGCGTCCTCCACCAGGCGGATCCCGCGTGCGGCGCACATGCGCGCGATGCGCTCGGTGTCCTGGCTCACGCCTCCATACGGCATGGTCACCACCACCGTGGTGCGAGGCGTCAAGGCGGCCTCGAGCTGCGCGGCTTCCATGCTGAAGGTGTGAGGATCGACGTCGGCCCAGCGCAGGCGAGCGCCGCGCAGAGCGAATGCATTGGCCGTGGAGGAGAAGGTGTACGAGGGCAGGACGACCTCGTCCTGGGGCCCCACGTCGAGCGTGAGCGCAGCCAGCTCAAGGGCATGCGTTCCCGACGGAGTCAACAGGACCCGGGCCCCTGCCGTCCGCTCGCTCAGCATGCGGCTCGCCATCCGGGTGAATGGCCCATCGCCTTCGGTGTGGCCCGAGGCGAGTGACTCGCTGACGTAGCGGGTCTCGTTCGGCGCGGAGCAATGACGGGTGAAGAGAATCAATGAGCACCGGGGGGAAGAGGGGCTGCGCGAGGAAGCATGATGAATGAGGACCGCACCCGTCAACGCGCGCGCGGGTGACTCATGTCACCTCGTGCGGTCGCCGCACGGGCTGGTAGGCTGGGACCCACATGACCACGCGACATCGGGTCGGCCTGCTGCTCTGCGGCGTTACCCTGTATGGCTGTTTCTTCGGGCTCACGCAGACCGCGCCGGGCATGTTCGTCAGCTACCAGCCCCCTTGGACGCAGGTGAGTCCGGGCGAGGCCTATCTCTGGCTCGGCACGCTGTTGCTCGCGCTTCCTGGCGCAGGCCTGATGGGCATTGCCTTGGCGCCGTGGATCTCCCGCGTGCTCGCGGCAGTGAGCGCACGCGTGGAGCGGATGACGCCCGCGGAACAGCGGATGGGGGCGGTCATGGGTGCGTGTCTCGCCTTCGGTCTGGCGCGCGTGGGCCACGCCTTCTTCCTGCGAGACTTTCCCTTCACCGACGACGAGTGGGCCGCCCGCTTCGGTGGGCAGGTGCTCGCGTTGGGGAAGGTGGCACTTCCTCGTCCCACGCAGGTCGGGGCGTTCTCGGACCTGTTCCTCTATGCGCATGGCGGGCAGTGGGCCGGGTTGGATTGGTTGGGCGTTCAGCTCGCTTGGGCTACGGCGGAGTTGACGGGGCTTGGGCCCGGAGTCTTCGCGCTGGCCGCCGCGCTGGGCGTGCTGGGAGTGATTGGCTGGGGCGCGCGGCGCCATGGCCCGACGGGGGCACTGCTAGCGGTCGCGCTGTACCTCGCCTCGCCAATGGTGGAGCTGTTGTCCTTCACCACGCACGCGCACGTGCTCTCGCGCGCGGGGCTGGCGTTGGGGCTGTGGGCGTTCGTGATCGCGATGGAGAAGCGGACGGCCAGGGCGTGGTTCTGGACAGGGCTGGCGCTGGGCGGCGCGGCGATGACACGGCCCTTCGAGATCGTGGCGCTGACGGCTCCCCTGATCCTCACAGAGGTGGTGGCCTCGGTCCGGCGGAAGGAGGGAGGGCGCATGGTGGGAGGACTCGCCCTGGGCCTCGCCATCCCGCTCGCCGCGACGGCGATTCACGCCCTGGTCGTGACAGGAGGAATCATCCCGCCGCGGCTCGCCTCGAACAACGAGGTGATTCATCCCTACCTCGCGCACTTCAAGGGCGTGTGGAGCCCCGAGCGGTTCTGGGAACGGTTCGGCGCCAACTTCAGCTACAACTTGGTGATGCTGGCGCTGTGGTTCCTGGGGCCCGTGGGGCTGGTGCTGGTGGCGAGTGGGTGGGTTCTGGATCCGCTGTCGCGACGGCTGGGGTGGGGTGTCGTGGCCAGTCTCGCCGTGGCGCTCATCCATGATGACCATGGCCTTCACATGGTGGGCCCCATCCACTACTCGGACGCGGCGGTGCCGCTGACGTTCATGGCGGTGGCGGGAACCGTGAAGTTGTTGGAGCTGCTTCGCGAGCGCGCGTTGCCCACGACCGCGCTCGTGGGTGCGCTCTCCTTGAGCCTGTTCCTGGCCATGGGCACCTTCACGGTCTGGAATGGGCTCGCCCTGCGACGGCAGGCGGAGATTCATGAGCAGCTGTACTCGGTGGTAGATGACCCCGCCCTCGAAGATGCGGTGGTGCTGGCGCCGAGATACAGCCAGGTGTGGCTCTCGTTTCCGCGCTTCAAACAGCAGGGCTCCTTCGTGTTTGAGTGGCGGCGCCCCCATCCGGATCTGAGCGACCGGGTGCTCGTGGTGCACGATGGCCCAGGCGTCGAAGCCGCGCTCCGAGCCCTCATGCCCGAGCGGCGGTTCTATCGACTCCGCCGAGATGCGGCGGGACAGGTTGGACTGACCCCGCTGACCCCTGGCTGAGTCTATTCGGGGCGCCCTCGCGGCGTCCGGGAGTCTTGTGGCTGCGAGCCGCGCTGCGAGTCAGGGGACGCCGGACTCGGAGGTGGAGCCGTTCTCCGCAGGGACAGGCGTTTGCCGTGCGCGCTGCCACGCTTGCTGGACCGCGGGAGAGTTCTGCGAGAGTGCCCGTGCCTCGTCGAAAGCGGACTGCGCGGCGGAGATCTGACCCAGCGTCAACAGGGCCTCGCCGAGTGACACGCGGGCGTCGGTGCTGCGGGGGTCGAGCCTCGCGGCCTCGCGAAACGATTGGGCCGCGCCCGGGAGATCACCCAGCGCACGCTTCGCTTCGCCCAGGCGGAAGTGGAACGAGGGAAGGGTGGGCGCGCTGGGGATGGCTGCCTCCAGGAGTTCGCGCGCGCGAGCAGCCTGTCCGCTCTGGAGTAGGGCCTGCGCCAGGGCCTCGACCGCGGGCGAGTACGTCGGGCGCATCACCACGGCATGGTCCAGGACAGGGAGTGCTCTCTCAGCTTCGCCTTCACGGAGCAGCGTGGCTCCCAGCTGATAGGCGGGGACAGGAGACGCGGGCTCCACGTCCACCGCGTTCGCCCACAGGCTGACTTCGTCCTGCCACACGAGGACCTGGGTGGAGGTCTTCGCCGTCGCGACCACGAGGACGCCGATGCCCACGAGCAGGGCGACCGAGCGTTGACGGCCCCCCTGCTCCCATGCGTTCCAGGCCATGGCCAACAGGATGCAGAGGCCTGCTGAAGGGAGATAGGCATACCGTTCGGCCACCGGGCTTTCTCCGAGCGCACGCAGATGGAGTGCGGGCAGCAACGGAAGGATGACCCAGAGCAGCCCCAGCCAGGCGAGCGGCACGCGTGTTCGCAGCCGCGCGAGCGCGACGAGGAGGGTCACCACGACCAGCGCTCCGAGCACCACCGGGCCCTCCGTGATGGATGTCGAGGGCTCGAAGTGATGGAAGATGCTCAGCCCGGACGGGATGGTGAGCAGGCGTGCGTAGCTTGCGAGCAGGGGGAGGGTATTGAGCCACGCGATGCTCGGGGGCACGGCCGCCCATCCCGAGTTCGCCACGGCCCACCCCACCGCGTTCCATCTCATCGCCAGATAGAGCCCACCGGCCACGCCGAGCGCCCCATAGCGCCACACAAGCTCGCGGCGCGGACGAGGGTCCTGTGTATCCATGACCTCCCAGGCGAGCAGCATGAGCGGAACGAGCGCGGCGACCTCCTTGAAGAGCAACGCGACCAGCCACAGCGCCGCTCCCGCCACGGCGCGCCGAGGTCTCAGGCCGCGTGTCGCGAGCATCCACAGCGCGCCGAGTCCCGCCGTGGTGGTGGCCACATCCATGAGACCGCTGATCCACGCAACGGCCTCTGCGTGCACCGGATGCACCGCGAAGAGCAAACCCGCAGCCAGTGCCACGTTGGGGCGGAGTGCTCCCGCCAATCGTCGCGTCAGGGACGACAGCGTGACCGAGGCCACCGCGTGCAACAGCACAGGGAGCAAGTGGTAGGCCCAGGGCCTCACGCCCGCCAGGAGGTGGATGGCGAGCAGCGCCACATGGGTGAGCGGGCGGTAGAACGCGGCGCTCGCAGTGGCTGTAGGATTGAAACCGAAGAGCTGGTGCCGGAAGACCTCACCGAGCCAGACCGGGGACTGGATCCACGGGTTCGCGTCAACGAGTGCATAGTCGTCGTAGACGAAGCCTCCCGTCAGCGCTGGGACGTACACCGCCATGGCGACAAGCGCCACGCTCAATCCCTGGATCCGCGACCTGCGCGCACTCGTCGCGGACTCCTGCTCGTCGAAGGAAGGGCTCACGGCAGGCTGCTCCGCAGTGGAGATGCGCAAGGGTGGATGGGGTTGGATGGCAGGACCACGCTGGCACGATACCAATCCATCTGGGTTGTCACAGGCGCATGCGCTTCACGCGCGCTCAGCGGTCTCGCGTGTGGCGAGCGTGCGTGGGGCCGAGGGGCAGGTGGGGAGGCGCCGGGTGTCCTTGCTGCGGCGGTGGTACATTGCCGACCTCCGTTCATGGATTTCGACCTGCCTTCTCCTGGTTCTCCACGCTCATTGGTCCAGGCCCTCTGGGTCGTGTTCCTTGCGCTCCTCGTGTATGCGGGCGCGCTCGCCAATGGCTTCGTCTACGACGACGTATCGCTGTTGCTGGAGAACCCGTGGATACGCTCGCTGGACGGGCTGAGGACGGCTTGGGGCCAGTCACTCTTCGGGTTCGCGGAGGATCCGACCGAGGTGCAGGTGGGCGCAGGCTATTACCGCCCCCTGGCTCACGTGACGTTCTTCATGCTGCGCGCAGTGTTCGGCACCAGCCCCTGGGGATACCACTTGCTGCTCGTGCTCGCGCACGCGGCGGCCTCGGTGCTCGTGTGGTGGCTGCTGCGCTTCTGCCTTCGCCGAGGTCAGCCGAGCGCCCCGGCGGAGTGGGCTGCCGTCGTGGGCGCTTCGCTCTTCGCGGTGCATCCGGTGCACGTGGAGGCCGTCGCGTGGATCAGCGGCTGGATGGACCTGGGGGCGACGTTGGCGGTGCTCATCGCCGTGCGTCTGCTCTTCCCGGCGCCGGTGTCCTGGGGGCGCTCGTGCTGGGCGGCGGTGGCCTGGCTGGCGGGACTCCTCCTGAAAGAGACAGCCATCATCCTGCCCGTGCTGGTGTGGAGCCTCGAGTTGCTCGCGGCGGAAGGTGAATCGCGAGGCCTTCGCGTGCGACTGCGGCGTTACGGGCCGCTCGCGCTGGCGCTGGGGCTGTACGCGACGTTGCGTCTGAACGCCTTGGGATGGGTGCTGCCTCGGACGAGCCACCACATGGCTCAGGGCTCGGCGAGCGGGCTGGACGCCTTGGCGCTGGTGACGGAGCTGGGCGGGAAGCTGTTCTGGCCGCATCCGCTCGTGGCGGTGCCGCCGTCGACCTGGGTGCGCTCAGTCTGGGAGCCGCGAGTGTTGATGGGCGGCCTCACCGTCGCTGCGCTGGTGGGACTGCTGCTCCTCTCGCGAAGGCTCGGGTCGCGCGCGCTGGGGGCTGGATTGGTCTGGTGGTGGGTTCCGCTGCTTCCAGTCCTGGTGCTCCAGGCTGGTGGCGTTGAGGCCTACGCGGAGCGCTACCTCTACTTGCCCTCTGTGGGATTCATCGTGGTCTTCGCGGTGGCTCTCCGCGAGGTGCTCACGCGATGGCCCCGGGGCACCCGCGCAGCGATGGTCGCCTCTGTGGGGATGATGGTCATCGCGGCCCTGCTGACGGGACTGCGCGTGCCGGTGTGGCATGACGCAGTCTCGCTCTGGGAGGACACCGTGAGCCGAGCACCTGGACGTGCTCTGGCCCATGCGTGGCTCGGGGCCGCTTATCTCCATGCGCGCCGCGTGGAAGACGCCCTTCCTCACCTGGAGGTCGCCGCGAAGTCCTTGCCGGGCGAGTTCCGGGTGCGAAGCGATCTCGCGGTGGCGTATGCGCAGCTCGGGCACTTCGATAAGGCGATTCGTGAGTTGGAGGCGGCGGTCCGCCTGAAGCCCGGAAGTGCCACGCCTCGCCACAACCTGGGACTTGCATTGCGGCGGGCCAAGCGAATGGATGATGCGTTGGTCGCATTCCGCGAGGCATCCCAGCTGGATCCCGAGTTCGCGGACGCTCGCCTGGAGTTGGGTCGGACGTTGTTGCAACTCGGCCGCGCGGGGGAGGCTGTGCAACCCTTAGAGGATGCCCTGCGATTGCGCCCGGACTCAGAGCCCGCGCGCCGAGCCCTGTCCTCGGCGCGGGCCGCGCTCACGGCGGGCGCCGCGAGCACAGCCCCAGTCCCCACCCAGCCCTGAGGGCGCCGCTACCGGAAGTCGCGGCGCTCGAAGATGAAGACGGCGATGGCGGTGAAGACCGCCGCCCAGGCCACGCCATACGCCGCGGCAGACAGGAACGTTCCCGCGTCTATGGCGAGCGCGTAGGTCGCGCGCGGCCGGAAGTTCATCCGCTCCAGGTTGGGCAGCGCGTAATAGATGACCCTGCCCAGCGTCTGGACGAACGTGCTCTCCGAGCGGCTCGCAATCTCATACAGGTCTCCCGCCAGATGTCCCGCGAAGTACAGGCCCGTGGTGCAGATGGCGGAGACAGCCGGCCCCGAGAAGCTGGAGAACAGGATGCCCGCGCTGCTGAGCACCAGCAGCTCGAACCAGAGCCCCGCCGCGGCGAGGAGCTGCGTGGAGGTGATGGCCGCGCCGAACATCAGGAGCTGGCTGAGGAAGATGAGCGTCATCGCGGCCACGAGCACTGCGAGCGTCAGCATGTTGCCCGCGAGCCGAGCCACCAGGAATTGCGTGCGAGACACCGGCTTGCTCACCATGAGGAAGATGGTGCGCCGTTCAATCTCTCGGCTTAGCAGTCCGCTGGAGAGGAAGATGGTGAGGAACGCGAGGATGAGGCTCATCGTCCCGAGTCCGAAGTCCGTCAACACACGGTCGAACGTGCTGACCGTGACCTCTGTCACCAGCGTGGAGGAGAGCAGAACGACCGCGGCGAAGGCACCTACGACGACCGTCACCTTGTTGCGGCGCGCCTCGCGGAAGCCGTTCCACGCCATCGCAGTGAACGCGTTCATGTGTTGATCTCCCCGCCCACGCTCGTGACCCGGCCCGATTCCTTCAGGGCATCCATGAAGAGTTGCTCCAGCGAGAACCGCGCGGGCTGTACCCGGTTCACGCGGCCCCCCGCGCCGAGCACGCCACCGAGCAGTCGCTGGCTGTTCGCGTCCGACACCTGGAGCAGGACACGCCCGTCGAGTGCTTGTGCCGACTCCAGCGGCACACCGAGCTGCTGCACCTGATCCAACTTGAGGTTCTCCACCACCATCTCGACGGTGGGGACCTGCGCGGACACCAACTCCTGCACGCTGCCCTCGCGAACGCGGCGGCCACCCACGAGCACGGCGAGGCGATCGCACAGCGCCTCGACGTCCGGGATGATGTGGCTGCAGAACAGGACGGTGGTGCCCTTGTCGCGCTCCGCGAGGATGAGGTCGCGCATCTGCCGGCGCCCGAGCGGATCCAATCCACTCGTGGGCTCGTCGAGGATGAGCAGCTTGGGGCGCCCCACCAAGGCCTGCGCGAGCGCCACGCGCTGGACCATGCCCTTCGAGTACCGGCGAATCTGGAGCTTCTCCGCGCCGGCCATCTCCACCGCGCCGAGCACCTCCGTCACGCGGCGATCCAGGTCGTGGCCACTGAGTCCGGACAGGCGCCCCGCCAGGGTCACGAACTCGCGTCCCGTCAGATAGTCATAGGGCGAGGGATTCTCAGGCAGGAACCCCACGAGCCGTCGCGTGGCGGCATTCTCCACCGGACGCCCGTACAGCAGCGCGGTGCCGCTGCTCGGACGCACGAGGTTCATGAGGATCTTGATGGTGGTCGACTTGCCTGCCCCGTTGGGCCCGAGCAGCCCATAGATCTGCCCCGCGCCCACCTGGAGATCCAAGCCCTGGAGCGCCCGCACGGTGCGGTTGAGCCAGAAGCCGACCTTGTATGTCTTGGAGAGGCCCTGGGCCTGGATGGGAGGAGCGTCAGGGGGTACCGGTTGCATGACCGTCCGTCTCCGAAGTGTGGGGGTGGGGAACGATGCGGGTGCCGTCGGCGGCCCGCTCGTCGTAGATGACTTCCAGGCGGAACTTCGATGCCGTGGAGTACGGCCGCCCGTCATCCGCCAGATAGAAGTGTCCGCCGAGCGGATCTTCCGGGAGCTGGGTCAGGAGCCCCGGCTCGACGAGTGCTTCCACGGTGGCGGGCAGCTTGCCATGGTGCTCACGGTACTGAGCCACCGCGCTGTCGAGCTGCCGGAGCACGCGCTCCTGGAGAATCTCCTGGATGCGGCGTTCGAAGTAGGCGCGAGTCTCGTCGTCCTCGGCGCTGTCGCGCATCATCTCGGCGAGCGACATGCTCGTGTCGAAGTCGCCGGACTGGGCATACAGCCGCGTGGCCAATGCGGAGTACCAGGGAAGGGCGTCAGGGCGTCTCGACAGCGCCGAGATGATGTCGCCCGCTTCCTTGTACTGGTGATGGAAGAACATCAGGTTGTAGGCGAGCTGGAACTGCGTGCGTTCGTCCTCCGGAACGTGAAGGACGCCCTTGCGCAAGAGCTGGGTCGACTCGTTCGCGTTGGCGTAGTGCTCGCGGCCCAGATGGATGGGGATGTTGATCCCCGCGAAGGTGTAGACCTTCGCGAAGCGCGGATCGAGATCCGTCGCGAGGTCCGCGTAATAGTAGATGTCGCGGTGATCTAGGGCCGAGCGCGAGATGCCCACCCGGTTGATGGTGAGGACCCAGAAGTAGTCGGCGACCAGCCCCAACTGTCCCCGGAAGAGCGCGCGCAGCAAACCGGGGCGCGGCAGCAAGGGGCTGTCTCCCGAACGCAGCGCGGACGCGGGAGGAGCCGAGAGCAGGCACAAGGACAGCAGTCCAGCGGGCAACACCAGGGCAGGCAGCTTGCTCATGGGCTTGTCTGAAACGCACACGGGGCTCTCGGTCTTCCCGAGAGCCCCGCTGGGGATGCAATGCCTCCCTTGCTCAACAGGAGGCGGATGACATCACGGGCAGCTCACGTCGTTGTACGCGTTGCCCGGCTCGCCGCCGGAGATGGCGGTCGCGTCGTTGCCGCAGGTGCCGGTCAGCGTGATCGTCGTGGTGGACGAGGTGATGGCCCACGTGTCCGCGTTGTCGTCGTTGTCGACGTTGCCAACGGCGGAGGCGTTGAAGTCACAGCTCGGGCAGGTGCCGACCACGCCAACGGTGCCGACGGGATCTGCAGCCGTACCCGGCGCGGTGGGGAACCGGGCGACGTCCTGCTCAATGCAGCCGGTGGTATAGGCTCGGCCGGTGACCGCGGCGGCAGCCTTGCAGGCCGGCGCCAGGCCGTAGCTGTAACGGTTGCCAGCCTCAGGCGTGAAGCCCAGGGTCTTGAAGTTGGTGAGGTACTTGTCCTTCTCGCCGAAGTACGCCTTCTGCGAGGTGTACAGCGCCTTCAGGTTGGTCTTCGCCTCAGACTGCTTGGACTTGGCCTGGAAGCGGATGAAGTTCGGGATGGCGATGGCGGCCAGGATGCCGATGATGGCGACCACGATCATCAGCTCGATCAGGGTGAAGCCACCCTTCTTCCGGAAGAAACGGATCATGTGCTTGGGACTCCGCGAGAAGGCGCAGGGGGTTGTTGAGGGACGACCCGCGGACAAGTAGCACGAACGGTGCCACAGCGGCCAGGGGGCCATCCCTCGAATATTCCCATGGAAGTGCGCGCCCGGGATGCTTCCTGGGCAGGCGGGCTGCCAAAAATTGTCACCCGCGTTGACGGAATTCGTCGATCGCGCACACGCAGCGGGCGGGTAGGATGGACGGCTCCGTGACCTTCTCGTCCGCGCCGGGCTGGGCCGAGTCCCTCTTCTTCCTCTACTTGTTCGTGCTCGGACTGTGCGTGGGGAGCTTCCTCAACGTCGTCATCGCACGCGTCCCGGAAGAGCTGAGCATCGTCCGCCCTCGCTCGCGCTGCCCGAAGTGCGGCCACGTGCTGGCCTGGTATGAGAACATCCCTGTTGCTTCATGGCTCTGGCTGAGGGCGAAGTGCCAAGCCTGCCGCGCGCCCATCTCCCCGCGCTACGTCTTGGTGGAATTGCTCACGGGCCTGCTGTTCCTCGCGTGCCAGCGCCGGTTTGGTTGGACCTATGAGTTGGTGCCGGCGCTCGTGCTCGTGATGCTGCTGGTCCCGCTCACGTTCATTGATCTGGAGCATTGGATCCTCCCGTTCTCGCTGACGCTGCCGGGCATCGCGGCGGGCGTGTTGCTCGCGATTCCGCGTGGGATGGATGTCGTGCGGGACGCTGCGGTGGGCGCGCTGGTGGGATTCCTCGCGTTCCGGCTCATGGAGTACCTGGGCTGGAAGGTGTTCAAGAAGGAGGCGCTCGGAGGAGGGGACAAGTTTCTCGTGGCGCTGCTGGGGGCGTTCCTGAGCTGGCGCGCGCTGCTGGGCATCCTCTTCTTCTCATCGTTGCAGGGCGCGGTGGTGGGGGTCGCGTTGCTCGCGCTCACTGGACGGGCGGGACCCAGAGGAGAGCCGGCTCCGGAGTCGGCGGCCGATGCGCCTCCTCCAGAGGGTGAAGAGCCCGAAGCCGAGCCTGAACTCAAGATGACCTGGGAGTTCACCCGGCCGGGTCTGTCCTGGGGCAAGCGGCTGTTGCTCATCCCCTGGTGCCTTGTGTTCCAGCCCATCCCAGACGCGCCCGTGGACGAGGCGGGGGAAGAAGAAGACTGGGTCCCGGGGCCGACCAACATTCCCTTCGGGCCCTGGCTCGCGGTGGCGGGCCTCGAGCTGATGCTCCTGGGGCCTTGGCTCGCGACGGTGCTTCCTCGCGAGCTGTGGCTGCTCCTCGGAGGTGTGCGGTGAGTCGGGGACGCGGGTGAAGTGGCGCATCGCCAGCGTCGCGTTCCTGTTGGGGTCGCTCTCCACGGGGCTGACCTGGCTGACGCTGCAGCCGGTGCTGATCCGCTTGCTGGAGATCGCGCGGCGCTTCGCGCTTCCCGGCACCGCCGAGGCAGAGGGGCTGGCGCGCGTGCGCGGGTTCCTGCCGCTGGCGCTCGGGTTGGATCTCGTCGCGCTGTCGGTGCTCGCATACCTGGTGCTCGACACCACGGTGGGACGTCCGCTGCGCGCCACCGAAGAGTCTGTCGAACAGCTCGGGAGGTTGGAGCTCGACCTGCCCTTGTCCTCACAGGGCGGGCCGTTGATGTCGCGCATCCAGCGTGCGCTGCAGCGAATGGCGGACGCGCTGCGCCAGGAGCAGGCCCTCACGCGCAGCCAGTTGGAGGAACTGCGGCAGACGAACGCGCGGCTGGCTCATGCGCAGACGGAGTTGGTCGCCGCGGAGCGGTTGGCCACCGTGGGCCGGCTCGCGGCGGGTGTGGCGCACGAGGTGGGCAACCCCCTGTCCGGTATCCTCGGGTATCTGTCCCTGGCCCGTGCCCGGGCCCAGACACCCGAGCTGCGTGACTACCTGGGTCACATCGATCAGGAAGTGCTGCGGATCGATCGGATCATCCGTGGCCTGCTTGACTTGGGCCGCCCGGCGGCCTCGGTGTCGACTCCGGTGGATGTGGGGCAGGTAGTGGAGACGTGCACGCGGCTCGTGCGCGCGGGCCCGGAGCTGTCCGGCGTGGAGGTGGCCTTCGACCTGGCGCCGGGCGTGTTGGCTCGCGCGGATTCAGGTCCGCTGTCCCAGATTGTCATCAACCTGTTGCTCAACGCCGCTCAGGCAATGGGCGGGCAGGGGCGCGTGCGCGTCACGTCCCGACGCGAGGGCGATGCGGTTCGCGTGGATGTGGAGGACTCCGGCCCTGGCATTCCGAGCGAGGTGATGCCGCGCCTCTTCGAGCCCTTCTTCACGACGAAAGGGCGCCAGGGGACTGGCCTGGGGTTGGCGGTGTCCTTGCGACTGGTTCAGGGGATGGGAGGTCGGCTGACCGCCGAGAACGCGCCCGGAGGGGGGGCTCGCTTCTCGGTGTTCCTGCCCGCCTTCCTTCGTGGTCCGGAAGTGTGAGTGATGACGCCGGAGCGGCTAGGATGCGCGCACGCCCATGCCCGTGTTCCGCTCGATTCTCGTCGCCGACGACGAGCCCTCCATTCGCCACGTCCTGACCCTCGTCCTGACGGACCGGGGATACGACGTCCGCGCCGTTGCTGACGGGGACGAGGCACTGCGCGAGCTGGCTGCGCGCCCCTACGACGTCCTGCTGTGCGATGTCCGCATGCCGAAGAAGGATGGCCTGTCCGTGCTGCGGCAGG
This sequence comes from Myxococcaceae bacterium JPH2, assembly GCA_016458225.1. Taxonomy (NCBI): domain Bacteria; kingdom Pseudomonadati; phylum Myxococcota; class Myxococcia; order Myxococcales; family Myxococcaceae; species Myxococcaceae bacterium JPH2. The sequence goes on along the minus strand of JAEMGR010000001.1, from coordinate 270,989 downwards.
CGCTGGCGGATCATCCCTCGCTGACGGTCGTGGTGATGAGCGCCTATGGCTCCCAGGAGCAGGCGCTGGAGGCCGTGGCCGCGGGGGCCTACGACTACGTCCAGAAGCCCTTCAAGCCGGAGGAGATCGCCTTCGTCTTACGCAAGGCGGAGGAGCGGGAGCGGCTCGTTCGCGAGAACCGGCGCCTCCACGACACCCAGAACCCGCTCGCGCCGCTCGGCCTCATCCTGGGTGAGAGCGGCTCTCTTCATGCCGTGCTCAAGCAGGTGGCGAAGCTCGCGCCCGTGGACACCACGGTGCTCATCTCCGGCGAGAGCGGCACGGGCAAGGAACTCATCGCGCGCGAGCTGCATGCGCGCAGCCGTCGCGCGGCCATGCCCTTCGTGGCCGTCAACTGCGGCGCCATCCCCGCGGGCCTCATCGAGAGCGAACTCTTCGGCCACGCCAAGGGCGCCTTCACGGACGCCCGCACGGCTCGACACGGACTCTTCTCCGAGGCGGATGGCGGGACGCTGTTCCTCGATGAAGTGGGGGAACTGCCGCTGTCCGCGCAGGTGAAGCTGCTGCGCGTGCTTCAGGAGGGCGAGCTGCGCCCGGTGGGCGAGAACCGCGTGGAGAAGGTGGACGTGCGCGTTGTGGCCGCCACGCTCCGAGACCTGGGCAAGCTGGTGGAGAAGGGCGAGTTCCGCGAGGACCTCTACTACCGCCTCAACGTGGTGAACCTCCGAATGCCGCCGCTGCGCGAGCGTCGAGAGGACATCACCCTGCTCGCGAGCGCCTTCATCGGGCGCTTCAACCGCGAGCTGAACCGGGATCCCCCCGTGCAGGGGATGTCGCCCGAGGCGGAGGCGCTGCTCACGGCCTACGGTTGGCCAGGCAACGTCCGCGAGTTGGAGAACGCGATGGAGCGCGCGGTGCTGCTGGCCGAGGACGCCCTCATCCAGCCCGCCAATCTCCCCGAGCGCCTGTGGACCGCGCCGGTGCCCACCCCCAGTGACCCTGGTGCCAACAGGATGCAACAGGTTGGAACGGACCTGTCGCTCAAGCGGGCCATCCGAGAGTTGGAGGAGTCGTACATTCGCGCGGCCCTCCGTCGCACGAAGGGGAACCGCACCCGGGCCGCCGAGGTCCTGGACATCAGCCACCGAGCCCTCCTCTATAAAATCAAGGAGTACGGCATCGATCCGGATGCCGAGGCCGAGCGGGGTTGAGGGCCGGACCGTCACGTTGTACGGCCGTGCATTTGACGAGACCCCTCCGGGGCCGGAAAATCGGGCCTCCGCGGCGGCAGTGTGGGGAGCCCGCGATTCAAGTAATCCTGGCTCTCCCCCGACCGCAGGGCAGGCGGGCTCCAGGCACTTTTTAGGAGGGGATGCAAGCCGGTGCTACGCTGGCTTCCTCTCCGACGGAGTCAAGCATGGCGAAGGGCAGACTGGCACTGGGCCTCGATATCGGATCGACGTCGATCAAGATGATCATGCTCAAGGAGCAGCGCAAGCGCGGCGAGGTCGGCTTCGCGTTGCAGAGCTTCGGCATGAAGCCCTTGCCTCCCGAGGCCATCGTCGACGGCGCCCTGATGAACTCGACGGCCATCGTGCAGGCCGTGCAGGAGCTGATGTCCGAGCTGAAGGTGAAGGGCAAGGAGGTCGCCATCGGCGTCTCCGGTCACTCGGTCATCATCAAGAAGATCCAGATGCCTCGCATGAGCCAGGAAGAGCTCGAGGAGAGCATCCAGTGGGAGGCGGAGCAGTACATCCCCTTCGACGTGAAGGACGTGAACATCGACACGCAGATCCTCGACGGCGGCGGCAATGACGCCACCGGGCAGATGGATGTGCTGCTGGTCGCCGCCAAGAAGGACATGATCAACGACTACACCACCGTCGTCTCGGAGGCCGGGCTCGCCCCGGTGGTGGTGGACGTGGACGCCTTCGCGGTCCAGAACATGTTCTCCACGAACTACGATCTCCCGGAGAAGGAGACGGTGGTGCTCATCAACGCGGGCGCCTCGGTGGTGAACATCAACATCATCGCCAACGGCGTGACGGTGTTCACGCGCGACGTCACCATCGGTGGCAACCAGTTCACCGAGGAGATCCAGAAGCAGCTCAACGTCTCCTACGAGGAGGCGGAAGCGCTGAAGATCGGTGGCAACCGCGCGGACGCGGACGCCGTCGTTCCGCAGGAAGTCGAGCGCGTGCTCTCCAGCGTCGCCGAGCAGGTGGCCGGAGAGATCCAGCGCTCGCTGGACTTCTACGCCGGCACCGCCGCCGACTCGAACTTCACCAAGGTGTACCTGTCCGGCGGCACCGCGAAGATTCCCGCGCTGTTCAAGACCATTGAGGCCCGCACGGGTGTGCCCGTGGAGATCCTCAACCCGTTCCGCAAGATCGAAGTGGACAACCGCAAGTTCGACCCCGCGTTCATCATGGACGTGGCGCCCATGGCCGCGGTGGCAGTGGGACTAGCGCTCCGGCGTCCGGGCGACAAGTTGGGCTGAGCCGCTGGCCACGAGGAGACGACTCACATGATGATCCGCATCAACCTCCTGCCCGTCCGGGCAGTCAAGAAGCGGGAGATGGGCCGGCAGATCCTGGTCCTCTTCGCGGTGGTCCTCATCGGCGCGCTGGTGGGCAACTACCTCTGGTACTCCAATCGCGATGACGAGCTGCAGCGCGCCCGGAAGGGCATTGCGGACACTCGCGCGAAAATCGCCGCCCTGGAGAAGGTGATCGGCGAGGTGAAGAACATCAACGCGCGCAAGCTCGAGGTCGAGAAGAAGCTCGCCGTCCTGGACTCGCTGCGTAAAGGCCGCAACGGGCCGGTTCGCATGATGGACGCGCTCGCTTCCGCGACGCCCAAGAAGGTGTGGCTCAACGGCTTCACCGAGAGCGCCAACGCGGTCAGCATCACCGGCTCGGCCACCAGCCATGACGAGGTCGCCGAGTTCATGCGCGGCCTGGGCAGCATGGTCTGGACGCCCAAGGGGATGGGGCGCCTGGTGGAGCAGCGGCGCGAAGCGAAGACCTCGCGTGTGGAGCTGCTGTCCGCCGAGGTCGCGGTGGAGGAGTTCCCGGTGGGCGACATCAAGCCCTTCTTCGCGAACATCGACCTGACGAGCGCGGTCCAGTCGAAGCCGACCCAGCCGGGCGTGCCCGCCGTGGTCGACTTCAACATCACGCTCACCGCCGACTACGCCATCTGAGCGACGAAGGAACGACTCGCCATGGAAAAATACCTGGATCAGCTCGCGAAGGCGTCACCGGCGGCCAAGTTCGGTGGTCTCGCGTTCGCCGTCATCCTCATCACCGCGCTCAACTTCTTCCTCGCCATCCAGCCGACGGAAGAGGAGATCACCCGCCGCGAGGCCGAGCGCCGTACGCTCGACCTGGAGCTGGCTGAGAAGAGCGAGATTGCCCAGAACCTCAACGAGCGCCGGCGCGAGATGGACGTGCTGGAGCAGAAGCTCGCCGAGGCGCTGACCGAGCTGCCCGAGCGGCGAGATGTCGAGGAGCTGCTCGCGCAGATCAACGACATCGGCAAGAAGTCCGGCCTGGAGATCTCCCGCGTCGAGCCCGACAAGGAGTACGTGGGCGGCGGCGAGTTCTTCGCCCGCATCCCCATCCGGATGACCGTCAGCGGCAACTACCACGAGATCGCCATGTTCCTGCAGGAGATGGCGAGCATGCGCCGCATCGTGAACGTCAACAACATCCGGCTCGGCGAGCCGACGATGAAGAACGAGAAGGTCGTGCTCCAGAGCAACTTCCTGGCGACGACGTTCCGGTTCATCGACACGAAGAGCAACTAGAAACTTGATCCGCCTGGCAACTAGGGCGACAAGGGATCCGAGGATGAAGACGTTCAAGGCCACGATAACTGCTGCGATGCTGACGCTGGCGCTGTCCGCCTGCGAGTCCAGCCCGCGGCCGCCTCCTGCTCCGCCGCCGCCTCCCAAGGCAGTGGCGGCAGCGCCAGAGCCCAAGGCCGAGGTTCCGGCTGCTCCGGCGTTCGTCTACACCTACAGCCCGGTGGGCAAGCGGGATCCTTTCCGCAGTCCGCTGAGCGAGCTGGGCCCCATCCAGCGCGATCAGCCCGAGCACACCTGCAACGAGCCGCTGTGCGCGTTCGACATCGACCAGTTGAAGCTGGTGGCGGTCGTCACGGGCGATGCCAGTCCCGTCGCGATGGTGGAAGACCCCTTGGGACGCGGTCACATCGTGCGTCGCAACACCCGCATGGGGCGGCAGGGCGGCAAGGTGACACAGATTCTCCGGGACTCGGTCACTGTGACCGAGGTCTTCACGGGGGCCAAGGGCGAGCTCATCTCCAATCCGGTGAGCATGCAGCTCAAGGCCGACGCGAAGCTGGACCCCGCCTACAACCTGATGACGGGCAAGAACTGGGAGTAGCGCCCCTAGGCGCGCCCGCGGGCAGCTGCCCGCTTCCAACTTGTTGAGGGGACGCATGCTCGAGAAGAGCGCTGTGACGAGGGGCAAGTGGATCGTGGCGGCCGCATGGGCGGTCGTCCTTGTTGGCGCCACGGTGAATGGCGCTGAACTGAATACGCTGCGCGACTTGCAGGTCGCGCGCACGGGAGCTGGCGCCCAGGTGGTGGTCACTGGGAACCGGCCGCCGACCTTCACCGTCTTCCGGCTGAGTGGGCCGGAGCGGTTGGTGGTCGACCTCTCGTCCGCGGATGCCACGGGCATCAAGGGGCACCATGATGGCACCGGCCCGGTGACGGGCGTGGTGGCGTCCCAGTTCTCCGATGAGCGGGCCAGCGTGGGCCGCGTCCTCGTGGCGCTCGACAAGGCGTCCCAGTATGACGTTCGCGCGGACGGCAACCGCGTGGTCATCTCCGTGGATGGCGCCACCGAGACGCCCGCGGTGCAGACCGCGGCCGTCGCGCCCAAGCCGGCCGAGGTGAAGACCGCCGCCGCGCCGGTCAAGGCCGCCGTGGCCGAGGCTTCCACCGCTCCGGTGGTGAAGCCCGCGGTCGTGCTCGCTTCCGCCAAGGCCCCTGAGGCCGTCACTCCGGCGAAGGCCGTGGTGGCCGAGCCCGTGAAGGTGGCCGAGGTGGTCCCGGCTGCCAAGGAGCCCGTGAAGGTCGCCGAGCCGGTCGCGCCCGCGAAGGCCGCGCCCGTGGTCGTCGCCGAGGCTGCTCCAGTCGCCAAGGAGCCTGCGAAGGCGCCGCTGCCCGAGAACGTGGTCGCCGCCGAGGCGGACGAGCGCGAGGTGGCGAACCCCGCGCACCACATCACCCAGCTCGCCCTCAACAAGGACACGCTGCGCGTGGGCACTGATGGCGACATCGCTCGCTACGAGGTCCTGGAGCTGGCGGATCCGCCGCGCCTCGCGGTCGACGTGTACGGCGTGGGCATGGCGACGAAGGCTCCGCGCGTGAAGGGTGGGGTGCTCGACTCCCTGCGCGTTGGCGCTCACTCGGACAAGGTTCGCCTGGTGCTGGTGGCGCGGGGCGCGATGCCCGCGTACCGCGTGGACCGCACGCAGAACGGCCTGGAAGTGGTGCTCGGCGAGTCCGTTGCTCGCAGGCCGGCGCCGAAGGCCGAGGCCAACGCGATGGTCGCGGAGATCTCCGAGACCGAGCCGATGCGCTCGACCCCGATTCCCACCCCGGCCGCCGCGCCGCAGGTCGCGATGGTCGACGTGAAGGACCTGTCCTTCGACGAGAGCCCCACGGGTGGTCGCATCCAGCTCAAGCTCTCCGGTCCAGTGGTGTGGAAGGTGGACCGCCCGGATCCCCGCAGCGCGGTGCTGACCCTGGACAACGCGAAGCTGCCGCGCAAGTTCGAGCGCAGCCTGGACACCAGCGCGCTGGAGACGCCGGTGAAGATGATCAGCGCCTTCACGGTGCCCGGTGAGGGCCGCAAGGTGCGCCTGGTGGTGGCCGCGGACGGCGCCATCGAGGAGAACGTCTCGCAGGCTTCCAACACGCTGAGCTGGCGCCTGGACGTCAAGGGCGTGAAGACGGAGGAGGTGGCCGTCGCCCAGCGTACGGCTGGCTTCACCGCCGAGGCTCCGGCCTACGCCGCGGAAGGCGCCCCGCAGCAGTCGCGCTACAAGGGCAAGCGCGTGTCCTTCGAGTTCAAGGACATCGACATCCAGAACCTCCTGCGCGTCATCGCGGAGATCTCCAAGCGCAACATCGTCGTCGCCGACGACGTGTCGGGCCGGGTGACCATCCGCCTGCGCAATGTTCCCTGGGACCAGGCGCTCGACCTCATCCTGCGCACCAAGCAGCTGGGCAAGGAAGACCTGGGCAACATCATCCGCATCGCGCCGCTGAAGACGTTGGAGGAGGAGGCGCGGCTTCGCCAGGAGCGCAAGAAGTCGCTCCAGCAGCAGGAGGAACTGCTCGTGAACCTCCTGCCCGTCAACTACGCGGTGGCCGGCGACATGGCGGCGCGTGTGAAGGACGTGCTCAGCGACCGTGGCTCCGTGACGGTGGACACGCGCACCAACGTGCTCATCGTGAAGGACATCCGCTCGCACGTGGAGAAGGCCCGCACGCTCGTGCGCAGCCTTGATACGCAGACGCCGCAGGTGCTCATCGAGAGCCGTATCGTCGAGGCCTCCACGACGTTCAGCCGTTCGCTCGGCGTGCAGTGGGGTGGTCAGGCTCGGATGAGCGCGGCCACGGGTAACTCGACGGGGCTCATCTTCCCGAACTCGGTGGGCGTCACGGGTGGCGCGGGTGGTACGGCGATTGGCGTGGCGGGCACGCCGAACTTCGCGGTGAACCTGCCGGCCGCAGTGGGTGAAGGCGCCGGCGGTGCCCTGGGCTTCGTGTTCGGCTCCGCGGGTGGCGCGCTCCAGCTCAACCTGCGCCTGTCCGCGGCGGAGAATGAAGGAACGGTGAAGACCATCTCCGCTCCCAAGGTCACCACGCTGGACAACAGCCTCGCTCGCATCAGCCAGGGTCTGTCCATCCCGTTCAGCCAGACGTCCGCGACCGGCGTGAACACGACCTTCGTCGAGGCTCGCCTGTCGCTCGAGGTGACGCCGCACATCACCCAGGATGGCAGCATCCTGATGTCCATCAACGCGCAGAACAACCAGCCTGACGCGTCCAACACGGGTGCCAACGGTCAGCCTGCCATCCAGCGCAAGGAGGCCAATACCCAGGTGCTCGTGAAGGACGGCGACACCACGGTCATCGGTGGCATCTACGTGCGCCGCGGTTCCACGGCCTCGCAGCGGGTCCCGTTCTTCTCGAAGATTCCCGTCCTGGGTCTGCTCTTCAAGCGGCAGACCGAGAGCGATGAACGTCAGGAACTGCTCATCTTCATCACGCCTCGTATCCTCAACCGCCAGTCGATCGCGCAGAGCCTTTGATTCGGCTGCCGCGTCCTCTCACAGGAGAGCGTCTCTCTATGAAGCGCGTCTTTTTCGCCGCGGCTGTGCTGGCCCTGGGTCTGGGGGCCTGTGTCGACTCGCCGCCTGAGATCCAGATCTTCGATGTGAAGCAGTTGGATGTGGAGTGCAAGGTTGATGCAACCAATCCGAGCATCCTGGCCGGCACGCTCAACCTGAACTACGCAGCCGGCTACATCGCGGCGTTCATGGTGAACTCCAGCCTCAGCGCGGGCAAGGTCGTCATCGGGAGTGACACGGTCACCGGCACGTCGGATCCGGATGCTGTCTACATCGATCGGCTGGCAGTGACGTACACGGCGACCCTGCTGGATTCCACGGTTGGGGGCACCTCGGGGGCGAACATCAACCTCGGCTCGGAGGACGTGCCGGTCCTCCTCGCGGTCCGAGGGTCGACGAAGGACAACATCGTCGCGCTCAACCTCATCACCGTGGCGGCCTACAACAAGCTGAAGGCTGCTGTATCCGGTGCCCAGTACGCGCAGGTGCTCGTGACCCTCAAGATGAAGGGGAAGACGGCTGGCGGCGCGAACGCGGAGTCGAACGAGGTCACGTTCCCGCTCAGCATCAACAACGCGCCCGTGCCCATTCCAGCGTGTGGGACTGGCGTGCTCTTCAAGCCGGCCGGGCCGTGCGGCACCTTCGGGGGCCAGGACGGCATCTACCCGGAGTGCGTGAACCCGTAGTCTCCTCGGTCCCGTCGCGGGTCCTCCACGAGCGCTTGCCATGTCCTTCCGCACACACCTCGAATCGGTGGTCAACCAGGTCGACGGGGCCCTTGCCTGCAGCGTGATGGGCTTCGACGGCATCTCCGTCGAGACGTTCCAGAAGGATGAGGCGGTCGAGGACCTGGACCTGTCCGGGGCCTGGGTGGAGTACGCCAACCTCCTCACGCAGTTGAAGAACGCCGCCGAAGCGCTGAAGACAGGCGCGGTGACGGAGGTGAGCATCAACAGCGAGAAGGTGCTCACCATCATGCGGCTGGTGTCCCCGGAGTACTTCCTCGTGCTCGCCCTGGGCGCCGAGGGGAACTACGGCAAGGGGCGTTACGTCCTGCGCGTGACGGCTCCCAAGGTTCGCGCCGAGTTGTAGCCGGGGGGCCCGAGGGCCTCCCATGCCGGTCAGGCGACGCACGGCACGCAGTGCTCCTTTCCTCTTTTCAGGAACTGGGGCATGGGCTAGACACCCCGGACTTTTCGCAGCTTTCGTAAGTCCGAAGGAGTCGGTCCCATGGCCGGTGTCATTGACACGTCCGAGTTTCGCAACGGGTTGAAGATCGAGATCGACGGCGAGCCGTTCGTCATCGAACATTTCCAGCACGTGAAGCCGGGCAAGGGTTCGGCGTTCGTGCGGACCAAGATCCGCAGCCTGATCAGCGGTCGTGTGCTCGAGCCGACGATGAAGTCCGGCGACAAGGTCGGCCGGCCCGACATCGAAGAGAAGAGCATGGAGTACCTGTATGCTCAGGGCGATGACTTCTACTTCATGGACAAGCACAACTACGAGCAGACCTTCCTCACCAAGGATGTGCTCGGAGAGGCGCGCAACTTCCTGAAGGAGAACATCGCCGTCGACGTGCTCTTCTACAATGGCAAGGCCATTGGCGTGACGCTGCCGAACTCGGTGGACTTGAAGGTCACCACGTGTGACCCGGGCGTCCGAGGCGACACCGTGTCCGGCGCGATGAAGCCGGCGACGCTGGAGACGGGCTTCACCGTCAACGTTCCGCTCTTCATCAACGAGGGCGACGTGCTCAAGATCGACACGCGTGATGGCGGCAAGTACCTGACGCGCGTGGCCACCGCGGGATAGTCGTCCGCATCGCGGCGACTTCGGAGGGAGTGGACGTAATGGCAACGAAGCGCAAGGCAGTCCGGGCGGCCGCGCCCGCCACCGAAACGCGTCAGGCGGGGACGACGTCCCTCGACGTCGAGGCCCTCCGGCAGATTGTGGAGATCCTCGAGGCCTCCGACGTGACGCGGCTGGTGTGGACGCGCGGCGACGAGAAGCTGTTCATCCGCCGTGGCCATGCTCCGGAGACCACCATCGTTCATCACGCGGCGCCCACCGGGCCGAGTGTGACGGTGGCGCCGCCGACGGAGTACGCGGCCCCCGCGGCGCCGCGTGCGCTGGCGGCTTCCGCGCCGGCCTCGGCGCCGGCAGCGGCTGCCCCGGAGAAGGCAGCGGAGAAGCCGGGGCTCGTGATTTCGAGCCCGTTCGTGGGGACGTTCTACCGGACGCCCGCCCCGGATCAGCCCGCGTTCGTGGACGTGGGCTCGGTGGTGAAGAAGGGGCAGATTCTCTGCATCGTCGAGGCCATGAAGCTGATGAACGAGATCGAGTCTGAGGTCTCGGGTCGCGTGGCGGAGATCCTCGTCGAGAACGGTCGCCCGGTGGAGTTCGGCCAGTCGCTGTTCCGCATCGAGCCGGTCTGAGCCTGAGGTGCGGGTGCCCGGCATGTCCCGGGCGCCCCTCCAGGCACACTCAAGGAGCACGGCGTGTTCAAGAAGGTGCTGGTTGCCAACCGTGGGGAGATTGCCCTGCGGGTCATCCGTGCCTGCCGCGAGTTGGGTATCGCCACCGTGGCGGTGCACTCCACGGCGGATGCCAACGCGCTGCACGTGCGCTTCGCCGACGAGGCGGTGTGCATCGGGCCGCCGGCTTCCAAGGAAAGCTATCTCAACGTCCCGCAGTTGCTCTCCGCGGCGGAGATTACCCGCGCGGACGCCATCCACCCGGGCTACGGCTTCCTGTCTGAGAACGCCGAGTTCGCGGAGGTGTGCGAGAACTGCAAGATTCGCTTCATCGGGCCTCGGCCGGAGATGCTGCGGCTGATGGGCAACAAGGTGCGCGCGCGCGCCGCTGCCCGTGAGGCTGGCATGCCGCTGCTGCCTGGCAGCCCTGGCACGGTGAAGGACCCGAAGGAGGCCGAGGCCTTCGCGCGGGAGATTGGCTTCCCGGTCATCCTCAAGGCCGCCGCCGGTGGTGGTGGCAAGGGCATGAAGATCGTCCGCGATCCGAGCGCGCTCGCCCAGGCGTTCGCCACGGCGCAGGCCGAGGCCGTGGCCAGCTTCTCCAACGGCGATCTCTACATCGAGCGATACGTGGAGAAGCCGCGCCACATCGAGATCCAGATCGTCGCGGATGAGCACGGCAACATCATCCACCTCAATGAGCGCGAGTGCTCGGTGCAGCGCCGGCACCAGAAGCTCATTGAGGAGTGCCCGTCGCCCGCGCTGTCGCCCGAGCTGCGCAAGAAGATGGGCGAGGTGTCCGTCGCGGCGATGCGCAAGCTTCGCTACAACAACGTGGGCACCATCGAGTACCTGCTCGACGAGCGCGGGCAGTTCTACTTCATGGAGATGAACACCCGCATCCAGGTGGAGCACCCCGTGACGGAGCTGGTCATGGGAATCGACCTGGTGCGCGAGCAGATCCGCATGGCCTACGGGCACCCCCTGCGTCTCAAGCAGGAGGACGTGCAGATTCGCGGGCACGCCATCGAGTGCCGCGTCAACGCCGAGGACCCCATCACCTTCGCGCCGTGGCCGGGGAAGATCACCGGCTACAGCGTGCCCGGTGGCTACGGCGTGCGCGTGGACTCGGCGGCTTACGAGAACTACACGGTGCTGCCGTACTACGACAGCCTCCTGGCCAAGCTCATCGTGCACGCGGAGGACCGCGAGACGGCCATCCGACGCATGCAGCGGGCGCTGTCCGAGTACGTGGTGGAAGGGATTCGCACCAACATCCCGTTCCACCGCGCGGCCCTGGTGGAGGATGCGTTCCTGGAAGGCAACTACGACACCCGCTTCGTGGAGCGGCTCCTGGCCAGCGAGACGGGAACCCACCGGCTGAAGAAGGCCGTGGAAGAGACGCCCTAGGCGCTGGTGCGCTGGGCGTGTGACGCCTGCCTGGTGGCCAGCCACTCAGGCGGGTGATCCGGCCCCGGGGGGGCGCCGGGCTGTTTCTTGACCCGCATCGGAGGATTCCGTTAGCCTCCGACATCCCCCTCAGTTGAGGACAGAAACCCCCGAAGTTCCTCGGGGTTTTGGCCTGCCGGAAGCCCACGCTCGATGGACAAGAACAAGATCATCGAAGCTGCCGCGAAACTCGTCGCGAAGGGTGCCTACGACAAGGCCATCAAGGAGTACCAGAAGGTTCTGGAAGTCGACCCGAAGGACATCCGGGTCCTCCAGAAGATGGGCGAGCTGTACCAGAAGAAGAACGACAACCCCCAGGCGGCGCACTTCTTCACGAAGGTGGCCGAGAGCTACTCCTCGGACGGGTTCTTCCTCAAGGCGGTCGCCCTCTACAAGCAGGTCCTCAAGCTCAACCCCAACCTGCTCGAGGTGAACCTCAAGCTGGCGGAGCTGCACCAGCAGCTCGGGTTGATGTCCGAGGCGATGGCCTACTTCCAGATTGTCGCCAATCACTACGACAAGGCGGGCGATACCAAGGCCTCGCTCGACACTCTGAAGAAGATGGTGGATCTCGACCCCGAGAACGTGGCGTCGAAGATCAAGCTCGCGGAGCTGTATGCGCGCGAGAACATGGCCAAGGAGGCGCTGCAGGAGTTCAAGCGCGCCGCCGAGTACCTCAAGCGCAACTCCCGCATGGATGACTGGCTCCGCGTCGCGGAGCGGTTGTCCTCGCTCGAGCCCGACAACCTCTCGCTGGCCAAGGAGCTGGCGGCGGCTTATCTCCAGCGCGCGGATCAGAAGCGCGCGCTCGCGAAGCTGCAGGTGTGCTTCAAGGCGGATGGTCGCGACGTCGAGACGCTGACCCTGCTGGCCCAGGCGTTCCAGGGGCTGGGCCAGACGTCGAAGACGGTCTCCGTCTACAAGGAACTCGCGAAGATTCATCAGGAGCGCGGCCGCGCGACGGAATCCGAGGCGGTCTGGACGCAGATCGAAGTGTTGGATCCGCAGGACCCGGATCTGCTCGCCCGGCGCGCGCCCCTGGAGGAGCCTCCCGCGCCGGCCCCGACGCCGCAGCCCGCCGCACCCGTGGCCGCTGCTCCGCGTCCCTCCGCGGCTCCCGCTCCCGTCGCGCAGCCCGCCCCCGCGCCAGTCCAGGCGCCTGCCGCGCCGCAGGGCATGGGCCGGGAGCAGCTCTCCAAGCTGCTGACCGAGACCGACGTCTACGTGAAGTACGGGCTCCACGACAAAGCGCTGGAGCACCTGCGCAAGGTCTTCTCCGTCGACCCGGAGAACCTGGACGCGCACGAGAAGGCGTACCACATCTACGTCGCCGCCAATAACGTCGCGCAGGCCTCCGAGCAGCTGTTGAACGTGCTGCGCCTGTGCACGCGTCGCGCGGACGTGCAGCGCGCGCAGCCGTACCTCCTGAACATCCTGCAGGAGAACCCGGCGCATCCCGAGGTGCCGGCGTTCCTGGCGGTGCTGCGCTCCGACACCGCGGTGGCGGCCCCGGTCGCCAGCCCGATGATGGTGGAGTCGCTGGGCGAGGACGCCATCCTGGTGGACTCGAACGACGATGAGATCCTCGTCGCGGAGCCGCCGGACGATGCGCTCGCGCAGCCTCCCGGGGATGAGCTGGCCCTGGCAGCGCTGAGCCATGGCACGGACTCGGACGAGGTCATCGACGACGGCGCCGACAGCACCGTCGTCAGCGAGGAGGCCCTGGTCGGCGAGCCCATCACCTCGAACGAGAATGAAGTGTTCGAGGACTCGCCCGCGCCGGAGGACCTCGCGGCGGCTGCGATGTCGGATGCGTTGGTGTCCGACGATGGGTTGATGTTGACGGACGAGCCCGGCCTGTCGTCGATGCAGGACGATGAGCCGCTCGTGTCGGGTGGAGAGGACGAGACGTCCTTCGCGGACATGTCGTCCGACGAAGACATGGTCGCTCCCGACGACGACCTGGGCGCGATGGCCCTGGGCGACGAGGAGGACGCACCGCCCACGCGCATCCTGTCTCCGTCTCGCGCGCTCCTGGAAGAAGCGGCGCCGGACACGCTGCAGCTCCCCGCGCTTGCGGATGATGAGCCCGCCGAACTGGGGGGCTCCGCTTTCGAAGAGGACGAAGTTCCCACGCGCGTGGGCATCGCCGCGCTGAGCAGCAGCGACTTCGACGCGCCGGGCCTGGGCGAGGAAGACGACGCACCCACGGCCGCGCATTCGATCGCGGTGGCGGTGGCGGATGTGACTCCGCTGGAGGACGACACCGAGGCGACGGCTGTGGCCGAGGTCGAGGCCATGCCCGAGGCGGAGGCGGAACTCGAGGATGAGCCCGCCGCCGAGGAGTGCGACGAGGCGTCCTTCTTCCTCGACCAGGGCTTGCTCGAGGAGGCGCGGGAGATCCTCGAGACGGTGGCGATCGCCTTCCCGGGCCATGTGCGCGCTGGCGAGCTGATGGCCCGCCTGGAGGCGCTGGAGGCGCAAGGCAACGCGTCCCAGGACGAGGCGCCCGCCGAGCCGCTCTCCGTGCCCAGCGTGCAGCCCGTCACCGAGTCCTCGGGGGAACGCGATGCGTTCGACCTCGCGGCGGAGCTGGCGGGGGAGATCGACGGCCTCGGTGGCGAGGAGCTGGCGGAAGCGCCGCCGGCGGAGGACGACTTCCAGTACTCGGTCGATGAGGTCTTCGCCGAGTTCAAGAAGGGCCTCGCGAAGGTGGTGAAGCCCGAGGACGTGGACACGCACTACGACCTGGGCATCGCCTACAAGGAAATGGGCCTGCTGGACGACGCGGTCCACGAGTTCGAAGTGGCCCGCCAGGGCTGCGTGGGCACGAAGCGCGAGCTGGACTGCCTGACGATGACCGGCATGCTCCACACCATGCGCGGCCAGCCCGCCGAGTCCGTGCGCGTCTTCAAGGACGGACTGGCGAGCCCGCTGGCGGTGGGCGAGGTGGGCAAGGCCCTCGGCTTCGAGCTTGCCAGCGCGTACGAGGCGTTGGGCGAGGCGGGCAAGGCGCTGTTCCATTACCAGCGCGTGGCCGCGCAGGACGCGAAGTATCGCGAGGTGTCGGCGCACGTGTCGCGGTTGGCGGCGACGACGTCTCCCGAGAGCGACGAGGCTCCTGCGGCCGCGAAGGGCGCCGCCGGAGCAAAGGGCCCGAGCGCCGCTTCCACCCAGGTGCCAGCCGCTGGCGCGCCCAAGGCGCGCAAAGTCGGCTACGTGTAGTTTGCTGCCACGAGGTCCGGCGAACCGATGACGACCTACCTCGATTTCTTCGAACTCACCCAGGAGCCGTTCTCCAACGCTCCGGTGAGTCGCTTCTATTACAACTCGGCGCAGCACTCGCAGGCGCTGACGCGGCTGATGCATGCCGTGGGCTACATGAAGGGCCTGTCCATCCTCATCGGGGACATCGGCGCGGGCAAGACGACGCTCGCCCGGCGCATGCTCGACTCGCTGCCTGAGTCCGAGTACGAGGCCGCGCTGCTGGTCATCATCCACTCGGGCATCACCGCCCACTGGCTGCTGCGGCGAATCGCGCTGCAGTTGGGCGTGGAGAATCCCGCGCAGGAGAAGCTGGCGCTCCTGTCCCAGCTCTACCAGCGCCTGCTGCAGATTCACGAGTCCGGCAAGAAGGCCGTCGTCCTCATCGACGAGGCCCAGATGCTGGAGACGCGGGAGATCATGGAGGAGTTCCGGGGGCTGCTGAACCTGGAGGTCCCCGAGCGCAAGCTCATCTCGTTCGTCTTCTTCGGCCTGCCGGAGATCGAGAAGAACCTCAAGCTGGACCCGCCGCTCGCCCAGCGCGTGGCGCTTCGCTACAAGCTCGAGCCCTTCACGGCGGAGTCCACCGAGGCCTACATCAAGCACCGCCTGCGGTTGGCGGGCTGCCCGCGCATGCCCTTCACGGCCGAGGCGCTGCTGGCCGTGCATGCGCACTCGGGGGGAACCCCCCGCGTCATCAACACCTTGTGCGACAACGCCCTCTTCGAGGCGTTCCTGGCCCGGCAGGAGAGCATTGGCGCCGAGCTGGTGAATCGCATCGGGCAGAACCTGGGACTCCAGGGTGGCGCGGCCGCCTCGTCGGCGAGCGAGCAGGCGGCTCCGGCCACTTCGCTGCCTCGCACGGCGAAATCCAAGATCGATTTGGCGGAGATCGACCGCTACCTCGAGGGGCTCGGTAAGCTGTAGCGGTCTTGGCATCCCAGGGCCGCAACGGTGCGCGCAAGGCGCTGCTCGTGGTGCTCCTCGTTCTCTCGGGGAGCATCCTGGTCCTGCGCACCCAGGCCGCATGGGATGCGACGTGCACGCTGGCGCGGCGCCATCTCCCGGGCGTGCTGGGGATGGACGTCGGCATCGGGCGATGCGAGTTGGATCCGCTGGGCTCGCGCGTGCTGCTGCATGGCGTGTCGCTCTTCCTGCCCGGCTCGGACACGCCGTTGTTCGCGGCAGATACCGCGGAGGTGCGCTTCGGCTTCTTCGGGCCGTTGGGTCGGCGCTTCACGTTGGGGCAGGTGCGTGTGCGGCATCCGCGCGTCAACCTGGACCTGTCTCAACCCGCGCCCGCGACGCCGCGCGAACCGGGGACGTGCTTCCTGGCGCCGTTGGATCGGCTGCGCATCGCGAAGTTGGACATCACGGGCGCGGAGGTGCGGCTCGCGCTGCCTCGCGGCCGTCGGGTGGACATCACCAACCTGGACGTGGGGTGGGTGGAGCGCTGGGGCGTCATGGAGTTCGACGTCGAGGCGCGCAGCGGACTCGTGCGCCTGGGCGCGGACGGCGGCGAGCTGACGCTGGGCCGGCTGGTGTTCACCGGCGCGTTGGATCCCACCGAGGCGCAGCTCGACGTGGAGCGCGCCGAGGTCACGCTCGACGACTTCACCACCACGCTGTCCGGTCGCGTGGAGACGCTCTGTCAGCCGCAGCTCGCGCTGGATGCCCAGGTGTTCCTGCCGCTGCAGACCCTGCATCGCGCGCACCTGTTGCCCAAGCCCGCCACGGGACATCTGTGGTCTCGCCTCTCCGTCACGGGCAAGCCCTCCGCGCTCGCGGTGTCCGCGGACGTGTCCGCCAGCAACCTCGCTTACGAGAAGTACGGACCCGTGAGCCTCACCGCGCGGCTGGCATACGTGGGGGACCGCGTTCGGGTGGAGCAGTTGGCGATCCCCATGGGCAGTGGGCGCGTGAAGGTGACGGGCTCGCTGCGGCTGACGCCCGAGCTTCCGGTGGAGGTGGCGCTCACCACCGAGGAGGCCTCGCTCGGACGAATCCTGGAGCGCGCGGGCATCGCGGGGGCGTGGGTGGACTTCCCCGCGAGCGCGACCGCGCATCTGTCCGGCACGCTGCTGCCGCGTCCCAACATCTCCGGGCCTCTGGATTTGCGCGCCGGGCGCTTCGTGCTCGCCACGCGCCCGTATGACGCGCCCGAGTCCCTAGGCAAGACGCTGCTCGAGTTCGACCGGGCTCGCGCCCAGACGCTCGTGAAGCTGCTGCCGGATCGCGTGACGTTCGCGAACATCACCGCGGACTCGGGGCGCTCGCGCGTGCGCGGCGACGTGACGCTCTTCTATGACAAGGCGCGGGGCCTGGACATCCGCGGCGGTGGAGACCTGGAGCTGGCGGACTTCGGTCACATCGCGAAGCTGCCCTGGTCCGGCCGCGGCTCGGCCACCTACGTCATCACGGGGCCGTACTCGGACGTGAAGGTGGACTCGAGCCTGTCGCTGCGCGACTTCGTCTTCTGGAACCTCGGCCTGGGCGTGGTGCAGGGCAAGCTGACGTACTCGGGGGGCGTGTTGGCCTTCCCCTCGCTCACCGGACAGAAGGGGCGCACGCAGTACTTCGGCAAGGGCGCGCTGACGTTCGGGCGTGTCTTGCACGCGCGCCTCGACGTGAACGTGCCGCAGGGGCGCACCGAGGACCTGGTGGACGTGGTGGCCGGGCTGAGTTCCTCGCTCGCGGTGATGCAGGGGGCGCTGACGGGCACGGCCTCGGGGCGCGTGGAGATCGACAGCCCCGTGGAGAAGCTGGAGGGGCTGGTGGTCTTCGACATGAAGGACACCCGCTATTACGGGCGGCGCCTCGGCGCGGGCTCGGCGCGGCTGCGTTTCGTGGAGGGCAAGGAGATGGTGCTGGAGCGCACCGTGTTGGAGGGCCCGCTGGGACGGCTGTGGGCCGAGGGCACCTTGGCATTCGCGGGCGGGCTGGACTACCGCTTTGGTGGAGACCACCTGTCGTTGACGGAAGCCGTGGGGCCGGACGTCGGCGAGCGCATGGGCATCCAGGGGCTGCTCGAGCTGGATGGGCGCGTGACGGGCAACGGGGAGCTGCCGGTGGTGGAGGCCTCGCTCAAGGGGCCCCACGTGACGTTCGCTTCGCGAGACCTGGGCGCCATGGATCTCCAACTGCGCCAGGTGGGCAAGGACCTGCGCGTGGACGGTCATCCGTTCCGGGACGCGGAGGGCTGGATGACGATGAAGGTGAAGGCGCCCTATGGCTTCGACTCCTCCATCGCGCTCCAGCTCCCGGAGATCCGCCCGCTGTTGCCGCAAGCGTCGTACCTCCAGGGTGTGTCCGGCTCGCTCGCGGGGCGTGTGTCCGCGCAGGGGCCCTTGCTGGACCCCTCGTCCTACGAGGCCACCGCGCAGGTGCAGAAGCTGGTGCTCACCCGAGGCGACCTGCGCGCGGACAACAAGGGACCCATCTCGCTGTCCTATCGCGCGGGGACGCTGGAGGTGTTGCCGTTCCGCTTCAGCGGGACCTCGCTGGACGTGACGCTGGGCGGCTCGGTGAGTGGCCGGGGAATGGCCGTGAGCCTCCGTGACGGCAGCATGGACGTGCGCCTCTTGGAGCCCTTCCTGCCTGGGGTGGAGCGCGCGAGCGGCCTCTTGCGAGTGGACGCCGAAGCGACGGGCACGCTGGACGACCCGTCACTGGTCGGCTCCGCCGAGCTGTCCGATGTGCGCATCACGATGCGCGACCTGCCCGTCAACGTGCGCGGCGTGTCGGGGCGGCTCGAACTCACGGGCCAGCGCGTGCTGCTGGAGCACTTGCAGGGGCAGCTCAACGACGGGCACGTGTCCGCGCGCGGCGATGTGCGGTTGGATCGCTTCAAGCCGAAGCGCTTGGGGCTGACGCTGCAACTCGACGAGGTGCCGTACCGGCTGACGGAGGACCTGCCCATCACCGTGTCCGGGCTGCTCCAGGTGATTGGTCCGCCGGATGGGCTCACCGTCACGGGTGGCCTGGACATCGTCAAGCTGCGCTACCAGAAGTCGGTGGACGTGGAGTCGCTGCTCAAGGGGCTTCAGCGCCGGACGGCCCTGGTGGGCGGGCTGCCTGGCGAGCGGGCACGCGACCCGTTCGTCACCTGGGACGTGAACGTGCACTTCGGTGACGTGCGCGTGGAGAACAACCTGGCCAAGGCGCGGCTGCTCGGGGATGTGCGCCTGACGGGCACGGACGTGCGGCCAGGACTGCTGGGGCGCGTGGAGGCGGCCGAGGGCAGTCAGGCGTTCTTCCGCAACAACCCCTTCGCCATCAACCAGGGGCAGGTGGAGTTCCGCGATCCAACGGGGATCGACCCGGTGTTCGAGGTGCAGGCCCAGACGCAGGTGCGCGAGTACGTGGTGCGGCTGCACGCCTTCGGCAAGCCGGCGGACCCGCAAATCATCTTGTCGTCCGAGCCCGCGCTGACGGAGGGGGACGTCCTGTCGCTCTTGACCCTGGGCGTGACGAGTTCGGACAAGGACACGGCGGCCTCGGCCAGCGCCGGGCTGGCGGCCGAGGCCCTCTTCAATGTGTCCGGTCTGGACCGGCAGCTCCGGCGCTTCCTGCCGAGCAACCCCGTCCTGCGCGACCTGTCCCTTCAGATCTCCACGACCTACAACGACGCCACGCGGCAGGCGGAGCCCACCGCACAACTGGAGTCGAAGTTCCTGTCGGAGAAGCTTAAGATCGGCATGACACAACCGGTGAGCGGTCGCGGGACGCGGGCGCGGGCCGAATATCGATTCGACGACCGACTTTCCGCGCAGGCCCAGTGGGACAACGAGAACAGCGAAGCCTCGTTTGGAAACCTCGGGCTCGAGCTGAAGCTGGGCTGGGAGGTCGAGTAGCCGCGTGGCTCGCGCTGGTGCTCGTGTGGGCGAGCGCCCTGGGGCCTTGGCCGGCGCGCGCCGAGGACGCTCCCGAGGTGGTCTCGGTGGAGCTGCACCTGCCGGGCGGCACGGACGCCGAGGGGCTCTCCTCGCTCGTCGCCGTGCGCAAGGGACAGGCGCTCTCGCCAAGCGCGGTGCGCCGCTCGGTGGAGCGGCTGTGGGCCACGGGGCGTTTCTCGGACGTGGTGGCGCGCAAGGAGGACGTGCCCGGAGGTGTGCGGCTCGTCTTCCAGCTCACGCCCTTGCTGCGGCTCTCGTCCGTCACGGTTCACGGCAATCAGGTCCTCACGACCGGCGAAGTGCTGGAGGCCAGCAACCTGCTGGAGGGCGGCCCGCTGGATCCGGAGGAGCTGGAGTCCGCGGTCGGCGCGGTGCAGGAGGCCTATCGGGCTCGCGGCTATGACGCGGTGAAGGTGGACGTGTCGCAGGCGCCCGTGCCGGGGGGCGGGGTGGCTGTGACGCTGCGCCTGGAGGAGGGCCTTCCCACGCGCGTGCGGCAGGTGACGTTCCTCGGGGCGTCGGATCTCCCGCTGCCGCGACTGATGGACACGCTCGGCATGCGTCCTGGGGATGTCTTTGACCGGGGCAGCTTGGAGGCCGGGCTGGAGCGACTGCGCGTGTCTCTGCGCGAGGAGCATCGCTGGCGGGCTCGCGTGGGCGTGCCCACCGTGACGGTGGCGGAGGGCGGGGCGACGGTGGCCGTGCCGTTGAGCGCGGGGCCTCGCTTCACGATGCGCTTCCGGGGCAATCACCGCATGCCCGATGTCCTCCTGGCGCGTGTCGCCTCCTACGAGGGGGAGGACACGCTGGATGACGTGGTGGAGGCGCGGCTCGCGCGCAAGCTGGAGGCCTTCTACCGACAGCGCGGCTTCCATTCGGCGCGCGTGCGTGCGCACTCGGTGGAGCGAGAGGACGGGGCGGTCGCCGCGCTCACGTTCGACGTGGAGGAAGGCCATCCCCTGCGCGTGACCGAGGTGCGCTTCCACGGCAACACGGCGGTGTCCAGCCGGGCCCTGCGTGCACAGCTCACCGCGCGCGTCGCGGCGTGCGAGACGCGGCCCGAGCTGGACCTGCCCCTGCGCGATGACCCGCTGTCGATGGAGGGCCGCCACGCGCCGGACATTCAGGGCGTGGAGCCGCCGCCGGATCCCTCCACGGTCTACGTGGAAGAGGCGTGGTTGGACGCGGCGGACGGCATGACGACGGCCTATCGCGAGCAGGGCTTCTCCTCCGCGATGGTGACCTTCCGGGGCCTGACGATGGACACCGTCCAGCACACGGCGGTGGCGGACTTCGACGTGGAGGAAGGGCCGCGAGCGCTCGTGCGCGACGTGCGTTTCGAGGGCATGCCCGCGGACGTCCACTCGGAATGGACCCGCGCGATGTTGCGCCAAGGCACGCCGCTGAGCTTCGAGCGCGTGGAGCAGGTGCGCGCCGCGACCGAGCGCGGCTTGGGGCGCGAGGGCTACCTGTTCGCGCACGTCGCCAACAAGGTCACCGTGGACGGCGAGGGCAAGGCCGCGAGCGTGGTCTACGAGGTGGATGCGGGGCCTCGGGTGCACGTGGGCAAGGTGCTCATCCAGGGGCTGACGCGCACGGATCCGGATGTGGTGCTGGCCTACCTGGACCTGAAGGAAGGCGCGCCGCTGTCGATGGAGGACCTGGCGGAAGGGCAGCGTCGGCTGGCGCGCCTGGGCCTCTTCAAGCAGGCCGAGGTGTCGCTCGCGGATCCCAATCGGCGCGAGGGCTCCAAGGATGTCCTCGTGTCGGTGCAGGAGCGGGCGCGGTTGGATGGCGAGGTGTCCGGCGGCTACTTCCTGGTCGACGGTCCTCGCGTCACGTTGGACACGGCCTGGCGCAACGTGGATGGCAAGGGCCTCAACGTGCTCGCGCGCGGCAAGGTGAACTACGCGGGATGGAGTGCGCAGGCGCTGGGCTCGGACCGGAGGCCCGCGGGATGTGACTCGGGGTTGGCGCAGGGCGCGGCGTGTGACTCGGACCTGGATGGTCTCAGCGGGCTCGGGGGGCGTGGCAACCTGGCGCTGTCTCAGTCGCGGCTCTACTTCCTCTCTCCGCTGGAAGTGGGCGCGCGGTTGGACCTGATTGGCGAGCGCGTGCACCGTCCTTCGTACCTGTCCACGCGGTTCGCCGCGGTGGCGGGCCTGGACTGGGCCGTGTCGTCGTGGCTGAACCTGTCGCTTCAGTACGAGGTGGAGAACAACCGGCTGCGTTCGCGCGCGGGCGTGCTGGAGCTAGTGAACCGGGCGGACCAGGAGCGGCTGCGCTACCCGTTCGGTGACTTCGCGCTGCACTCGCTGCGCCCGGCGGCGACGCTCGACTTCCGTGATGACCCCGCCAACCCACGGCGCGGCATGGTGCTGACCACGAGCGCCGAGTTCATGCGCGGGCTCAGCGTGCGGCCCACGGACGTGGCGGGTGACCGCGTGCCGGCGTTCCCCATCAACAGCGTGAAGCTCGCGGGCAACCTCAGTGTGTACGCACCGCTGGGGCGCCGTGCGAGCGTGGCGCTGAGTGCACGCGCGGGCACCATCGTGCCGTTGACGGAGGGCGCGCAGAACATCGGCTCGAAGCTGTTCTACCTGGGCGGCTCGTCGAGCCTCCGAGGCTTCCGCGAGGATGGCGTCCTGCCGCAGGACGTACGGCAGGCGTTGCACCAGCGATTGAGCGATTGCCGCTCGCTGATTACGCCCTCGGGCTGCTCGGAGGATTTGAAGGCCGTGCTCGCGGGACAGTTCCCCACGAGTCAGGGCGGTGAGCTCTACACGCTGGGCAAGGCGGAGCTGCGCGTGCCCGCGCTCGCGGCGCTGGACCTGGGCCTCTTCTTCGAGGCGGGCAACCTGTGGCAGGACCGCACGTTGTTCGACCCCACGGAGCTGCGTTACTCGGCGGGCGTGGGGTTGCGCTACGTGACGCCGGTCGGTCCGCTCGCGTTCGACGTGGGGTTCAACCTGGACCGCGACGAGGCCGTCAACGAGGCTCCCACGCAGTTCCACTTCAGCATCGGGGCGTTCTGATGACCGGGCCTCTGGCAGGACGCGCGTCCTGGCGCCGAGGTGTGTTGGGGCTGAGCGTCCTGGCGATGCTTGGGGCGTGGGTCGGGTGCGGGCACGCGGCGCCGGTGGAGGTGAAGCCCGAGCGGCCCAAGTGGATGCCTCCGGATGGAGACTGTCCCAAGGGCTCGCAGCTCCAGATGCAGCGGCTGGGGCTGAAGGCGGGGGACCGCATCCCCGTCATCGTGGACAGCATCCAGGACCACCCCGGCCCGGCTCGATACAACTACAGCTTCGTCATCGCGACGCCCCGCGCGGACGGCGAGAAGATGCTGCCGGGCGCGCGCATTGGCGGGCGCTTGTTCGTGACGAAGCATCGGGTGTTCGGTCGGTACGACCGCATCTTCGTCCCCGAGAGTGGCGCGCTGTCGGTTCCGTTCTGTGGCGTCCTCTTGGACTCGCGCTGGGACCGGGACGGTGAGGGGCTCATCGCGTATCCGAGCCCCATGAAGGGCTTCTCCGTGGTGCAGGACAACACCGGGGTCATCCTCGTGGTGGATCGCTACCCGTGAGCCATCCGCTCGATGCATGGACAGCGCGGCTCGGCGGTTCGGATCCGCGCGAAGTGTCGCGGGCGCTGGAGGCGATGGGGGCGGCGCTCGAGTCCGAGGATGACCGAGCGCGAGAGCGGGCCGCGATTCTCCTGCTGGAGGCCCTGCCATGTGCGCGGTCGACCTCGCGGGCCGACATTCTCGCGCTGCTCCAGTCTTCGTGGTGGCCGCCTCAAGTCTCCTTGGCGGAGCAGGCATTCGGCGCCGTGGTCGCGGCGCTGTCGCGCGCCGACGTTGCCTCTCCGGAAGTGGTGGACGCGGCGATGGTGCTGGCCCACGTGTGTCGCGTGGCGCCTGAGCAGGTTCCCTCGCTGGAGGCCGCGCTGTCTCACGCTTCGCCCGCGGTGAGGCGCGCGGCCGCGAGCGCGGTGGGGAGGGTGGGCGTGCCCGCGCTGTCGCTGCTTCCCGCGTTGCTCCCTTGCTTGGACGAAGAGGGCGAGGTCGGGGACACGGCGTTGGAGGCCTTCGTCTCGCTTGCGCCCTCGGCACCGAACAGCACGGCCCCGGTGATGCTCGCGTTGATTCAGCGGACCGAGGGCGCGCGGCGCTATCTGGCGCTGGCGTCGCTGCGAGGACTCTTGGAGGAACTGCATCGGCAGCGGCTCCCATTGCCTGCCCTGGCGGACTTGGAGCCGGTGCTGCTTCAAGTCTGGGAGGACGCGGAGCCCACCGCGGGCGTCGAGGCGCTCGTGATGTTGGGGCTCGCCGAGAGTCCCTCGTCGCGTGCGGTGAGCGCGCTGCTGCAAGCCCTGCGAGCGGACCGCGCCGAAGTCGCCGCGACCGCTGCCTGTGCCTTGCTGCGAAGAGGGTTGGCGACAGGAGAGGCCTTGGGCGTGCTCAGCGCGCAGCTCGTCTCAGACATGCTCGATACGCAGGGTGCCGCGCTGACGGCGCTGGAGTCGCTGGAGAGCGAGGCGTTGGGGCGGGCCCGGAGTGTCCTGGAGTCCTCCGCGCGCACGGCGAGCCCGCTGACGCGTGATGCGCTGCGGGCCCTGCTCGCGCGCGCACGCTGACCGAGCGCCTACGGGTGCCGCAGGAAGAACGCGAGCGTCACGAGGAGGGAGAGCGCCGAGACGCAGCGGCGTAAGCCACGCGCATCCAGGCTCCGCGCGAGGCGAGCAGCCCCGTAGCCTCCCACCATCGCGGACCCGAGGAGCACGAGCGTCTGCGGCCACCACACCTTGTCCGCGACGATGAAGCAGAGCACCGCGACCGCGTTCGTCGCGGCGACCAGCAATGTCTTGGCGGGGTTCGCGGCCCGAAGGTCCATGGCGCCGAGCAGCCCCCAGACCGCCATCATCATGATGCCCACCGCGCCACCGAAGTATCCGCCGTAGATGGCGAGCACGAACTGCGTAGCGAGCACGCCTCGCGGCCTGAACTGGACGTGCCTTCTCATCCAAGTCCCCACGAAAGGGCCCGCGACGAACGCGAGTGTGGCGAGCAGCAGCAGCCACGGGATGAAGGCATCGAACGCGCGGCTCGGGGTGAGCAGGAGCAGCAGCGCGCCCACCAGTCCTCCCGCGACGCTGGTGACGAACAGTGTCCGGAGCGGGAGTCCCTTCAGGGACGTGAGGTCCTCGCGATAGGCCCACGTGCTGGCCAGGCTGCCGGGCAGCAGGGCGACGGTGCTGGATGCATTCGCGCAGACCGAAGGTACGCCCGCCCAGAGGAGCACGGGGAGGGTGACGAAGCTGCCCCCACCCGCGACGGCATTCATGGCTCCCGCGAGAATCCCCGCGAGGCAGAGCAGGACGAAGGTGTTCATGCCCCGAGGCTTCCTCGGCGGCCCGCGCTGGACAATGCGCCATTCCCAGAGGGAGCCTTCGGAAGTTCCGAAGGCTGGGCTCATGCGCTTTGACCTGACCGACCTGCGACTGTTCCTCCACGTCATCGACCAAGGCAGCATCACCCGGGGCGCCGAGCGCTCTCATCTCGCCTTGGCGTCCGCGAGCGCGCGCATCCGCGCGATGGAAGATGAGCTGCGCGTGCCCCTCCTCGAAAGGGAGCGACGGGGGATTCGGCCCACGGAGGCGGGGCGGGCCTTGGCGCACCATGCGCGCGCGGTGTTGCAACAGGTGGAGCACTTGCGCGGGGACCTCGCCACCTTCGCGAGCGGTCTGAAAGGACAGGTGCGCCTGCTGACCAACACGGCGGCCCTCACCGAGCTCCTTCCGGAGAGGCTCGGTGCCTTCCTCTCCGCGCACCCTCACGTGGATGTGGACCTGGAGGAGCGCTCCAGCTCGGAGATTGTCCTGGCGGTGGCGGAAGGTCGCGCGGAGGTGGGCCTCGTTGCCGACACCGTGGACCTGGGGCGACTCCAGACGTTCCCCCTTCAGGTGGATCGCCTCGTCCTGGTGACCGCGCGTGGGCACGCGCTGGCGACGCGGCGGAGCGCGCGCTTCGAGGACATCCTGGAGGAGCCCTTGATTGGATTGGAGGAGGGCAGCGCGCTCCAGGAGCACCTGGGGTTGCATGCGGCTCGCTTGGGCCGGCGCCTGCGGTATCGGGTGCGGCTGCGAAGCTTCGACGCCGTCTGCCGGATGGTCGCGCACGGCGTGGGCGTGGGTGTGGTTCCTGAGTCCGCCGCCATGCGCTGTCAGCGCTCACTCGCCTTGCGCAAGGTGGTCCTGGAGGAGCCCTGGGCCGTGCGCCAGTTGTCGCTGTGCGTACGCCAGTACGACGCGCTGTCCACGAACGCGCGCCTGCTGGTCGACTCGCTGCGCGGGAGGCCCCCTACCGACCGGGTTCGATGAGGTGAACCGCACCCCTGTCGCAGGAGGACGCTGTTCCAGGTGGTTGTCTTGTTCAGACTCCCTCCGTGTCTGGGATTGACGTGACCCGCGGAGCAGTGTCCAGAACCGTGCACTCCGAGCCTGCCCCGCAGGGCAATCCCGATGCACGCCGTCGCCATTGGTCTCATAAAGCAGCATTTCGCGACAATCGCGAAATAGCTGGAGGAGTGATGACGACGCTGAAGCTGGGAGTGTTGACCCTGTCGCTGATGCTCGCCACCCCGGTGCTCGCGGGAGCGGCGGAGCCGGATGTCTGGATAACGATTGGTTCGGATGCGCTGGCGCCCGCGCGTGACTCGTTCCAGGGGCAGGGATTGGAGCTGCCCTCGGTGGTGCGTGAGAAGGATGGCGTGGCGATGCTGCGCGTCCCCGCGTCGCAGGTGGAGAAGCTGGCCGAGGTCATGCACTCCAAGCTGAATCGTTGCGCGGGCTTCATCGCCCATGACTCCGAGGCGCAGGCCCTGGCCGCGGTGGAGGCGGGGGCCACGCCGCGCGTCGCGCCTACGCTGGTGAGCTACACGCTGGACAACGCGGCGACGGTGAATGCGCTGCTCCCCCAGGTGGCGGAGAGCAGCCTGCGCAGCACCATCACCTCGCTCTCCACGTCATGGACCTCGCGCCGCTACAACCAGCAGGGCGGCCTGGATGCGGCCAACTGGCTGAAGAGCCGCTGGACGACGCTGGCGGCGGGGCGCTCGGACATCTCCGTGGCGTTCTTCACGCACCCTGCCTCCACGTCGCCGCAGCCCTCGGTCATCCTCACCATCCAGGGGACTTCGCTCCCCAGCGAGGTGGTGGTGCTGGGCGCGCACCTGGACTCCATCAACGTCAATGGCTCCTCACTGAGCGCGCCCGGCGCGGATGATGATGCCTCCGGCGTGGCCACGCTCACCGAGGTCATCCGCGTGGCCGTGGCGAAGGGCTACCGGCCGCTGCGCACCGTCCAGTTCATCGCCTACGCGGCCGAGGAGATTGGGCTGAAGGGCTCGGCCGCCATCGCGGCCCAGTACAAGAGCAGCGGGAAGAACGTGGTGGGCGTGCTCCAACTGGACATGACCAACTATCGCGGCTCCAGCTACGACATCGTCCTGGTGTCTGACTACACCACGGCCGCGCAGAACACGTTCCTCACCAACCTCATCAAGCAATACATGCCGGGCGTGACGAGCACGTCCACGCGCTGCGGCTACGCCTGCTCGGACCACGCCTCCTGGTACAACCAGGGCTACGCCAGCTCCATCCCCTTCGAGGCGCTGATGGGCCAGGACAATCCCTACATCCACACGGTCAATGACACGCTGACCCAGACCGCCGGCTCGGCCCAGAACTCGGTCAAGTTCGCCAAGCTCGCCGCGGCCTACGTGGCGGAACTGGCCAAGGGCACCGCTTCGTCCGCGCTGGACGACGCGCATCCCTGAGGTAAGGGCAAGGCCCGCGTGGCCATTCCCTTGACGCGCGGGGCTCGCTCGGTCGAGCCTCCGCGCTCCACTGTTGGAAGGGGGATGCCATGCGTCACATTGCCGCGAAGGGAATGCTTGTCTTGGTGGTGCTGCTGGCCAGCACGGGATGCAGCCACTTCTTTGTCCAGAAGGATGCCTATCTGGCCGTGAAGAAGGTCGCAGTCGTCCAGCACGCCATCAATCCGCACCTGCTTCTGGGCTCCGCCAACGTCCCGGAGGCGAAGACCCAGACCGCGGAGGCGAATGTGAAGACGTTCGTTCAAGTCTTCACGGGCGGCCGCTATGAGGTCGTCCCGCTCGACGTGTTGAAGGCCCAGGCGGCCTATGCGGCGGCGGGCCTGCCGTCGCTGGATGGGTACTACACCGCCCCGGGGATGCGCTTCGTGACCGGGCCCCAGGCGGTCGAGTCCGCCACGCTCACCCCAGACCTGGCCAAGAAGCTGGCGGAGGACCTGGGCGTGGACGCGGTCGCGGTTGTCTATGAGAGCTGGGGTCTGGCGCCCTATGCGCTGGGGTTCAAGGCCAAGTCGCTCTCCACCTTCGTCATCAACATGTATGACCGCAACGGGGTGCGCGTCTGGGGTGACGTGGCGAGCGGTGAGTCCGACGAGGGCATGGCGACGCCCGGTGGCATCATCGCCACCGAGTTGACGAACCTGGTCCTCAACTTCAACCAGAGCTATTCGGTGGCGCTGACCACGATGAAGAACCGGCTGGCCTCCGTTCAGTAGTCTGAGCGGGAGGCGCGCGCCGCCGGAGTCATCCAGGCGGCGCGCGTGTGGTGATGGCTATTCCGCGTAATAGAACGCGTTGCCCCACTTGAAGGCAGTGGTCCCGGTGGGCGCGGTCATGATGTAGCAGTTGGCGCCATCATAGACACCCTCGCTGCACGAGTGCCCTGGGCCCGCCGAGACGTAATAGCTGTTGTTCCAGATGAAGGGCGTGCCCGACGACGGGAAGCGCTTGATGTAGCAATTGGCGCCGTCATACCAGGGCGTGAGGTAGGTGCCGTTGTGATAGCGCACCTGGGCGCTGCACGGACGGTCGGGATCCGTCACGCGCGCCAGCCGCATCTCCGTGTTCGCGCCACCCCAGACCATGGAGTGGATGAGCAGGCGGATGTTGCCGGTGTTGTCATAGCTGAACGAGTTGGCGTTGCTGCTGTCCTCGTCGTCGATGTGGATGTAGCCCGCTTGGCGCCAGTTGGCCGAAGCGTGGTCCGACGCGGCGAACACGCCGTATTCGACGCCCAGCCAGGGGAAGCTCCGCATCCCGCTGCGCGTCGTGGCCATGAACAGACAGAAGTTGAGGGACGTGTTGCGGTTGGACACGTTGGGCCAGATGTTGCCCGTGAAGCTGTTGCGGTTGTTCTTGTCCTCGTCGTCCATGTTCCGCGTGAAGGGAATCCCGCCCGGCGGGCACCGGGAGCCCAGCCGCAGCACCGAGTAGGTGGCCATGGCGAGGTCGCGGTTCCAGACATCCACGAGGTTGGTGAAGAGCGTGCCGTCCACCCGGCAGAATCCCAGCCGCGTGCCCGCGCTGTTCTGTCGCGTCGCGCCCACCCAGCCCCAGGTGTAGTTGTCATTCCGGCTGTCTTCATCGTCCGTGTAGAACTCGATGTACTCGCTGCCGCTCGGACAGGCCCATGGACGGCGAGGAATCACGCCCACGTCGTAGGGGCCCAGCGCGGTGGCCAGACGCCTGGCTTCCTGCGGCGCGGGCGTGAAGGCGCAGTTCATCTTCGAGATGGCCGAGTCTTCCGGATAGCAACCCTTCGCGTCGCAGTAGCTGCCTTCCTTGCAGTACGTCGGCTCCTGGATGGGAGAGGCCACGCACTGCTCCAGCGTGGCGCCCCGACACATGGCGCGCGAGATGTCGGCCTCGGGCTTGAAGCACTGTCCGGACTCGCTCGCCGCGTTCTCGCAGTAGCCGCCGTCCACGCACTCGCCCAGACCGAACCGCGTCTCGGCCAGCTTGCACTCGCACAGGGCCTGAGAGGCCGCGGACTCGCGCGGCTGGCAGCCGCAGCTGTCGCAGTAGGCCGCGTCCTCGCAGCGGCCCACGCCGCAGCCACCCGCGGGCAGCTCGCACGTGGGGCTCATCTTCTCGCCCGCGCACATCACCCGGGAGATGGGCGAGTTCGTCGGATGACAGCGCGCCGTCTCTCCGCAGGCGCTGCCGTCGCAGTATTCGCCTTCCACGCACTTGCCCACGCCACACGTCGGGTCGAGCAGGCCGCAGCTGCAGGCCAGCAACGACTGGGGCGCGTCTTCCTCGTAGCACTTCGTCCCATCGCAGTAGCGCTTCTCGACACAGCCTTCGGGAATGGGCTCGTCATCCTGCGCCCAGGCGGGTGAGCTTCCGAGCAACGCGAGCGCGAGCAGGGGAGTCAGCAAAGACAGTCCAGGTTTCATGGCGGGGCTCCGAGGGGTGGGTGAGCCGCGACGGCCCGACCCTCGCCTCGGGCCGCCGAGCGGGTCGCCAGGACGGGCGGCTTCGCTCGCGGCCTGGATGAGCACGCGTCATGCCAGGAAAGGCTGGACATCCAAGACAGGTGCGGAGGACTGGGCGTGACGTGGCATGCCACAGTGCGCGGGCCGGCGTGACGCCTGAAGCTACAGCGCGCAGTGACAGTGTCCGCTGGGGTCCAGTGGACCCCGGAGGGTCCGGTATAGAGTCCGGGCGTGTTCTACGCGTTCGTGCGAGCCGTCGTGTCGCTGGCCCTTCGCCTCTTCTACCGGGTGCGGGTGAATGCCCCCGTCGAGGAGGGGGAGGGGCCGGTGCTCTTCGTGGGCAACCACCCCAACGGGCTCATCGACCCGGCGCTGGTGTTCATCCTCACGCGGCGGCGAGTCACGTTCCTGGCCAAGGCGCCGCTGTTCAAGATGCCTGTCATTGGCACGCTCTTGCGCGGGCTGGATGCGCTGCCGGTGTACCGCAAGCAGGACGACCCGGCGCAGATGGGCCGGAACGAGGGGACGCTGGAGGCGGCGCGCGGCGCGCTGCTGGCGGGGCGCGCCCTCACCATCTTCCCCGAGGGCAAGAGCCACTCGGAGCCGATGCTGGCGGAGCTGAAGACGGGCGCGGCGCGCATCGCCCTGGGCGCGGCGCGTGAGGGGGCTCGGGTGCGCATCGTTCCGGTGGGCCTGACGTACGCGCGCAAGAACGTGTTCCGCAGCGAGGTGCTCATCGACGTGGGCGCCGCCATCGACGTCCTGCCGTACCTGCCCTCGGACGCGGCGGGAGAGCCGGACGCGGTGCGCGCGCTGACCGAGCGCGTCGCCGAGGGGCTGCGCGCCGTCACGCTGAACCTGGAGGAGTGGGCGGACCTGCCGTTGATTCAGCTGGCGGAGCAGCTCTTCGCGTTGAAGCGCGGCGCCCCGCTCGACGCGGAGCGGCTGCGGCTGTGGGCTCGCGGCATCCAGATGTTCCGAGGAGAGGCGCCCGAGCGCTTCGAGCGCATTCGCGATGACCTGTCGTCATTCAGCCACCGGCTGGAACTCGTGCGCGCGGCGGGGCCCGCGGACCTGGCGCTGGAGTACCGGGAAGAAGCCCTGGTGCCCTTCGTGGTGAAGAACCTCCTGTCGCTGGTGTGCGGCCTGCCCGTGTTCGTGCTCGGCCTGGCGCTCTTCGGGTTGCCCTATCAGGTGCCCCGTCTGGTCAGCCGCAAGGCGGAGCTGGACGTGCAGGCCACGATGAAGTTCCTCACGTCGCTGGTGCTCGCGCTCGCGTGGTGGGCCGGGCTGACGGTCGCCGCCACGCTGTGGCGAGGCTGGCCGTGGGGCGTGGTGACCTTCGTCGGGGTGCCGCCGCTGGCCCTCTTCACGCTCTACTTCGCGGAGCGCTGGAAGGCGCTGCGCCGCGACCTGGGCGTGTTCTTCATCCTGGGCAATCGCCAGCGACTGCGCTCGCTCCTGCTCACGGAGGGCGAGCGGCTGACCACCGAGGTGGAGCGGCTGGCGGAGGAGTACCGGCCGAGGCTGGACGCCTCGGCCACGGTCACGCGGTAGCGCGCCCGCGCGGCACCGCATCGCGGAACAGCTTGGCGCCGAGCAGCAGCGCCAGTCCGCCGAACAGCACGGGGATGGCGTTGACCTCGATGGCCGTCTTCAGGCTGGCCGCGTCGGCGATTCCGCCGATGAGCACGGGCGAGATGGCATCCCCGAGCAGGTGGATGCAGAGCACGTTGAGGCCCATGGCGAAGGCGCGGAACGCGGGCGGCACGCAGTTGACGATGGCCGCGTTGATGGGGCCGCTGTTGAAGAACACGAGGAACTGCGCCACGCCGATGGCGATGAAGGTGAGCGTCGTGCCCCGAAGATTCACCGCCAGGTACATGCACGGGGCGGCGAGCAGCAGGCCCAGGCCGGACAGCCACAGGCCACCGCCCTCGCGCCGACGGTCCAGCTTGTCTCCGAGCCACCCGCCCGTCAGCGTGCCCGTGAGGCCCGCCACCGCCGTGATGGCGCCGAACACGATGCCCGTGGTGTTGCCGGGCATGCCCCGCTCGCGCTCCAGGTAGGTGGGCATCCAGAAGCCCAGGCCGCCAATGGAGAACGTCATGAGCGTGTAGCCCGTGGTGGTCGCCCAGAAGGCCGCGTTGCGTCCCAGGCCCTTGAGGCCCTCCATGAAGGGCAGCTTCACGGGCGCGTCGGGGCCGTCCATGGCGCCGCGCTGGGGCTCGGGCATGAAGAACGCGAGGGTGCCCAGGATGAGGCCAGGGACGCCGCCCGCGTAGAAGGCCCAGTGCCAGGAGAAGCTGTTCGTCATCCACGCGCCCAGCCCGTAGCCCATGGCCGCGCCCACCGGGATGGCGATGTAGAAGAACGACAGCATCCGCGTGCGCAGCTCGCGCGGGTAGAGGTCCGAGATGATGGAAGGCGCCACGGCGCCGTAGCCGGCCTCGCCAATGCCAATCACGCCGCGGGCGATGAGCAGCGCGATGAACGAGGTGGCCGCTCCGCTGGCGCCCGTGGCGAGGCTCCACAGGAGCACGCCGCCCGCGACCAGCAGCTTGCGCGGCATGCGGTCCCCCAGGAAGCCGCCCAGGGGCGAGGCCAGCATGAACACGATGATGAACACCGTGCCCAGCCAGCCGGACTGCGTGTCGTTGATGCCGAACTCGTGCTGAATGGCCGGCAGCGCGACCGCGATGATGTAGCGGTCGAGGTAGTTGATGAGGTTGATGAGGGTGAGGATGAACAGCGCGTAGCGCGCCCCCGAGGCGGGCGAGACAGGCGGGGGCGTCACGGGCATGAGGGGCGCTCCAGCTCCGGCGGGCTCCGACAGCGGCGTGGCGTTCATGAAGGCACCCCTCCCGCGCCGAAGCGATGCGCGAGCAGTCCCCATCGGAGTCCTCGGTCACTCACACGGCATCCGTCGAGGCCCAATGCCTTCACGGCCTCGAGGAGGATGAGCGCTCCGGCGGGGATGACGTCGGCGCGCTTGGGCTGGAGCCCGGGCAGCTTGCGACGCTCCTCCAGCGAGAGCTGACAGAGGCGGTCGGCCAGTGCCTTCAGCTCACCCAGCGACAGCGTGCCGCCATGCACGCGCGTGGCGTCATACGGGTCGATGGCGTGCTGGATGGCGTAGAGCGTGGTGACGGTGCCCGCCACGCCCACCAGCACCGAGCCCGGGGGCGCGGGCGGATGCGGATGCGCGGTGAAGGTCTCCCGGAGCGCGGCCTCGATGCGCGCGCGGTCCTCGGCGGTCATCGGATCCGCGCGCACGAAGCGCTCGGTGAGCCGCACCGCGCCCACGTCGTAGCTGTGTCGGAACTCCACGTTGCCCGCGCGGTTGCCGAAGATGAGCTCGGTGGAGCCTCCGCCGATGTCCACCACCAGCAGGGGGCCAGCCGCCTCGGTCGCGAAGTCCGAGTACACCGCGGCGAACGAGAGCTGCGCCTCCAGCGCGCCGGAGATGATCTCCACGGTGACGCCCGCGCGCTGGCGGGCGGCCTCGAGGAACTCGGCGCCGTTCTGGGCGTCGCGCGCGGCGCTGGTGGCGGACACCGCGATGCCCTCGGCACCGAGGGCGCGGGCCTCGTCCGCGAAGCGCGTCAGCACCTCGAGCGTGGCCTCCATTCCCTCGGGCGACAGGCGGCGACTCTGGTCCACCCCGCGCCCGAGTCGGGTGATTTCCGCCCGCTCCAACACGGGCTCGAAGCGCCCGTCCGGTGCGCGCTCGGCGACGAGCAGCAGCACCGAATTGGTTCCCACATCGATGGTGGCGAAACGAGACATTCGCGGCAGCCTACTCAACGCAGGAGCGCTTCCAAAGCCTCCGCGAGCCGCTGGTAGTCCGCCATCGTGTTGTAGAGCTGGGCCGACACGCGAATGTGGCGCTCTGGCGCGCGAGGCCATGGGACGACCGGGACCTCGATGCGGTATCGGTCGAAGAGCTGGACGTGCAGCGGATCCAACCCGAGCGGGCTCAGGGCATGCGCACCCGTCCCCGCGGGCAGCGCCACCGTGGCCATGCTGCCCACCATCTCGTCGGGGCAGTGGGGCGCGACGCCCAGGCGCTCGCACAGCAGCGCGCGCGCGGCCAGGACCTTGGCGTGGTTGGAGGCCATCACCTCGGGCCAGCCTCCGGGGAGCATGCCGCCCATGACGCGCAGCGCCTCGGGGACGCAGAGGAACGCGGAAGGGTCGTGCGTGCCGGTCCAGTCGAAGTCCAGCCGGAACTGCGAGCGGTCCGTACGGGCCGCGTTGTGGCCGTGGCTGATGACCAGGGGTTTGATGCCCGGCTGCAGGTCTCGGCGCACGTGGAGGAAGGCGGCGCCCTTGGGCGCGCACAGCCACTTGTGGCAGTTGCCCGTGTAGTACCCGGCGCCCAGTGAGCGCAGGGAGAGGGGCAGCATGCCCGGCGCGTGTGCGCCGTCCACGAGGGTCTCCACGCCACGCTCACGCAGGGCGCGCACCAGCTCCGGCACCGGCATGATGAGCGCCGTCTGGCTGCTGACGTGGTCGATGAGCAACAGCCGCGTGCGCGGCGTCACGCGCGCGAGCACCGCGTCCACCAGCTCCTGCTTGGAGGCCACGGGCCACGGCAGCGTCGCCACCACCACGCGAGCGCCCCAGTGGCTGGCGGCGAAGTCCAGCGCGTTGCGGGACGCGTTGTATTCGTGGTCGGTGGTGAGCAGCTCGTCCCCGGGCTCGAAGCGCAGCGAGCGCAGCACCGTGTTCACGCCCGTGGTGGCGTTCGTGACGAAGCCGAGGTCATCCCCATCCGCGTCCAGGAACGCGCCGAGCGCGTGACGAGCGGCGTCGAGCAGCGGCTCGATTTCGCGGTGCAGGAAGCGGACGGGCTCGGACTCCAGCCGGGCGCGCAGCTCCGTTTGGCGGCGCAGCACCTCGGTGGGACAGGCTCCGAACGAGCCATGATTGAGGAACGTAACGTCGGGATCGAGCCCCCAGTGGGAGCGAAAGGTCGCGCTCATGGCCCACGGAATGGACCCGAGCGCGACCGCGCTGTCAACGCCGGCCCGAACTCACGGCGAGGCGGGAGCAGCGCCCCAGTCAGGCGTCAGCCAGCTCCCCTTGTCCATGGGCAGCGGAAGCTGGTTGCCGCCATCCGACGTCATGACCCACAGGAAGGGCGTGCCGTTGCGGTTCGAGCTGAAGAGGATGAGGCGCCCGTTGGGAGAGAACGTGGGCTCCTCGTTGTTGCCCTGGTCCTGCGTGAGGCGCGTCACCTTGCCGGAGTCCACGTTCACGGTGAACAGGTCGAACGCGTTGCGCTCGTCGCGCGCGGTGAACGCGATGAGGTCTCCGCGCGGCGACCAGTCCGGCGTCTGGTTGTAGTTGCCCTGGAAGGTGAGGCGCCGCACGCCGGAGCCATCCGCGCCCATGACGTAGACCTGCGGGCTGCCGCCCCGGTTGGACACGAAGGCGATGCGCTTGCCGTCCGGCGACCACGAGGGGCTGGTGTTGAGCCCGTAGGGCGTGTCGGTGATGGCCTTCGCGCCGCTGCCGTCGGCGTTGGCCACGTAGATCTGCGCGCTCTCGCCCTCGGCCAGCGCGTACGCGAGCCGCTTGCCGTCCGGCGAGTACGCCGCGCCCGTGGCCATCTGTCCCTCGGTCACCAGGGGCTTCGCCTCGCCGCCCGGCGTCTGGACCCAGATGTCGGGACGGTTCTTGCGATACGACGTGTAGGCCACCTGCCCGCTGGGCCCCAGCGTAGGGAGGATGTTGGTGCCGCCCTGCGTGAGCGCCTGGGCGTTGTTGCCGTCCCAGTCCGCCACGAACACGTCGCGGTTGGAGCCGGCCTTGCGCGCGTAGGTGATGCGGGTGAGGAACGGGCTGGGCTCGTGGGTGAAGTGCCGGTAGAGCGCGTCCGCCAGCGCGTGCGCCAGCTTGCGCGGCTGATCCGCCGGCGCGTCCTTGGCCACCTTGAGGTCCTCGCGGCCCGTGGCCACGTTGAACAGCCGCAGCTCGGCGCGCAGCGAGCCACCGTCCTGCGCGAGCGACACCTTGACGAGCGACTCAGCGCCCACGTCCGCCCAGCGGCTGAAGTTGATGCTGCCGGCGGTCATGCCTTCCTTGGCGTCCGCGGTGAAGCTCGCGCGGTCCAACACCTGGAAGATGCCCGAGGCGGACAGGTCATAGCCGAGCGCCGCGTCGAAGGGCGCGACCAGCTTCTTGGCGCCCGGGTCCTGCGCCACGGGCGCGGGATTGGCCAGCGGCAGCGGGCGGAAGTTGGCGCCGGAGATTTCGATGACGGGCGCCTGGGCGAGCGCCGCGAGCGGGACCAGCAGGAGCGAGAGCAGGAGGGCTTTCATGGGCTGAACACCAGGACGACGCCGCTCTTCTGGAGCGAGTCGCGAAGCGCATCGGGAGGAGGAGAGTAGGGGGATGCCTTGCGCACGGCCGCGAGCACGGCCGAGTCGAACAGGTCGTTGCCACTGGACTTCGCCAGGCTCACGTCCAGCACCTCGCCGGAGCGGCCCAGCCGCACCGCCACCTGAGCCTTGAGGTACATCCGCTCGGCGTCGGGAATGGTGTCCGCCACGTTGTAGTGGCGGCGCACCTGGGACTTCAGCAGGCCGTAGTAGCGCTCGCCCTCGGCGGTGGCGGAGTCGCCATCCGGGTCACCATCCTCGGCGCCTTCCAGGTCCTCGGCGGGCTGCGGCTTGGCCGTCTTGTCGAACGCGCCGAACAGCCGCTTGCGGCGGTCCTCCGCGCTCTTGTCGCCCTTCTGCGGCGTGGGCTGCGCGGCGGGCTCGGGCTTCACGCCGGGCACCGGCACGGCGACCTTGGCGGGCTCGGGCTGCGGCGCCTGGGGCGTGGCCACGGGCTTCGCCTCGACTTCCTTGGGAGGCGGCGGCAGCTGCTCCTTGCGCGGCAGGAGCTTGGGGTCGCGCGGCTTGCCCAGGCGCACGAGTGACGCCTTGATGGGCTCGGGGTTCAGGTCCACGGGCGGCCGCGCGGCGAGGCGCGCGTAGAGCACCGCCGCGAGCAGCACGCCCACGTGCCCCACCACGGAGAAGACGAGGAAGCGCGACAGCCGAGAGGGTCGCGTCAACAGCAGGCTGTGGCTCACCGCGGGGTGCATGGCCTAGCGCTTCGCCTCCTTGGGCTTGGCTGCCGGAGCCTTGGACGCCCGACCCCCGCCGGACGGGTCCGTGATCATCCCCACGTTGTGGATGCCCGCGTGCTGCGCGGCGGCCATCACCTCGACCACGACGCCGTAGGGCACCTCGCGGTCCGCGTGGAGATAGACCTCCTTGTCCGCCTGGGCCTTGGCGTTGGCGGCGAGCTTCGCCTCCAACTCGTCCAGGGAGACCTCCGCGTCGCCGATGTAGACCTTGCGCGCGGCGTCGATGGACAGCACCAGCTTCTTGTCGCTGGCCTCGACGGGGGTGGCCTTCGTCTCCGGCAGGTTCACCTTCACGCCCTGCTGGATGAGGGGCGCGGTGACCATGAAGATGATGAGCAGCACCAGCATCACGTCCACCATGGGCGTGACGTTGATCTCGCTCATGGTGGTGCGGCCACCGCCTCGGTTGCCTCCGCCCATTCCCATGGCCGTGCGCTCCCTAGCGGAAGAAGTGCCGCTTGATGATGTTGAGGAAGTCCGCGGAGAAGTTGGACATCTCCGTGTCGAACACCTTGATGCGGCTGACGAACGAGTTGTAGGCGACCACCGCCGGGATGGCCGCGAAGAGCCCCGCCGCCGTGGCGAACAGCGCGTTGCCCACCGGCGCGGCCACCGTGGCCAGCGTGGCGTTGCCCTTCTCGGCGATCTCGTTGAACGCGCTGAGGATGCCAATGACCGTTCCGAACAGGCCCACGAAAGGGGACGCCGCGCCCACCGTGCCGAGGAACGACACGCGCGCCTCCAGCTCGGTGATTTGCGCGGTGGCGGCGCGGTTGAGCGCGCGCTCCACGTTCTCGATGCCGCCCAGCTTCGCGCTCATGGCGTCCTCGGCGGCGCCCTCCTTCGTCTGCGCGAGCTTGCTCAGCTCCTCGTAGCCGGCGCAGAACACCTTGGAGAGCGGCGAGCCCTCCAGCTTCTGGGCCGACTGGTAGATGGCCTCCAGGCGAGAGGCCTTCCAGAACATGTCGAGGAAGGTGAGGGACTGTGCTCGTGCGCGCGACAGCTGCGAGGCCTTCATCGCGATGAGGGCCCAGGACGCGACGGACACGCCCATCAGGAGGAGAAGCACCGCCAGCTCGATGAAGGACGCGTCGCGGATGATCTCCACGTAGTTCATGGCGGCGAGCGCCAGGGGCAAGTGGGGTATCATTGGACTTCAGCGCCTAACATTCACGGTCCGGACGGTCAAACAAACGCGGCGCGCCTGCCCGCCTGTGCGGTGAGGTCCGGCGCCCATGAATAATTCCCGATCGAGGGCGTCCACAGGCGCATACCGCGGGCCGACGACCTCAAACCCGACGTACGGATGCCCTCATGAACTCCCGACTGCTTGCCGCCCTTCTCTGTCTCGTCGCCGTTACCTCCGGCTGCGTCATCCACGACAACGGCTGCGACACCTGTGAGGTTCAGGGCTCCCCGGGGGATGTGCGCTTCATGTGGACCTTTGGAGGCAAGCGCTGCTCCGACGACCCCAGCATCAAGGGCGTGAACATCTCCATCCCGGGTGAAGACCTGGCCAACGGCGGTTACTACCCGTGCAACGCCAATGGCTTCGACGGAATCATCCTCCATGACTTCGTGCCGGGGACGTACGCGTTCGACATCGAGGCGGTGAACTACAGCGACCAGCGCGTCTACGTGGGCAGCGGGCGCTTCACCGTCAACGGCAACGTGAGCGTGAACATCGACCTCACGCCGCTCGGCCAGCCGACCTCCTATGCGTACGTGAACTGGCTCTTCCCCACCCAGGCGGGCAGCTCCTATCCCTCCTGCGGCCAGGCGGGCATCGCGTACGTGGATGCCCGGGTGGATGACAGCAACTGGAAGCGCTTCAACTGCAGCGAGGGCAGCGGCGGCAACAGCGTGCAGTCGCCCTACCTGGATCCGGGGCAGCACTACCTGGAGGTCGTCGCCCTCGATTCGCAGATTCGCCCGGTCTACTACTACGGCGGTGGGTTCGTTTCGCAGAACGGCACGCCGGTCTCCGTCACCGCCGAGACGTGGGAGATTGGCGGGGCCTCGGTGCGGTGGGACCTCTATGACGGCAACACGCGGCTGACGTGCTCGCAGGCCGGGGTCTCGCAGGTGAGCATCAACTTCCAGGACAAGTTCACCGGCAAGTGGGTGTACGGCCTCACGGGTGAGTTCTACGGGTGTGGCCAGGCGCCGGTGGTGTTCGAGTTCCTCCGCCCGGGCAGCTACTACGTGTCCATCATCGCCACCGGGTCCAACGGCCGCGTGTACCGCTCCCCGGCGAACCTGCCCGCCATCGACGTGATTGCCCACCAGTTCCCGGGCCCGAACAGCGCGCTGACGGTGCCGGTCGCGCGCACCAACTGAGCGCGGGACAAGCTGGGAAGTGAGCGGCGGGTCGGGACCCTGGGGGCCCGGCCCGCTGTGTCTTTCGTGCCGCACCTGACGCTGGCATCAAACGTGATAGGCAGTCCGCGCATGCGGCATGACAGCCACGGACCCATTGGAGTCTTCGACTCCGGCATCGGCGGCCTCACGGTCCTCAAGACGTTGATGGCCCACCTCCCCCAGGAGAGCACCCTGTATCTGGGGGACACCGCGCGGGTGCCCTATGGCACCAAGTCCAGCGAGGTGGTGACGAAGTACTCGCTGAAGAACGCGCAGTTCCTCCAGGCGCGAGGCATCAAGCTGCTGGTCGTGGCGTGCAACACCGCGTCCGCCGCGGCCCTGCCGGCCCTGGCCGCGACGCTCCCCATCCCCGTGGTGGGCGTCATCGAGCCCGGCGCTCGCGCGGCGCTGGCGCGGACCTCGGGCGGCGGCGTGGGCGTGATTGGAACGCCCGGCACCATCCGCTCGGGGGCCTACCAGCGGGCGCTGGAGGCAGGGGGCCGCGCGGTGCGCGTCAAGGCCCGCGCCTGTCCGCTCTTCGTGCCGCTGGTGGAGGAGGGGTGGACGACGGGGGACGTGCCCATGCTCGTCGCGCGCGAGTACCTGTCCGAGTTCGCCCGCGATGGCGTGGACACCCTGGTGCTGGGCTGCACCCACTACCCGCTGCTCAAGGGCGTCATCGCCGAGGTCGTGGGGCCGCAGGTGACGCTGGTGGACTCGGCGGAGGCCACCGCGCAGGCGGTGGTCGAGCTGCTCGCGGCGAAGGACCTGATGGCGCCCGCGGGCGGCCCGCCGCCCTCGCACCACTTCTTCGTCACCGACGTGCCGGAGGTCTTCGCGGACGTGGGCGCGCGCTTCCTCGGGCGGCCCATTCCTTCGGCGGAGCTGGTGGACCTGTCGTTCTAAACCGAGGGTCGTGATTCGCGATCAGGTTGAGGGGCAGGCAAGCGCGAGACGAGCGGGAAGAAAGAGCAGGGGCACCTCTCGTTCGGCTCTGTGTGCGCAGAAGACCTGAGAGCGAGAAGGCCCTGCCCCAGGGCAAAGGTAGGCAGTGGTTGAACAGAAAGCGGCGGCAAGCGCTGCTTCGGTGGGCCGCCCGGAGCAGCTGCCCACTCACCTACCGCAGATGCATGGCAGTAGCGGCCGTGGGACGAGGGGCTTCGTGCCACGCCGTCGCCCGGGCCCTGGAGTGCGCGACTTCGACGGTGGTGGGCGCGGTGCGCCGCTACCGAGAAGGAGGGCGACAGGCACTGCGAGACAGGAGGGAGAGCAACGGCCGCCCCAAGGTAGACAGCACGTTCCGCGAGCGGTTGGCGCGAGTACTGGCGGGCACGCCCGAGGATTGGGGCTGGTGTCGTCCGACGTGGACGCGGGAGTTGCTGTGCC
This sequence comes from Myxococcaceae bacterium JPH2, assembly GCA_016458225.1. Taxonomy (NCBI): domain Bacteria; kingdom Pseudomonadati; phylum Myxococcota; class Myxococcia; order Myxococcales; family Myxococcaceae; species Myxococcaceae bacterium JPH2. The sequence continues at coordinate 230,285 of JAEMGR010000001.1, read as the reverse complement.
AGGAGATGGCGCGCCGAGGCCTGGTTCGCGTGTCGGTGGCCACCATGGGACGTGCACTCGCCTCCCTGGGGGCGCGGCTCAAGGCGGCCAAACCCATCGTCGAGTGTCCTTGGCCCGGGTGGAAGCGACGCCGTCGACTCCACGAGTTGAGGTGTCTCGCGGTGCATGGCCCTGACAAGGAGCCTGTTCTCCACGTGGACGAGGTCGACATCCATCTCAACCCCAAGGTGGGACGCGACTGGTGTCTACCTGGGCACAGACGCGTGGTGGTGACGCCGGGCAACAACCAGAAGCGCTACCTCGCGGGCGCTCTCAATGTCCGCACGGGAAAGCTGACGTGGGTGGAGGGACGGAGCAAAGCCAGCGCACTCTTCATTCAGCTTCTCTGGCGTCTGGCGAGTGACTATCGGCGCGCACGCCACATCCACCTCGTCCTCGACAACGCCGCCGTCCACTCCAGCAGGAAGACGCGCAAGGTGCTCGCGCAGCTCGGCGAGCGATTCGTCCTCCACTTCCTGCCGCCCTACTGCCCCCAGGGCAATCGCATCGAGCGTGTGTGGCTCGACTTGCATGCCAATGTCACCCGAAATCACCGCTGCCGCACCATGGCTCGACTCATGGCCCGGGTGCATGCCTACCTCGCCGCTCGCTCCGCCCAGCGCTTCGCCAGTCCATTCCTGCGCCGCACCGATCTCAGGCGCACCGCCTGAGGCCGGACGAGAATTACTATCCTTGGTTTAGGTCCCCTGGGCGGCGCTCAGGTCGAGGGGCGGGTAGGGACCGGGGGATTCTCCTCGGTCGTTGCCTTCAAGAGCTCGCGAGCCGCCTGCACCACGGGGGCGTCGGTGGTGACGTTGGCCTCCACGATGGCCTGGGCGGCCTCGGCGCCGATGTCGTCCTGACGGGGCAGCAGGCCGGTGACCCGGGTGATGATCCGCTCCAGCGTGGGGAAGAAGTGCACCATCTGGAGCGGCCGGTTCAGCCAGCCCACGGTGATGCAGTAGTACTTGTTGAAGGGCGCCGTGTGGTGGATGCGGTGGTGCGCGGGCGGCAGGATGAGGTGCACGCGCTGCATGAAGCCGATGATCGCCGGCGGCGAGTCCGTGTGCGACCACTTGTGGAACTGGTTGGTCGCCATGACCCAGAAGATCATCGCGCCCAGGAAGCTGGCCATGAACACCCAGCCCGGGCTCGTCATGGGCAGGGCCACGGCGATGGCCGCGACCGGCAGGGACACCAGGCAGTTGTTGCCGTTGGTCTCCACGAAGTCGTGCCGGGTGATGGCCTTCTCGTCGACGTGGTGCTCCCGGAATGGGCGGATGAACGCCTTGCCGAGCACCGGCATGTCGGTGGAGCCCCACGTGTCGCCCATCCAGTGGACGAACCCGGAGACGAAGTCCGCGGCCATGTAGCCCAGCAGGACCGCGCTCAGGAGCATCCACGGGCCATGGTGGGGTGACCCGGAGAGCCGGTACGCGAGGAAGGCCTCCAGCCCGATGAATCCGACGATGGCGCTGATCTCCATCGCGCGGATGGCGGGCGAGTATCCCTCGGCCAGCGCCTGGGCGTCCTGCAGGCGCACCTTGTTGGTGAGCGCTTTGTCCTTCGTCATCCGTGGCTCCCTGGGTGCCTTCCGCGTGGGTAACGGGTCCCGGCTGGTTGTACGTACCCCAGCCGCTTTTAGCTTTTCAATGCGCGTGCCGCTGGCCCGCTTGCTGGACGACAGGGCAGTCCGCGCAGTGCCGCCGCGTGGCGCGGACGGAAGGGAGGGGCGGGCAGGCTCGCGACGCGCGCGAAATGCGCGTGATGCTTACCTTGTGCCGTCACACCCCCGCTGCTACGGTGCCCCCCTCGGCAATGGCGAAAACCTTCGAGAAAGCCGTCACCGGCTTCAACCACAACATCAAGCACAAGGGGAAGGTCTACCACGTCCAGACCGAGGACTCGGGTGTCAACAACCCGCACATCATCACCCACCTGTTCGTGGGTGGAAACATCCTCGCGTCGAAGAAGACCTCCTACGCCGACATCCTCAATGCGGAGAATCTGGCGGAGGTCGTTCGTGAGTTGATGGAGGAGCAGCACAAGGAGATGCTGCGCAACCTCATCAACGGGGTTTACGACAGCTACGAGTCCACGGCGCGGCACTACCAGCCGGGGCAACTCGCCAGCGAGGCGGATCAAGCGCAGGCCCGGCTCCCGCCTGCTCCCGTTCCGCCTCCCAAGCCTCAACCGCCTCCGCCTCCGCAGGTCCAGCCGGTTGCTCCCGCTGCGCCCGTGTTCTTGCTGCCTCCCGAGGTCGCCGCGGCGCGTGCCCTCAAGGAGAAGCCGAAGATCAACGAGGTGGGCGTGGAGACGCTCTTCGGCGAGGACCTCATCTCCGAGAAGAGCCTCGACGAGGTCATCCTGAGCTATCTCGCCGGAGAGGGCGAGCAGTAGTCCTCGAGTCGCGCGCGGCCCAGGCGTTGGCCGCGCGCGGCGGATGTCCGGTTCTGGGCGAAGCGCGTGGGCCGGCTTTGACCGGTCGCCTGCGGTCGCCGCGATAATCGCGGGCATGTCGCGCATGACGACAACTCCCGGCACTGCCCCCGAGGCGGCTGCGCAGGGCGGGCCCCGCGTGGTCGACGCCGATTCACTGACGGAGGCCGTCCTCCGGGGCATGTCGGAGTCGGACTTCAATCGGCTGCCCTTCGGCGCCATCAAGCTGGATGCGCAGGGCCGAGTGGTGGCCTTCAACGCGGCCGAGGCCGCGCAGGCCCGTCGCTCGCCGCAGCGCACCTTGGGACGTCGCTTCTTCGAGGAGGTGGCGCCCTGCACGAACGTCGCCGCCTTTCGAGGGCGGCTGGACGCGCTCGCGGCCCAGGGCGGCGAGGTGACGGAGAGCTTCGACTTCCGCTTCGAGTTCGAGTGGGGCCGGCGCGACGTGCGCATCCGGTTGATGGTGCTGCGCGACGGCGCCCGCTGGGTGTTCATCACCGCGGTGGGGCGCGGCTGAGCCTTCCGTCTCCTCGCGGGGGCGTGTGGCTCAGACGATGCCGCCGTTGGCGCCCACGACCTGTCCGGTCACCCACCCGGCCTCGCGGGAGGCGAGGAAGCCGACGACGTTCGCGATGTCCTCGGGACGGGCGACGCGGCCCAGCGGAATCTCGCTGGCCGCCGCGTCGCGGTGCGCGGGGACGAGCATGTCCGTGTCGGTGGCGCCCGGCGCGACCGCGTTCACGGTGATGCGGCGCGGCCCCAGCTCCTTGGCGAGCACCATCACGAACTGCTCCACCGCCGCCTTGCTGGCCTGGTAGAGGCTGAAGCCGGGCTTGGCCCGCTTCGTGAGGTTCGTGGACACGCCGATGATGCGTCCGCCCTCGCGCAGGCGGCGGGATGCCTCCAGGAACACGTGGAAGGTGCCGCGCGTGTTGACCGAGAAGCCCGTCTCGAAGTCCTCGGCCTTCATCTCCACGAAGGGGCGCACGAGGAGGGTGCCCGCGTTCGCCACCACGATGGTCGCGGGGCCGAGCTGCGCCTCCGCGTCGTCGAAGAATCGCCGCACGTCCTCGTGCCGCGTGACATCCACGGGCAACGCCACGGCCTTTCCTCCCCGAGACCGGATCTCGGTGACGAGTTCCTCGGCCGGTGCCCGATTCGCGTGGTAGCCCACCGCCACCGCAGCGCCGTCGTGGGCCAGCCGCTCCGCGATGGCGCGGCCGATGCCTCGCGAAGCTCCCGTCACCAGCGCCACCTGTCCCGTCAGTCGTTCCATCGCGTGCTCTCTCCTGGCAAGGCCGCGTCCGTGTGGAGCGGCCCGGTTGATGGAGAAGGAATGCGCGATGCGTGGCGGGTTGATAACTGGGACCGCGTTGGAAGGACTCTTCAGCCTTCCTGAAAGCCGGGCGGAGGCGCGATGGACCGCATGACGAGCATGGCGGTGTTCACCAAGGTGGTCGCGAGCGGGAGCCTCTCGCAAGCGGCGCGCGAGCTGGGCTTGTCTCCCGCGGGCGTCAGTCATCACCTCACCACGCTGGAGGACTGGCTGGGCGCGCGGCTGCTCCACCGCACCACGCGGAAGTTGAGCCTCACGGAGGTCGGCGCGGGCTTCCACGCCCGCTGTCTGCGCATCCTCGAGGACGTGGAGGAGGCTCGGGGCGCGGCGGGCGCGCAGCAGGCGGTGCCGCGCGGGCGCTTGAAGGTGAACGCGCCCATCTCCTTCGGCACGCGCCACTTGTCGTCGGCCATCGCGGACTACCTGCTCGCGTATCCGGAGGTGGCCATGGACATCACGCTCAACGACCGGAAGGTGGACCTCGTGGAGGAGGGCATCGATGTCGCCATCCGCATCGGGGCGCTGCCGGACTCGAGCCTCGTGGCGCGGCGGCTTGCGCCCAGTCGCTCCATCCTCTGCGCGACGCCGGCGTATGTGGCGCGCGCGGGCATGCCGCGAATCCCCGCGGACCTCGCCCATCATGAGTGTCTGGAGTACGCGTACCGGGCGACTCCGGGGGAGTGGCGGTTTCTCGGCGAGGACGGGCAGGAGTCCGTGGTTCGAGTGGGGGGCCGGCTGACCGCCAGCAATGGGGAGCTGCTGCGCGTGGCCTTACTGAAGGGCCTCGGCGTCTCGCTGACGCCCAGCTTCCTCGTCGGTGAGGACGTGGCCGCGGGACGTCTGGTGCGCTTGCTGCCTGCGCACTCGCCCGCGGAGGTGGGCATCCACGCGGTGTACCCGCGCGGACGCCACCTCTCCGCGAAGGTGCGCACTTTCATCGACTTCCTCGTGGACCGGTTCGCCGGGGAGCCACCTTGGGATGTGTGGCGGACGCCTCCGGTGGCCGCTCCCTCGCGGGCTCAAGCGGGCTCACACGGGCGGGCCGTGAAGGCGCGGGGCGCACCTCGGGCCTCGGCACGCAGGAAGTGAGGCGGCCCCCGCACGACGTGCATGCGGCGGCCCAGCCGGGACGTGGTAGGTTCAGCGACCCACGCCCCGGCCATGATTCAGTTCTTCCACGTGTACAAGGCGTATCCCGGCGATCCGCCGGTGCTCCAGGACATCAACCTGAACGTGGAGAAGGGCGAGTTCGTCTTCCTCACGGGCCCGTCCGGCGCGGGCAAGACGACGCTGCTCAAGCTCATCTTCTGCGGCGAGAAGGCCACCAAGGGGCAAATCCTGGTGGGCGGGCGCAACATCGCGCGCATCCGCGAGTCCGCCGTGCCGTACCTGCGGCGCAACATCGGCGTCGTGTTCCAGGACTTCAAGCTGCTGCCGCACCGCTCGGTGGCGGACAACGTGGGCTTCACGTTGGACGTGCTGGGCGTGCCGCGCGCCGAGGGCCGCGAGAAGGTGCGCCGCATGCTCAAGCTGGTGGGCCTGGAGCACAAGGCGGATGCGCTGCCCTTGCGACTCTCCGGTGGCGAGCAGCAGCGCGTGGTGATTGCCCGCGCGCTGGTGAACGATCCGACCATCCTGCTCGCGGACGAGCCCACCGGGAACCTGGACCCGGCGCTCACGGTCGAGATCATGGACCTGCTCACCCAGGTCAACATCCGCGGCACCACCGTGGTGGTGGCCACCCACGACGCCACGCTGCTGTCGCGCTATCAGAAGCGCACGGTGCGGCTGGAGCGCGGGCAGATCGTCTCCGACGAGGACGGCGTCAAGGCAGCGCGCCGGATGGCGGTATGAGCGCGCTGGCGAAGACGGCGTACTTCTGGCGCTCGGCGGCCGGAGGACTGCGGCACGCGCCGTTCGTCCACTTCATCGCGGTGTCCACCATCGCCATCGCGCTGTTCGCGGCGGGGCTGACGCGCGGGGCTTCGCGGGTGGTGGACAACCTCCTGTCCTCGCTCGGGGGCGAGGTGGAGGTGACGGTGTACCTGGCCCCCGAGCTGGGCGAGGACGAAGTGCACGGCGTGCACGAGCGCGTCCAGCAGCTCCACGTGGGCGACGTGACGGTGGTGCCTCCCGAGGCCGCGCTGGCTCGGCTTCGTCGCGAACTGGGTGACCTGGGCGAGGCCTTGGCCGAGCTGCCCGAGAACCCGCTGCCCGCGACGTTGGAGGTGCGCGTGCCTCCGGAGCGGCGTTCGCCCGAGGCGCTGCGCGTGCTCGCGAAGGAGCTGCGCGCCCAGCCCGGTGTCACCTCCGTGGACTACGGAGAGGCCGCGGTGGAGCGCTTGTCCGCCATCGCGCGGGCACTGCGCTTCGGTGCGCTGGTGGCCTTCCTCGTGGTGCTGGGGACGACCGTCATCATCGTCGCGGCGACGCTCCAGCTCGCCATCTACTCGCGGCGCGAGGAGATCGAAATCCAGAAGCTGGTGGGCGCCACGGACCGCTTCGTCAAGGCGCCCTTCCTGCTGGAGGGCTTGCTTCAAGGGCTGCTGGGCGCGGGGCTGGCGCTGCTCGGGCTGTGGACCTTCGGTCGCGTGTTGGGCCCCACGCTGGGCTCGCTGTTCGCGTTCCTGCTGGGCCCGGGTGTCTCCACTTCGTGGGTGGAGCCGCGTACCGCGCTGGAGTTGGTGGCGGCGGGATGTGGGCTCGGGCTGGGCGGCAGCTTCGTCGCGGTGGGGCGCTTCCTGCGCGTATGAGCCGGCTGCTGGCCCTCATGTTGCTGCTGGGCGCAGCCACGGCTCGGGCCCAGAAGGACGAGGAGGCGGAGCGCGCGGCCGTGCGCGACAAGCTGGCCGCGCAGCGCGCCACGCTCGCGCTCATCGAATCGAAGAAGCTCTCCGTGCTCGAGGGCATGGAGCTGATGGAGGACATGGCGGCCTTCTCGCGCCGTCGCGTCCGCGCGCTGGAAGGGGACCTCGCCATCTTCCGGCGTCGCGTCACCCTGGCCGAGCGCGAGGAGGCGGTGCTGCGCGAGGCCCTGCGCGCACAGCTTCGCCGGCTGTCGCCTCGGCTGCGCACGCTCTACCGCGTCATGCGCCGCCGCCCGCTGGAGGTGCTGCTGTCCGCCGATGACTTCTCCGCCCTCATGTGGCGCGCGCGCGCCCTGGAGGCCAGCATGTCCGGCGACCTGGAGCTCCTGCGCACCGTGCAGCACGTGGCCACGCTCCAGCGTCAGGCCACGCTCGAGCTCAAGCGCCTCCATGCCTCGCTGGCCGCGCGCGTGGCCTTCCTCCAGGAGCAATCGAAGCAGGCCCAGGCGCAGCAGGAGGCGCTGGAGGAAGTCGTCGGGCAGCTCGCGGGCGAGGCGGAGCTGGCCAAGCGCGCGGTGCGCGAATTGGAGGGCGCGGACGCGGACCTCACGCGCATGCTCAAGGACCTGCACGAGGCCCCGGCCACCAGCGGCTTCGGCGCGCTCAAGGGCAAGCTGCCGCGTCCGGCGTCGGGCGTCATCGAGGTGGGCTTCGGCAAGGTGGTGAACCCGCGCTTCAACACCGTCACGGTGCAGAAGGGCGTGGACCTGCGCGCGCCCTCGGGCTCACCCGTGCGCGCCGTCGCCGAGGGCACCGTCGTCTTCGCGGGTTGGCTGCGCGGCTACGGCAACCTGCTCATCCTCGACCACGGCGATGACTTCCACACCCTGATGGCGCACCTCTCCACCATCACGCCCGTGGTGGGCGCCCACGTGGCCGCCGGCGAGAGCGTGGGCGAGGTGGGCGACACGGGCTCCCTCAAGGGCGCCTACCTGTACTTCGAGGTGCGCAAGGCGGGGCAGGCGGTGGACCCGGCGCTCTGGTTGGCTCCCGTTCCCTGACGCGCTGCGCCGAATCCAGGGCATCATTACCTTGCGGCGGACAGTCCCTTGGCAAGGAGCGGTGGGCGCATGGACCTGATGGACGGGATGCAGAAGGCGATGCGGCGCATGCTGATGGTGCGCGGTGTCCAGTCCTCGACAGTGCGCGTGGGCGGGCAGGTGGTGCACCACTACCAGCTCGAGGGGCAGGGCAAGGGACCGCCGATTCTGCTGGTGCATGGGCTGGGCGGCTCGGCCAACGGCTTTGGCCGGACGTTCTTCGGGCTGGCGCGGCGCTTCTCGCGCGTGTTCGCACCGGACCTGCCGGGTCACGGCTTCTCCAGCGAGTACCGCGGCGGGCCGGTGAGCGTGCGCAACCAGTTCGACGTGCTGCGCGCGTACTGCGAGCAGGTGGTGCGGGAGCCCGCCTTGGTCGTGGGCAACTCGCTGGGAGGCGCCTTGTCCGTCACCCTGGCGGCCGAGTGTCCCCAGTGGGTGAAGGCCCTGGCGCTGGTGGCGCCCGCGGGGGCGGAGCTGCCGGAGCCGGTGCTCGGCGCGCTCTTGGGGGCCTTCTCGGTGCGCACCACCGAGGATGCGCGCGCGCTGACGAAGCGGCTGTTCCACAAGGCGCCACTGCCGGCGCTGTTGCTGGCCTCGGAGCTGCGCAAGTTCTACACGACGAACACCGTGAAGGCGCTCACGCAGGAGGCGCTGGAGACGCGCGCCAGCCTGGAGCCCGAGGCCGTGCGCGGCCTGGCCATGCCCGTGCTCTTCCTGTGGGGCGGCAGTGAGCGGCTGTTGCCGCCCGAGATTCTCGCCTGGTATCGCACGCACCTGCCGGTGCACGCGGAGGTGCACGTGGTGGAGGGCTTTGGCCACGTGCCGCAGATGGAGCGTCCGGACGAACTGGTGTCCTACCTCACGCGCTTCGCGGACCGCGCGAGGCTGTGAGCGCCGGGAATCGCCCGCGCGACCGGGTGTAGACTGCCGGGGCGCCGCGAGGGCGCACACGACCGAGCCGGGAAAGGACGCACCGCCGTGACAGGGCTTCTGCAACCGTGGCGTGGGATGCTGGCGGCCCTCGTGCTCCTGGGAGTGCCCATGTCGGCGCTCGCGGAGGGCACGCCCGCGCGCGTCGTCGAGAAGGACGACTCGGCCTACCGCCAGCTCGAGTTGTTCGCGCGGGTGCTCTCCTACGTGGAGAACAACTACGTGGAGCAGCCGGACCGCGCGCGGCTCATCCACGGCGCCATCCAGGGCATGTTGGAGACGCTGGATCCGCACACGCTCTACATGCCGCCGGAAGTCTTCCGGGAGATGAAGATCGACACGTCGGGGGAGTTCGGCGGGCTGGGCATCGAGATTGCCCGCAAGGCCGAGCACATCGTCGTGGTCGCCCCCATCGATGACACGCCCGCGGCGCGCGCGGGCATCAAGGCCGGCGACGAGCTGCTGGGCATCGACGGAGAGAGCACGCAGGGCATGGACGTGGGGCGCGCGATGCAGAAGATGCGCGGTCCGGCGGGAGGGCGCGTGCTGCTCACGGTGATGCGCGCGGGCTTCAACGCGCCCCAGGAGATCGCCATCATCCGCGACCACATCCGCATCGTGTCGGTGGAGGGCGCGCTCTACGACGGCATCGGCCACATCAAGGTGAAGAACTTCCAGGACCGCACGGACCTGTACCTGCGCAAGGAGCTGGATCGGCTGCGCGGGCTCAATGGCGGCAAGGAGCTGCAGGGGCTGGTGTTGGATCTGCGCAACAACCCGGGCGGCTTGTTGGATCAAGCCGTGGCCATGAGCGACCGCTTCCTGCCCGGCAACCTGCTCATCGTCACCACCCGCGGGCGCGACGGCCGCAACGCCACCGAGGAGCGCAGCCGGGACCGGGACACGGAGAAGGACTATCCGCTGGTGGTGCTCGTCAACGCGGGCAGCGCCTCGGCCTCGGAGATTGTCGCGGGCGCGCTCCAGGACCACGGGCGCGCCGTCATCATGGGCACGCAGACGTTCGGCAAGGGCAGCGTGCAGACCGTCATCGAGCTGGAGGATGGCTCGGGGCTGAAGCTGACCATCGCGCGCTACTACACGCCCAAGGGCCGCAGCATCCAGGAGAAGGGCATCACCCCGGACTTCCTCGTGCCAGAGGACCCCAACGGCAAGGCGGGCCGGGATTCCGTGCGGGAGAAGGACCTGCGGCGTCACTTCAAGGCCGAGCCCGCGGTGGCGACCGAAACGAGCGCGGCGCCGCAGACGCTGCCGGCGAACCTGAGGGACTGGGACGTCACCGCGAAGCTCTCGGACTGGCAGCTGCGGGTGGCCCTCAACTACCTCCACGGCGTGTCCGCGGGCCCGCCGAGGCCGGCAAATCGGCCCCCGGGGGGCTCGGCGGGTCGTTAAAGCCCTTTCCCCTCTGGCATTCTGGCGCCCAGTGCGTGTAATTCGCGACGAGCGAGGGTGACAGAGTGATTCGACGTCCTTTCAATCGTGCGATGCACGCGGCGCTGAGCGGCTGGCTGGTGGGACTGTTGGCCGTGGGGCCCGCGGCGGCACAGCCGCAGCACATGACCTTGCGGCTCGTGCCCCAGTCGCTTCCGGCGGCCACCGGCCCCCGGGTGACGGTGGTGGCCGTGCCGTTGGATCCGTCGGCTCGCGAGGATGCGCTCCGGCTGTCCTATTGGGCCGAGCAGGCCCTGGCCCGCTCCGGGCGGTTGGAGCCAGTCCGGATGGCGGACGCGCTGGACGCCGATGGCGCCCAGTCCCGCGAGGCCAAGGCCGAGGAGGGCGCCGCCGCCATCAAGGAAGGACTGCACGCCTACGACGAACTGGACACGCAGAAGGCGCTCCAGCAGTTCGACAAGGCGGTCCGCGCCTACGAGCAGAGCGACCTGTCTCGGCACTTCACCGAGCTGAGCCACGCGCGGGTGATGAAGGCCGCGTCGCAGGTGGCCAACGGTGAGAACAAGGCCGCCGAGCTGGAGATGCGGGCCGTGCTGGCGGTGGACCCCCGCGCGCAGTTCTCGCCCAACTTCTTCCCGCCCGAGGAAGTGTCGATGGTGGAGAAGGAGCGCAAGGCCCTTCTCGCCGCGAACCCCAGCTCGTTCCAGATCCGCTCGCAGCCGGTGCCCGCCGAGGTCTACGTGGACGGCGTCTTCCGCGGCGTGACGCCTGTCGCGGTGACGGGCCTGCCGCTCGCGGACCACTACGTCACGCTGCTGGCGCCTGGCCATGCGCTGACCCAGGGCCGCGCGCGTGAGGGCGAGGTCTCCTTCACGCTCCAGCGCCTGCCCGCGCAGACGCGCGTGGACGCGCTCACCCAGCGCGTGGTGAAGACCCCGAACGGGCCGGATCGCGACCTCGCGCTCGCGGAGCTGGCTTCGCTCGCGGGCGTGCCCCAGGTCCTGGCGCTGCTGGTTCGCGGTGGCCCGGGCACGGCGCCGCTGGACGTCACGGGGCTGCGCCTGGACGCGGCGGATGGACACAACCTCGCTTATGGCCAGGGACCGGTGCCGCGCGGGGACGCGATGGCCACGGGCTCGCAGGGGCTGCTGACGGACCTGGTGGCCGCCGACGCGGCGCGCGTGAACGGCAAGCCGCTCAAGCACTTCTCCGGCGGCGCGAGTTCAGGACGTCGCACCGCGGGCTACGTGCTGCTGGCCACGGGCGCGGCGCTGCTGGCCGGTGGCATCTACTTCGGGCTCGAGGCCTCCTCGAAGCAGGACACCTTCAAGCGGACGCCGCAGGTGAGCCCGCGCGCCCAGGACCTCAAGGACACGGGCAAGACGTACGCCCTGGTGGCGGACGTGGGGCTCCTGGCGGGCCTCGTCTCCGCCGGCATCGGTGGCTACCTGTCCTTCACGAGCGGCAGCTCAGGCACGTCCTCGTCGAAGGGCTCGCGCGCATCGCCGCCCCCGGCGCGTCCGGCCGCGACGCCCGCGTCCTCTCGCTCGCTGTCGATGCCGCCCCCGCCCAAGGGAACGCAGACGCGCGAGCCGACGCCGACGCCCGCGCCCGCCGCGGCGCCCACCCCCACGAAGCAGCTGGCGACTCCCGCGGCCGAGCCTGTCGCACCGGCGCGCCCCGCCGCTGAGTCCGTGGCGCCCGCCGCCGCGCCCGACTTCGAGCCGGTGGCGCCCGCCGAGACACCCGCGGCGCCGCAGCCCGCTCCAGCCCCCGCGCCCCCGCCGGAGCGCCCGCTGACGCGCCGTGAGAAGGCGCTTCAGGAGCGCAAGCGGCGCCTCGAGGAGGCCCGCCTCAAGCGCGAGGAGGCTGCTCAGCGCCGGAAGGAAGAGGCGCAGCGCAAGAAGGACGAGCTGCAGCGCAAGAAGGAGGAGGCCCGCCTCAAGCGCGAAGCGGCCGCGCAGCAGAAGCAGGACGAAGTGCAGCGCAAGCAGGGCGACACGCAGCGCAAGGCGGAGGACGAAGCCCGCCTCAAGCGCGAGGAAGAGGAGAAGCGCAAGCGCGAGGAAGAGGAGAAGCGCAAGCGCGAGGAACCGAAGAAGAAGCCCGCCATCGACGAAGACGATCTCCGGAACTACTAGCCATGCGCCGTCCCTTGCGTTTTTTCGGGCCCTTCGTGGCCCTCTGCCTCTCCGCGTGCAGCCTGCTCGTGGACTTCGACCCGGAGGGGCAGCCCTGTGACAAGGGGCAGTGCCTGCCCGGCTACGTCTGCCAGAACGACGTCTGCGTCCCGGGCGAGTCCGACGGTGGCTCGGACGCCGGCTCACTGCCCGTTACCGACGCGGGTTCTGACGCGGGCCGGGATGGCGGCGCCGACGCGGGTCGCGACGGAGGTTGAGCCTCGCTCGCGGCGGCGGTGTGGCCTCCAGGCCGCGCCGTGGTCGTGAGAACACGGTCGTGGGCCGCCAGAGCGCGGCGCGGCCTCGTCGTATCGCGGGTTTTCGCGTGGCGTCCCGGGGCATCCGGACGCTCCGCGCGTGGCACTCCGCATGCTGTAGGGCGGGCCCAGGAGGCGTCATCGACATGGGCAAGCGCGTCGGAGTGCTGATGGGCGGGTGGGGCGAGGAGCGGGAGATTTCACTGAAGACCGGGGAGGCCGTGGTGGCGGCGCTGGAGTCGCTCGGTCACCACGTCACCCGCGTCTTCGCCGGCCCCGGGTTGGACCGCGCGCTCCGGGCCGCCGACTTGGAGGTCGCGTTCCTCGCGCTGCATGGCCGCATGGGCGAGGACGGCCGGGTGCAGGGCCTCCTGGAACTGCTGGAGCTGCCCTACACCGGCTCGGGCGTGCTGGCCTCGGCGCTGGCCATGAACAAGCCCATGGCCAAGAAGCTCTTCCGGCTGCACAACCTGCCCACGCCTCGGGGCTACCGCGTGGGGCGCGCCGACCTGGCTCGGCTGTCGGAGCTGCACGCGGACTGGGGCTTCCCCTGCATCGTGAAGCCCTCGTGCGGCGGCTCCTCGGTGGGCTGCGCGGTGGTGCGGGACGCGGAGGCTCTCCCCTTGGCAGTGGCGCGCGCGTGCCGCTACGGCGGCGAGGCCCTGGTGGAGCAGTTCGTCGAGGGCCGCGAGGTCACCGTGGGCATCCTCGGCGACGCGGTGCTGGGCTCCTGCGAGATGGACTTCTCCGGGGACGCGTTCGACTTCGACGCCAAGTACAAGGGCGGCGCCCGCTACTTCCATCCGCCGCGTCTGTCCCCCACGCGCATCGCCAACGTGGAGGCGCAGGCCCTCGCCGCGTACCGCGCGCTGGGCTGCCGCGGGTATGCGCGCGTGGACCTGCTCTGCTCCGACTCGCAGAACGACGTGGTGCTGGAGGTGAACACGCTGCCCGGTCTCACGCCGACCAGCCTCCTGCCCCGGATTGCCGAGCACGCGGGCCTGTCCTTCGCCCAACTCGTCGAGCAGGTCCTCGCCGCCGCCACCCGCGACGAGGCCCAGGTCTCCGAGCCGCCCACCGTGGCCGCGCCGCTCGTCCCGCTCCGCGCCGCCATGTAGCCCCTGGGGCGCTCCTGTCGCCGCTGCCCCCACCCAGCCAACCCGCCGCGTGCCGCGCCACGCCAGGGCCCCGCGTGGACTACCTCCTCGCGGGGCTTGAGTGCCTGCAACCCCCTGGATAGGGGAGCCTTGTCGCCGCTTCAGCCCCGGTGACTCGCGCTCCACCTCCGGCTTCACTTCCAGGCAGGTGATAACGCGGGCCGTCAAACAAACGTCTCCGTGGGTCTCAATTCCGGGGAATAGTTTGACACGACCTTGACGCGTCCCTATTGTCCGGCGCCGATCAATTCCCGGAAGATTAAACCCTTGTCTTTTCGGGCACATACGGGGCGGGGGCTCACCGGACCCAGCAGGCGGCGGTCAGCGTGAGGATGGGTGTTCGGGCCGCCGCGCAGGGAAGGACCGCAGGCGACAGTGCCGCGGGAGGGGCTGAGCGTCACCGATGACCACCGTAGAGATCATCTTCCTGGGCGTGTACTTCAGCGTCCTGTGCGTGCTGGCGGTCTACGGATCGCACCGGTATCGCATGGCGTTCCTGTACTACCGGCACAAGTTCAAGCTGCCCACGCCCAAGGGAACACTGAAGGCGTTGCCGCGCGTCACCATCCAACTGCCCATCTTCAACGAGATGTACGTCGTGGAGCGGCTGGTGGAGTCGGTGTGCCGCATCGACTATCCGCGAGACCTCCTGGAGATCCAGGTCCTCGACGACTCGACGGACGAGACGTGCGGTATCGCTCGGGCCTGCGTGGAGCGTCACCGGCAGAAGGGCCATGACATCGTCTACATCCACCGCACCAACCGCCAGGGCTTCAAGGCGGGCGCGCTGGAGAACGGGCTGACGCTGGCCCGGGGCGAGTACGTGGCGGTGTTCGACGCCGACTTCGTCCCCAGTCCTGACTTCCTGATGCGCACGGTGCCGTTCTTCGCGGACGCGAAGGTGGGCATGGTGCAGGTGCGCTGGGGCCACCTCAACCGTGAGTTCTCCATCCTCACGCAGGCCCAGAGCATCTTCCTGGACGGCCACTTCATCATCGAGCACACCGCTCGCAACCGCTCCGGCTGCTTCTTCAACTTCAATGGGACGGCGGGCATCTGGCGCCGCGACACCATCGCGGACGCGGGTGGCTGGCAGCACGACACGCTGACCGAGGACCTGGACCTGAGCTACCGCGCTCAGCTCAAGGGCTGGCAGTTCGTGTTCCTCCCGGAGGTCATCTCCCCGGCCGAAGTGCCGGTGGACATGAACGCCTTCAAGAGCCAGCAGCACCGCTGGGCCAAGGGCTCCATCCAGACGGCGAAGAAGCTGCTGCCCACCATCCTCAAGAGCGACCTGCCGCTGGTGGTGAAGCGCGAGGCCTTCTTCCACCTCACCAACAACATGGCCTACCTGTTGATGGTGCTCCTGTCCGTGCTGATGCCGGTCAGCATGGTGGTGCGCTTCCAGCACGGCCTGTACGGCACGCTGTTCCTGGACCTGCCGTTCTTCATCACCGCCACCGCGAGCGTGTGCGTGTTCTACGTCGCCGCGCAGCGCGAGCGCGGGGTGACGGGGTGGGAGCGGGTGAAGTACCTGCCCTTCCTGATGAGCCTGGGCATTGGCCTGGCCATCAACAACGCGAAGGCGGTGCTCGAGGCGCTGCTCAACCAGCAGTCCGGCTTCGCGCGGACGCCGAAGACGGGCGCCGAGGGCAAGAGCGTCAAGGCGGTGAAGAAGAGCTACCGTGGCAGCAAGACGCTCATGCCGGTGGTGGAGCTGCTGTTCGCCTTCTACTTCACGGGCGCGCTGTGGTTCGCCATCGACGCGCGCATCTACACCTCGGTGCCCTTCATCGTGCTGTTCCAGGCCGGCTTCATGTATGTCGGCGTGTCCAGCCTGCTCCAGGGGCTGGCGGGCCGCGTGAAGCTGTCCGACGCCGCCGTCGTGAAGCCCGCCGAGGAGCACACCCGCCGCGCTGCGTGAGTGCTCGGGCCTGGCCCGCTTCCACCGCCGCCGCGTCCTCGCTCCCTGGAGCGCTGGGCCGGCGGCGGAGTCGTTTCAGGGCTCAGGTGCCCGCGTCGGGCGGCACGCGCAGCAGCTGCTGCTCCAGCCGAACGGGCGGAGGTCCGGAGGTGGCGGCGCGGCAGCCCTCGTCGATGGCGGTGCTGGAGACGGAGCGCAGGGTGAGCCCCGCGTCGCCGCAGGCGATGGCCTCGGTGGGGAAGGCCACGGGGCAGGGGGCTCCGGAGCCGCTGAAGCCCTGGGCGCGTGTCTCGCCGATGAAGCCCTCGGATGTCCGATTCAGGACGATGGAGACGGAGCCCGCGTCGGGGGCCTCGACGCCACCGTCGGCCCAGGCGCGCACCACCGCGAGCGACAGCGTTCCGCCGTCGTCCTCGCCCAGGTAACGGAACGCCGCGTTCTGCGCGTGGCGGTACTCGCCTGCCTGGTTGCGCTCACAGCCGGGCGGCACCTTCACCGGTGGAGCGGACGCGGACGCCTCCGCGCGCGGAGGTGCCTTGGCCGGGCACGCCGTGAGACTGAGGGCACAGACTGCGAGGGCCACGGGAGGCAAGACGCGGTGCATGGCTCGCGATATTCCTCCAACGCGAGGGTCGGTGGGACTCTGTTTGCTTCCCCTCGGATGACTCTCTAACCTTCGGGCCGTCATGATCCTTCGTCGCGTGGTGCTCTCCCTGCTGGTTGCCGCACTGGTCATGCCGTCGTCCGCGTTCGCGCAGGATGACGACCTCATCGAGCCGCTGGGTCCCCAACCGAAGACGTCGCGCACGAAGAAGAGCAAGGCCGTCCGCACGCCCAAGCTGCCCAAGACGCGCGCTCCGAAGAAGGAGCGCACGGCCACGCGCAAGGGGCAGTCCGTCAAGCCGCCTCCCGCGCCGACTCCGGAGGAGGATGATCTCATCGCGCCGCTGGTGCCGGTGAAGACGGAGCTGGTGCTCAAGCTGGGGACCAACGCGCGCGGGGCGAAGCTGTTCCTGGACGGCAAGGAAGTGACGGCGGGCTCGGGCCCGCTGGCCGTGACGCCCGGCGAGACGCACACCGTCGTCGCGCGGCGCTCCGGCTACGCGGAGTACAGCGAGCGCGTCGTGGTGGAGGAGGGCAAGTCCTCGGAGCTGGTGGTGGCGATGGATGCGGTGGTGGGCTTCGCCACCGTGACGGCGGACGTGAGCCGGGCCACCGTGTTGCTGGATGGCGTGGAGATGGGGACCACCCCACTCTCCAACATGCAGCTCAAGCCGGGCACGCGTGAGTTCGAGTTCCGCGCCAAGGACCTGAAGGACGTGCAGCACATCACGGTGCGCGCCGGCCAGCAGTACGTCGTGGAGGGCAAGCTGCGCCCGGTGTCCGTCGCGGACGCGAGCGACCAGCCGCGCAACCCCGTGCTCATTCCGGAGCGCACGCCGGTGGAGCAGCCGGGCCTCGCGCTCAACCCGCAGGGCCAGGAGCCGGAGCCGGTCGTCTCCACGAGCAAGTCCTGGTACCAGCGCTGGTACGTCTGGGCCGGCGTGGGGCTCGTTGCTGCCGCGTCCGTGGGCGCGGTCATGGCGACCCAGAACAGCGCCAAGCCGCTGGCGCCCAACGAGGTGTGCGGCGTGAACTGCGACGGCGTGATTCCCGCCGCGGCCCGCCCGGCGGCGCTGCCCTCCGGGGGCGGGCTGCGCTTCTGACCGAAGGGGTGGCTACTGGCCCCGCAGGTCGTCTTCTCCCCTGCGGGCCTCGGGTGACAGCACCAGGTACACGTTGCTCACCCGGCCCACGCCCCAGTAGTCGAGCGCGGTGGTGCGCACGCGGAACTCGCCGGACTCGGGCAGCAGCTCGGTGACGTCCACCTCGCCGGGCTCGAAGGCGAAGGCGCGGCGGCCCACGTTGTCCACCTGTTGATTCCCGATGAGGACGCTGTCGGTGTAGCCCACGGCGGCCCGGCGCAGCACGGTGCCGCGTCCGTCCACGACCTCCAGCAGCAGGAAGTTGTCCACCGAGAATCCCTCGGTCCCCTTCGCGTCGCCGTAGAGGCGCGCGCGGGCCCCCTCCAGCTTCAGCGGCTCGGTCTGTCCGGTGGCCACCACATGGGGCGTGCGGTCCGCGTCGCGCGTGTCGACCTCCACGTCCTGGCGCAGCTCCTTGAGCCTCGCCGTCTCGCGCTCGGGAGTGTCCTTGAGCAGCAGGATGGCGCGGGGAGCCGCGGGGGAGACAACGGGATGGGCGGCGGGAGCTTGCCGCGCCGCGCAGGCGGGGAAGACGCAGACTGCGGCCAGGGCCAGGGTAAGCGTTCTGGAGGGCATTTCCGGGCTTGTAGCGAGCGGCTGCGCAACGGGTCAATTAGCATGCCCCCATGCGCGCGCTCCTCCGGTGGAGTCTCCTGGCCCTGTTCGTCAGCGCTCGGGCCCAGGCCGATGTGCCTCCAGAAGTGCAGCTGTGCCTCCAGCACCTCAAGCCCTCCGAGCGGGAGCGGGCGGCGCGGGCGCTCGGGCCTTTGGAGGCGCTGCCGCGCTACCGGGTGCAACTGGAGGTCGACCCGAAGGAGCGCCTCGTCTGGGGCAAGGTGCAGGTCGAGCTGACGGCGCGCGGCGGGCGCCCGCTCTCGGAGCTGTATCTGCGGCTGACGCCCAATGCTCGGGCGCGGCGGGTGTCGCTGTCGCAGGTGAAGCTCAACGGCCAGCCCGTCACGCTGGAGCAGGGCCCCGAGCCCACGCTGTCACGACTGGCGCTGCCATCGCCGCTCGCGCCGGGGGCGAGCGCCACGCTGGAGATGTCGGTGAAGGCCACGGTGCCGCGCGCTCCGGCGCAGAGCGGTTCCTTGCTGGGCGGAGGCGGTGCCGCGAGCGGCGGAGACCACGGGGCCTTCTCGGCGACGTCGGACTTCCTCAGCCTGGTGGGCGTGGTGCCGCAGGTGCCGCCGCTGGATGACCAGGGGAAGCCCTGGGCGGGGCCGCAGGGCATCGGGGACCTCGCGCTGTACGAGCCGGCGCACGTGCTGGCCACCGTCACCGTGCCCCCGGGCTGGACCGCGCATGCCACGGGCGCTCCCATGGGCGAAGTGCCCGAGCCGGATGGTCGCGTCCGCTTCGGGTTCGCCGCGGCGGCGGTGCGAGACTTCCCCGTGTTCGTGTCGCGCGGCTATCGGTCCGAGACGACCACCGTGAACGGCGTGACGGTGGAGAGCCACTTCCTGCCCCGGGACGAGGCCAGTGCCCAGCGCGTGCTGAAGTACGCGACGCAGGCCCTGTCCGAGTTCGAGCGCCGTCTGGGCCCGCTGCCCTACACGCACTTCCGCGTGGTGGAGGCGCCGCTGTCGGGGGGCGCCGGAGGCATGGAGTTCCCGGGGCTCGTCACGGTGGCGACGTCGCTCTATCGGGCCTCGACGGACCCGAGCGCGGTGCTCTCCGGCATGGCGGGCATGGAGGACCTGCAGGCGCTGCTGGGCGATGCGGGCGGCGGGGCGATGGCGCAGATGGGGGCGACGCTGGAGCGCACGCTGGAGTTCACCGTGGCGCACGAGGTGGCGCACCAGTACTTCGCGGCGCTGGTGGGCTCGGACCCCATCAACGCGCCCGTGGTGGATGAGTCCCTGGCCCAGTACGCCGCGGTGCTCTACTTCGAGTGGGCACACGGCAAGCCCGCCGCGGAGCGCATGCGTCGCGAGGGACTGGTGACGCCCTACCACTTCTATCGCTTGTCGGGCGGTGAGGACGGCCGGGCGGACCGGGCCACGGGCGACTTCGACGATGAGATGCAGTACGGCGCGCTCGTGTACGGCAAGGCGCCGCTGTTCCACCAGGCCGCGCGCCAGCTCGTGGGGGATGCGCCGTACTTCCAGGGCCTGCGCTCCTACGTGGACACGTACCGCTTCAAGTGGACGTGCAAGGAGTGCCTGGTGAAGGAGCTGGCGAAGGCGAGCCCCGCGCATACGCGAGCACTCGGAGCGTTGCGCGTGCGTTGGTGGGAGGAGGCGCACGGCGACGCGGACCTGGGCGCGCCGGACCTGGGGTCGATGATGGGCGGCCTGGGCGACATGAAGCTGGACGCTGAGACGCGCAAGATGCTGGAGGAGATCCTTCCCCAGCTCACCGGGCAGTGAGCCCGGGCCTCAATCGAACAGGGCCTGGACGAACTCGCGCGGATCGAAGCGGCGCAGGTCGGCGATCTTCTCGCCCACGCCCACCCAGACCACGGGCAGCTTCAGCTCGTCGCAGATGCCGATGATGACGCCGCCCTTGGCGGTGCCGTCCAGCTTGGTGAGCGCGATGGCCGTGACGCCCACCGCCTCGTGGAACTGCTTGGCCTGCTGGATGGCGTTCTGTCCGTTGGTGGAGTCGAGCACCAGCAGCACCTCATGCGGCGCGCCGGGCAGCGCCTTGTCCATGACGCGCTTGACCTTCTTCAGCTCCTCCATGAGCGGCGCCTGGGTGTGCAGGCGTCCCGCGGTGTCGGCGATGACGACGTCCGCGTTCTCCGCGCGCGCGCGCTTCACGGCCTCGAACACGACGGAGCCCGGGTCCCCACCGTCGGCGCCCCTGACGAGCTGCGCTCCGGCGCGCTCGGCCCACACGTCGAGCTGCTCGGTGGCGGCGGCGCGGAAGGTGTCACCCGCGGCGACAACCACCTTCTTGCCTTGGCCCGTGAGCTGCGCGGCCAGCTTGCCAATGGTGGTCGTCTTGCCGGCGCCGTTGACGCCCACGACCATGACGACGTGGGGCGGGCCGCCGCCCTCCAGCGAGCGCGGCACGGGCAGCGCCACGATGCGCTCCACCTCGTCGCGGATGACGCGCTTGATCTTCTCCGGGTCGCTCAGCTCCTTGCGCTTGAGCTTCTCGCGCGCCTCCTCGACGAGCCGGTTCGCGGTGCGCACGCCGATGTCGGCGGTGAAGAGGATCTCCTCCAGGTCCGCGAGCACGGACTCGTCCACCACGCGCTGCTGGCCGAAGAGCCCGTTGAGGCGGGCCATGAAGCCCTGGCTGCGCGTCTTGTCCAGGCCCTGGGCCAGCGTGCGGCCGGCCTCGGCCTGGACCTTGGCGCGGGCGGCGGCCTCCTCGGCGCGCCTGGCCTCCTCGGCGGTGGCGGCCTCGCGGGCGCGCTGCTCCTCCTGGAGGCGCTGGGCCTCGGCGACCTCGCGGCGGCGGCGCTCGCGGGCCTCGTCATCCGCGGCCTTCTTCGCGCGGTACTCGGCGCGCTTCTGCTCCTCCTCGCGCTCCTTGAGCTCGCGAGCCTCCGCCTCCAGGCGAGCGCGCTCGGTGGCGTCGGTGGTGGTGCGCGCGGCGCGGGCGGCCTCTTCGCGCTGGCGGGTCAGTGCCTCGGAGCGCGCATGGGCCTCGTCCAGCTCGCGGAGGCGCGCCAGCTCCAGCTCGGAGGGCGGCAGGTCCACGCGCAGCTCGGGGCGCGGCTCGGGGAGGGCGGGCTTCTCCTCCGCCTTGGGGACCGCGGGCTTCTTGTCCTCGGCCTGACGGCCCCGGGTGAAGAGCTTGCGCGCGGCGAGCACCACGAGGAGGACGAAGAGGGCCGCCACGCCCATCCCCACCACCTCGCCCATGGGGAGGCCATGCTCGGGCGGCGTGCCCGTTCCCGGCTGCGTCGTGCCTCCGCCCGGCGTGGGAGCGGGGGAGGGAGAGGGCGGGACCTGGGTGGCCAGGGCGGCGAGGAGGGGTGGGGTGTTCATGCGCGGCCTCGCATACACCAACGCGCAGTTGGATGCAGCGCCCCCGGCCGAGTAGAACCGCGCATCGCCATGCGCTTCCGTCCCTCGACCCTTTGGGTGTCCGCATCCCTGCTGTTGGGCAGTGCCTGCATCGTCGAGGCCCCGGGAGGCGCCAGCCCCGAGGAGCGGCGCGCGGCCACGGTGACCCAGGTGCCGCCGCTGTCCGTGCGCAATGGCGCCAATCTGGGAGGGAAGGTGGAGCTGGTGGGCGCCACGGTCCAGCCCGGCCGCGTCGCCCCGGGGGACCAGGCCCGGGTGACGTTGTTCTTCAAGGTGCTCCAGCCGCTGGACGACGACTACATCGTCTTCGTGCACGTGGAGGACGCCGACGGCCGCGTGGAGCGCACCAACGTGGACCACAAGCCCGCGAATGGTCTCTACCCGACAACGCAGTGGAAGCCGGGCGAGACGGTGAAGGACGAGTTCATCGTCTCGGTGCCGCCGGGCTCGCCCGTGCGCGCGCTGAACCTGTGGATGGGCCTGTGGGAGCCGCGCACGGACACGCGCCTGAAGCTCACCAACCCGGACGTGGTGCGCAACGACGGCAACGACCGGCTGCTGCTGGCCCAGGTCCCCGTCGGTCGCTGAGCGCCGTCCCGCTGCCTCCGGCGGGAGGCTCGAGCCGGGCGCGGAGGCGGTGACCGCGCGGCTCCAGGCTGGGCTGAACCTGCAGGGTGCCTGCCGCCGCTCGGCGCTTCAAAGGGACTGCCCGTCCTGCTCGGACGGGGTGGGTGGGCTCGTGGGATGAACCGAAGCGCGAGTCCGAGGCGCCGTGCCCGTCATGCTTCATGTCGAGTCAGGCTGCGTGTGCGAAGGACTCGCGTCGTTTTCCCCAGAGGTCACAGATTCTTCTGCAGGAGGGTGTTGAGGTCTCCCTGCACCGCTTCGCCGTCCTGGGCCACGTAGTCCTTGTATCGCGCGCCCTTCTTGAACTGGATGCCATTCAGAAGGTTGAGAAGCGCTGCGTGCACCGCCTTCACCTCGTCGGGCTTCCCGGTGTTGTAGAGCGCTACGAACCCATTGCGGCCCAGAACCCAGCCTTGGTCGATGACCGCCGGAGTGCCCGTCTGCGTGGTGTCCGCGGCCAGGGTGAGCTGGTGTTTGCCGCGATGGTAGGACGGCCGGGTATGCCATCCGGTGATCATCAGCTCAGGCCTTTGGTACCTCTCCTTGACGGTGGCGAGGATCTGGATTGCATCCAGCGGGCGCTCGTCTCGGAAATAGCCCACGTTTTTATAGGTGAGGATGAGTGCCGCCTGCTTGTCACTGGGCATGATGAGCCCTAGCCAGTAGGGCTCCCAGCCCAATGCGCAGCGCGTCTTCAAGAGGTCCTTGGAGCGCTCCTCCCCCAGGAAGAAAAAGCCCGCGGGGACATCGAACGTGAACTTCTCGAACTCCACCTTCATGGGCCCGGCGATGGCCAATGCGCGCATCGTGTTCATGCACGTGGGTTGTTCGGACGGTGCGCTCGGTCGGGCCGCGGTCGTCGTCTGACCGGACGAAGCCTGGGGGCCCGGCTGTGAGCGGGGCTGCGCGGTCGGAGGACTCGCGTCGTCTCCCAGCCGTTGGAGCAGGTCTTCCGCATAGGTATTGAGGTCTTTTCGCGAGGCGCCGTCGGCATGGGCGTCGTAATCCTCGTAGCGCGCCCCTGGCTTGAACTGGATGCCGTCCAAGACCTTGAGCAGCGCGGGGTGCATCGCCGTCACGACCTCAGGCTTTCCGAAGTGGGTCACGGACACGAACCCCCAGCGGCCCAGCACATACGCCTCCTCATGGAGAGCGGGAGCGCCCCCCGTGAGGGTATCCAACGCCCACGTGGCGCGGTGCTTGGCGCGGTCGTAGGTTGGCGGGGTGTGCCAGTCGAGGGTCTGCATCGCCGTCCCCGGGTCCAACCGCTTGCGAGAGGCGAGGAGGAGCCTTTCGTCGAGCGGGTTCTCCTGCAGGTGGCCCACACCGAAGTGGCCGAGGAGAAGCTCGCCCTGCGCCGTGCCGGTGGGCAGGACGAGTCCCATCGAGCCTTCGAGCAGGGGATTTCCGCACTGGCGCTTCGAGAGTTCCTTGGCGTGTTCTGCCCTGAGGAAGAGGAGTCCTGGGGGAACATCGAGTGTGAGCGCCTCGAACTCCACCTTCACGGGCCCGGGCTCCGCCAACGCGCGCATGATGTCTCGGCACGTCTGGGGCTTTGCTGCCGCACTCTTTTGTTTCGCAGCGGCCGCTGGAGGAGACGAACCGGTGGACTGGGGACTCGCGGCCCAGGTCAGGTTGGGAAGCGACAGGCACAGGAGCAGCAGGACGGTGGGACGGACGTTCATGCGCGCACTCAAACGCCAGACGCGCGTGCACATACCGCTGCGTGCACGCCGCGCCGAACGCGAGCGGCTGCGCTGAAGTGGCTGTGACAGGGAAGAAGCGCCAGAGCGGCCCTGTAAGCCGAGTTTTGTCCCCACCCCTTTCGGAATGGGCGATGAACATTCATCTAGGGCCCTGGTTGCCCAGGGGCCTCATCAGCGAGCAACCCGAGCGCTTGGGACGGGCCATCCTTGTCCCCTTTCGGGGACGCGCTCCTATTGGCTCTTGCTCCAGGTGGGGTTTACCGTGCCGTCCGAGTCACCCCGGACGCGGTGCGCTCTTACCGCACCGTTTCACCCTTACCCGCCCCTTGCGGAACGGGCGGTCTGTTTTCTGTGGCACTGTCCTGCGAGTCGCCTCGACTGGCCGTTAGCCAGCACCCTGCCCTCTGGAGCTCGGACTTTCCTCCCGCCACCCATGACTGCAATGGCCGGCGTTCATCCGGGCCGCTCTGGCGCTCCAGGGGATACAACAGCGGTGCCGTTCGGGTCCACTCCGCTCAAGACTGCGCCGCGCGCGGTGAACACGCCTGCGGCCCTTCGCGCTACATGCGCTCGTCGATGGCGCGGTTGCTCATCTCGTCTGCCTCGGCGTTCTGCGCGCGGGGGACATGGGTGAGCTTCACGGCGGAGAAGCCCGCGAGCAGCCGCCGGGCCTCATCGAACAGCGGCTTCAGTGTGGGGCTCTTCACCTGATAGCGGCCCCCGAGCTGCCGGATGAGCAGCTCGCTGTCCGCGAAGACCTCCACCTCGGAGGCGCCCAGCCCCCGGGCGTGCTGGAGGCCCAGGAGGAGCGCCGTGTACTCGGCGAAGTTGTTCGTCTGGACGCCGAGGAAGCGCCCGAGCCGCGCCACCACCCGGCCTTCGACGTCTTTCACCACGGCGCCCGCGCCAGCAGGTCCCGGATTGCCGCGCGCCGCACCGTCGGAATAGACGCGCAGCCGGGGAACCGGGCCCGTGGTTCGCGAGGTCTCCACCGTTGGGGGAATCGGGGCAGGGGACGAGGGCTCGGGAGCGGACGAGGCGCCAGGACCGAGCCGGTCGGCGGCCTCCTCCAGCAACTGGCCCAGGTGCTCCCGGGTGAGGCCCCGGAAGGCCCGGACCGTGCTCGTCAGCGGCTCCTCACGCGCGATGAAGCGGAGGAGGTCGACGAGGGAGGGCCGGGCCATGGGACGAAACAGGACGACCGCGACTACTCGTCAGCGGCCGGCTGCTTCTCCTGGAGCGCCTCGATTGCGTAGATGATGCGGTTGCACGAGGGACACACGTCCGTGCCCAGCGTGGTGCGCAGCATGTTGTAGAGCTGGGGCGGCACGTTCATGTTGCAGCCCTGGCAAGTGCCCGCCGCCACGCCGACGATGGCGGGGAGCTTCTTCTTGCGGATGACCTCGTAGCGGCGCAGCAGCGTGGCGTCCACCGCGGCGGCCACCTCCGAGCGACGGCCCTCCAGCGACTTCACCTGGCCCTCGGCCTCGCCCAGCTTGCCGCGCAGCTCCGTCATGCGCCCCGAGAGGCTCTGCTGACGGGTCGCGAAGTCCGACTCCTTGGACTTGATGGCCTCGCGCGCCGCGGCCAGCTCCTTCACCTTGTCCGTCAGCTCCTCGGACTGGGTGAGGATGCCCTTCTTCGCGATGTCGATCTCCCTCGCGAGCGCCGAGTACTCACGCGTCGAGCGCTGATCGGACAGGCGACCTTCCCACTTCTTCACCTTGTCCTTCTCGTCCGCGATGTTCTGCTCGAGCAGGGCCTTCTGCCGCTCGAGGTCGGTCACGCGCGCGCGCTCCGCCTCGATGGCACTCCGCGCCACCCCCAGGTCCCGCTCCAGCTCGGAGATCTGACGGGGATGCACGTCCGCAGCCTTCCGGAGCGAGGCGACCTCCAGGTCTACCTTCTGCAGCTCCGCCAGGGCCTTCAGTTTCTCCCGCAAGTTTGCTGCCTCCCACACGGCCGCACCGACGCGCGGCGCGGCTCTTGTACCAACAAGGATGATGGGGGTCCAACGCCCAAATGGGCCAGTCGTCATCCCACGCTGCCCGTGCGGCCATCCGGCGTTTGAATCCGCTTCACGCACCCGTTAGACCGGGGCACGTGTTCCGGCCCTCCTTCCTTCGCGCCTGCCTCCTGCTCGCCCTGGCCTCCGCCTGTCGCGAGTCTCCTCCTCCCGCCGCGCCCCCCTCCTCGGGCGCCCCGCCTCCCGCCGCCCGTCCGGTGGCTCCCGTGGCGGAGTGGGGGACCCTGGAGGGCAGCGTGCGCCTGTCCGGCCCTCCGCCCGCCCCCGTCCTGCGCGATACCAGCGCCACCGCCGCTGGCGTCTGTGGAGAGCAGTCCGAGGACCGCTCTGTCGTGGTGGGGCAGGGCGGCACGCTTGCCTATGCTGTGGTGTCGCTGAAGGACGGCGCTGCCTTCGCCGCACCTCCCGAGCCCACTCCCGAGCCGGTGCTGGACCAGCGCAAGTGCTCCTACGAGCCACCCGCCCTGGCGGCCCGGGCGGGGAGTTCCCTGGCCCTACGGAATTCGGACCCGCTGGTCCACAACGTGCGCGCCGCGTCCGCGGCCAATCGTTCAGTCTTCAACGTGGCCATGCCGCTGGAGGGGATGACCCTGCACCGGCCGCTGCCCACCGAGCCGGGCACCGTCGCCATCCGCTGCGACGTCCATCCCTGGATGCACGCCGTCGTGCGCACCTTCGACCATCCCTACTTCACGACCTCGGGCGTGGACGGGCGCTTCCGCCTCAAGGTCCCCGCCGGGAAGCACACCCTCGTCTTCTGGCACGAGCGGCTGCCGGAGACTTCGCGCACCGTGGACGTCCACCCGGGAGAGACCGTCACGGTGGACCAGGCGTGGGGCGCCGCTGACCTGCGCTGACCCCGACACCCCCAACTCCAGGGCGAGACGTGGAAGGAATCGGCCGCTCCGCGTCTAACGCTCTGTGAACCGCGGCGGGCGGTTTCGGTTTCCGTCTTAATGGCAAAATTGTTATGAGGGTGCTTGCACCACACAAGAGGGGGGCACGTCATGCACCAGCCAAAGAAGCGAGTGATGCCACCGGAGCCACGCCCCGCGGCGCCCTCGGGCCGGGCGGCCCGGCCCGTGGGGATGCAGGAGATGGGGCCTGGCCTCTATGAGCAGATTCGCCGCGCCCTGACGGAGCTGTCGCCGGCGTCGTCGAACCCGTAGGCAGCGTTCGCGGGGCGCTGCAGAACGACGAAGAGGCCCCGGGCCTGCTGGCCACGGAGCCTCCCCGTGCATGACACCCACTGCTGCTGGCTAGATTTCGTCTTCCTCGGCCTCGCCGGCGCCAGCCTCCTCGTCGTCGAAGCTCTCGAGGTCCTCTTCCTCCTCCTCGGAGGCCGCGGGCTCCTCGGGCTCGACGGGCTCGATGACCTTGGGCGCGGCAGACAGCCGGCTGCGGCGTCCTTCGGGCGCGGGCTTCAGGGCAGGGCTTTCACGCTGGTCGGCGCCGCACTTGGGGCACACCGGATCCGGCTTCTTCATGTCGTAGAACTTCGTGCTGCACTTGAAGCAGACGAACTTCGTCCCGAGGTCCTTCGCCGACATTCGCCACCTTCTAAAAGGCTAGAGAAGACAGGGAGGCGGCTGAATAGTTGGGCCGACGGGCAGAGTCAACGGTGGGTTTGCGCGGGCGATTTCTGGCGGTAGCATCCGGGCCCGTTTCCCCGCGAGTCGGACACCCCCCTTGAACTTCACCTGCGACAATTGCCAGAAGCGGTACTCCATTGCGGACGAAAAAGTCCGCGGCAAGACGGTCAAGGTCCGCTGCAAGAATTGTCAGAGCGTCATCACGGTGCAGGGCCCCGCCGAGGAAGAGAGCACCCGCGTGGTGTCTCTGGCCGACGTGGAGCGCATCCGCGCGCAGGAGCGCTCGCTGAGTGAGACGGCGAGTGCCTCGGCTCCCGCTCCCGCTCCGGTTCCTGCCGCTGCTCCCGTCGCGAGAGCACCTGTCACCGCGCCCCAGACGCCCTGGGATGATGAGCCGACGCGCGCGGCTCCCGTGCGCCAGGCCGCGGGAGCGCCCTGGTTCGTCATGGTGCGCAACAAGCAGGAAGGTCCTCTGGATGAGGCCGCCCTGGCGGATTGGGTGTCGTCGGGCAGCATCAGCGCGCGCAGCTTCTTCTGGCGCCAGGGCATGCCGGACTGGAAGCGCGGTTCGGACATCCCGGAGCTGGCTGCGTTCTTCGCGCCGCCCCCCGAGCCCGTGGCGCCGCCCCCTCCCGTGGCGGCTCCTCCTCCTCCGCCTGCTCCCATGCGGGCCGCGCCCCGTCGTGAGCCGGAGCCCCAGGCGTTCATGCCCGAGCCCGAGTCCGAGCCGCCCGCGAACGAAGAGGACGAGCCCGAGCGGACGTTCTTCTCCGAGCCCGCGGCGAAGCCGGCGCCCGCCTCGTCTGGACGGCGTGGTCAGGCCGCGCGCGCGGAGGCTCCCGCCGCGAGTGCCGCGCCGCTCAACGAGCTGTTCTCCGACCTGGACCTGCCGGGCAACCGGGGCGAGGGCGAGGATGACGGAGCGCCCGAGTCCGACGAGCAGGGCGCGCCGCTGGGGGCAGACCCCGACGACGAGTCCGCGCCGGTGGAGGACACGCGCTACTTCATGAAGAAGTCGGGCGTCACGCGCCGCAATCCGGCGTGGAAGATCGCGCTCTTCGTGGTGCTCATCATCGTGGTGCCCGTGGGCATCCTGTACGCGCTGTCCGCCACCAAGGTGGTGCCGCTCACGGTCAAGCGAGTGGACGCCGAGGGCCGCACGGTGGAGCAGCCCGTGTTCTCCGTGGAGGGCGTGGGCGCGCTGCGCGACAAGCTGCTGGGCCGCACGCCGCCTCCTCCCCCGTCGCGCCCGGTTGAGTCGGAGAAGCGACCGGCGGCGGCGCCGAAGCCGGCGGAGGCGGGCGCGCAGGGCAGCACTGCTCCGGCGAATGGGAAGGCCCAGGCGGAGCTTGCGGCTGCCTACGCCGATACGCAGAAGGCGGAGGTGGGCCCGGAGGTCCGCAAGGACGCGGAGGTCGCGGCCAAGGACAGTGCCTCCGCGGGCGGTCCCGCTCCTGAAGAAGTGCAGCGCGTGGTGGCCCAGACGCAGCCCGGCTTCCGCAACTGCATCGAGCAGGAGCTGCGCAAGAACCCGAAGTTCCGCGGTGGCAAGGTCACGCTGACCGCCACCGTGGGGGCCTCGGGCACGGTGAAGGCCGCCTCGTTTGATCGGGCGGACATCAACGGGTCGGGAGTCGGGGAGTGCCTGAAGGACCGCGCGAAGCGCATGGTCTTCTCGAGCTTCTCGGGCGACGACGTGGACCTCCAGGTTCCGCTCGTCCTCTCCGGCACGATGTAGCCGAACGCTGGGCTTCACGGTGCTCCTCGCGGGAGCACCTGTGGCCCGGCGTGTCTACGTCACGGGTCGTAGTCGCTCAGGCGCGGTAGAAGACTGACCTCTCCGCGCGCGTTGGGCATCGCTGCGCCTACCTGCGTGCTGAGCAGAGCCCGGCGTGCTCACGTCACAGGTCGAAGTCGCCCGAGGGCGGTGGGGGCTTGCCTCGCTGTGCTCGCTCGCGCGCCTCGCGCACCTCTTCGCGCAATGCCGCCGTGGCCTTCGTGTCCACCGTGAGGGTCTTCAAGTCGATGACGTCGCCCTCGCGTGCGCCAGCCGGCAGTTCGCGCATGGGGCGCGTCACTTCGCGGCCATCCACCACGAGCACGGCGATGTCGCCCTCGATGCGGTCCAACGTGGCCTTCGACATGGGGCTCCGAGTGGGACTCATGGGTTGCAGTCCCGCGCCGGCCGGAGCTTCCGGGCGGCTTCCTCGCGCGTGGCGAAGTGGATGAGGTTGCGCGGGAGGATCTTCTTCGCGGCGGGGCACGAGGGCACGTGGAAGGACTCGCGGATGCGGCTCGCCACGTAGCCCTGGGTGGGCATGGGTTGAGGTGTCTCTGGCGCGGGCGGTTTCCGCGTGGCGGGCAAGTCGTCCACGTGGGTGATGCCCGGACCCTGGCGAGGTGTTTCCGTCGCGGGCTTCGTCTCGGGGGTCTTCGCGACAGCGGGCGCTGCGGTGGGGGGCAGCAGGTCCGCGCCGGAGAAGGTGTAGCGCGTATCGATGGGCACTCCGGCGGGCAGTCGCTGCGGCGTGAGCACGAACTGCCGACCATCGCTCACCGCCTGCACCTCGCCCGCGAGGTCCGTGCGGAAGAGGCGCGCGCTGCTCGTGCCGAGGCGCTCGAGAGTCGCACGCGCGGGCATGCCAGGACCGCCGCCCGCGCCCACCGAGACGATGGCCGCTTGAGGACGCACCGCCGCGAGGAATGCGGCCGTGGAGGCGTCCGAGATTCCGTGCGCACCCACCTTGAGCAGTGTGGAACGAGAGAGTGCTCCACGCGCGACGAGATGCGCTTCGGTCTGGGCTCGCGCATCGCCCATGAACAGCACGGACGTGTCTCCGTAGGTGAGCCTCAAGACGATGGAGTTGGACTCCAGCGCGACCGCACCATCGCCCGGCAGCAGTGCTTCCGTCGGCGCGCGCGGCCAGAGCACCGTCAGCTCCACGCCCGCGCCCACCGGCAACTTCAGGGGTGCGTTGGGTGTGGATGACGAAGGCGCGGGGGAGAAGACCTGCACGCCGCGCGAGCCCACGCGTCCGAGCAGGGCGTCGTAGTCCTCGGGGGCGCCTGGGAGCTGTGGCTCCAAGAGCCGACGCGCGCCCACTCGGCGCAGCAGCGGATCCAACGCGCCGCGATGGTCCGCGTGCGGATGCGTGAGGATGACGAGGTCCAGCTCGCGCCGCAGCAGCTCGGGCAGCCGGTTCACCAGGTGCCCGGCGGCGGAGGCGGGGCCCGCATCCACCAGCACCGAGTTCCCCTCGGGCGACACGATGAGCGCCGCGTCACCCTGGCCCACGTCGAAGAAGTAGACGTGCAGCTTCCCGTCGGGAGGCGGCCCGAAATAGCGCGAGGGCGTGGCGGGCTCGCTCGCCTCGGGTGGCGGCGCGGGGGCAGGCGGAGGTTGCTTGCAGGCCTGGGAGGCAACGAGCAGCAGGCCCAGCAGGAGAGGCAGTCGCGGGCTCATGGGTGGCAGTCCTCCGCCGGACGGCGCTCGCGGGCGGCGGCCTCGCGGCTGGGGTAGACGGTGCGCTCATTGTGCGAGCGCTTCAAGGTCGGGCAGTCCTCACGGTGGAACACCTTGCTGCCCTTCAGCGATACGTAGTGCTGTCCCTCCGCACTCACGGGCGCGCGCTCCACGGGAGGTGGGGCGGGGCGGCTCGGGCTCGAGGGCTCACGGCTCCCGGGCTCTTTCTCTCGCTCCTTCGAACCGCCTGAGCGTCGATGCACGCTGGGCTCGATGGGACCGAGCGCCACCGGTCCTGGGCCCTGTTCTCCCTGCACGACCCCGGGCGCTGTGATGCCTCGGGCCGAGCGCAGGGTGACGGAGGTTCCATCACTCACCGCGACGACCTCGCCGTCCTGGTCGGTGCGGAAGGTGCGGACGCCGGCGGTGTCCAGCCGTTCGAGGACCTCCGGGCTGGGGTGGCCATAGTCGTTGCCCTTGCCGCAGGAGATGACCGCGACGCGCGGCTTCACCCGGCGCAGGAAGGCGGCGGTCGTGGAGTGGCGGCCTCCATGGTGGGCCACCTTCAGCACGGTGGCCGTCAGGTCGAGCGGCTTCTGGAGCAGGACCTCCTCGGTGTCCGGCTCCGAGTCTCCTGTCAGCAGGAAGGACGTGGATCCGAACGTGAGCTTCGTCACGATGGAGTTGGAGTTGGGATCCGAGCGCGTGTCGTCGAGGAACGACTCCTGCGGCACGCGCGGCCACAGCACCGTCAAGGCCACGCCCTCGCCCAGTCCGATGGTGAGCAGCGACTGGGGTGAGCGCGGGTTGGGCTGGGGCGTCATCACCTGGCCCACCTCCTTGCCCACGAAGTTCAGCAGGTCGCGGTAGGCCTCGCTCGGGTGATTGAAGCCAGGGTCCATGAAGCGCCGCGCGCCCACTGCTCGAATCGCCGCGGTGAGTCCACCCAGATGATCCAGATGCGGGTGCGTGAGGATGACGAGATCCAACGGGCCCTTCACCAGTTCGCGCAGCCGCGCCGCCAGCCGAGGCGCCGCTTCCGGAGGGCCACCATCGACGAGCACCGTCTTGCCCTCGGGGGAGACGATGAGCAGCGCGTCGCCCTGGCCCACGTCCAGGAAGTACACCGAGAGCTGCCGGCCCGCACTGCTCGATGGCACGGCGGGTGCGGCGGCAGGCCCTCCGAGTGGAGCGAGCAGAAGGAAGAAGAATCCAAGGAGCCGCGCGAAGAACGTCACGAATCGCACTCTACCGCTCCGCTCCCACCCTCGGCACCTGGGTGCGACCTGTTCAGCAGCACCCATCCGAGCGCTTCCCGAGGGCAGCGAAGTGGGCTAAGGGGCGCGACATGTCCGACTCCGAGGACTTCTTCAAAGCCGTTGAGGAGCTTGCTGACCACGCCCGCCGCCGCATGCTCGCCTGGGCTGAGGCCCGGGGAGCGGTGCCGCCCGGCGCGACCGCCGAGGCCGAGACGACCGCCGAGGACTCGACCGTGGAAGTGCTCGTGGAGCCCGCGCGGCGTGAGCCCGGCGTGAAGACCGCCACCGCGCGCGTTCCTCCTGACGCCATTCGCGGCGCGGCCGACCTGGCGCCCTACATCGACCACACGCTGCTCAAGCCCGATGCGCGCACCGAGGACGTGGTCCGCGTGGCGGAGGAGGCGCGCCAGTACAGCTTCGCCACCGTGTGCGTGAACAGCGTGCATGTGGCCACGGCGGCGCGCGTGCTGGCCGGCGCGCATGCCGTGCCCATCGCCGTGGTGGGCTTCCCGCTGGGCGCGTCGCTGCCCGCAGCCAAGGCCTTCGAGGCGCGCGAGTCCATCCGCGCGGGCGCGCGGGAAATCGACATGGTGATCAACGTGGGCGCGCTCAAGGCCCGGGATTACCGCCTGGTGCACCAGGACATCGCCGCGGTCGTGGAGGCGAGCCACCCGCTGCCCGTGAAGGTCATCCTGGAGACGGGGCTGCTGACGGACGAGGAGAAGGTCGTCGCGTGCGCGCTGTCCAAGGCGGCCGGCGCGGCCTTCGTGAAGACGTCCACGGGTTTTGGCCCTGGCGGCGCGACGGTGAAGGACATCGAGCTGATGCGCCAGACCGTGGGCGATGACGTGGGCGTGAAGGCCTCCGGTGGGGTGCGCTCCGCCGAGGACGCGCTGAAGATGATCCGCGCGGGCGCCAACCGCATTGGTGCGTCGTCATCCGTTGCCATCGTCACCGGGCAGATCTCCACCGCGCAGTACTGACCGCCACGACCGTGACGCCGAAACAGCGAGAGGCCTACCTGCAGCAGCTTCTGGCGCTCCACGCGGAGCTGACGGGCAAGGCCCCCCAGCGCATCGAGCCCAATCGCACGGACGATGCGCGCGTGGGCGGCGATGAGGACGAGCAGCCGCTCAACGAGATGATGCAGGCCATCGCCTCCAGTCGGAATCGCAACACGGATGGCGTGTTGGCCCGCGTGGTGAAGGCCCTGGGCAAGCTGCGCGAGGACCCGGACTCCTTTGGTGAGTGCGAGGAGTGCGGCGACGACATCCCCACCGGCCGCCTTCAGGCGATGCCCTACGCGGAGTTCTGCGTGGCATGTCAGGGCGGGAAGGATGGGCCCAAGGCCCGGGCCACCCGGCGCAAGCTCACCGACTACACCTGAACCGCGACGGGACCGAGCCCGCCGCACCCCACCCGGCGACACGAGGCGACAACACATGGACACCACCGGACTGAGAGAGCGGGCGGAGGCGTGGCGTCAGGCGGATCCGGATCCCGAGACCGCGGCGGAGCTGGCGCAGGTTCTCGCGGGCGGTGACCTGGCGGACCTCGCGGACCGCTTCGCGGGCGACCTGGAGTTCGGCACCGCGGGGCTGCGCGGGGTGCTCGGCGCGGGTCCGAACCGGATGAACCGTGCCGTGGTGCGCCGCACCACCGCGGGACTGGCGCGCTATCTCAAGGCCCATGTGCCCGACGTGACGACGCGGGGCGTGGTGGTGGGCCGCGACGCGCGGCGCCTGAGCCAGGAGCTGGCCGAGGACACCGCCGCGGTCCTCGCCGCCGAGGGCATCCCCGCGCTCTTCTTCCCCGAGCCGGTGCCCACCCCTGTCACGGCCTTCGCCGTGCTGCACCTGGGCGCCGCCGCGGCGGTGATGGTGACCGCCAGCCACAACCCCCCCGAGTACAACGGCTACAAGGTCTACTGGGGCAACGGCGCGCAGATCATCCCCCCGCACGACAAGGGCATCGCCGCCGCCATCGCTCGCGTGGAGCCGGCCAATCAGGTGCCGCTGCGCCCCGCCGCCGAGGCTCGGGCGAAGGGCCTGTGGCGCGACCTGCCGGCCTCGGTGGGCGAGGCGTACTTGAGCGCCATCCAGGGACTGCGCCTGCACGGGCGCGGCTCCGCGTCGCTGTCCATCGTGTACACCGCGATGCACGGCGTGGGCGGCGTGTGGGCCGAGCGGGCCCTGCGGGATGCGGGCTTCGCGCGCGTCACCCCGGTGGCCGAGCAGCACGTGCCCGACGGGCGCTTCCCCACGGTGCGCTTCCCCAATCCCGAGGAGCCGGGCGCGATGGACCTGTCGCTCGCCACCGCGGAGCGCGTGAAGGCGGACCTGGTGCTCGCCAATGATCCGGACGCGGACCGGCTCGCGGTGATGGCGCGGGAGAATCACGGCGCGCTGCGCATGCTCACCGGCAACGAGGTGGGCGTGCTGCTCGGGCACTACGTCCTCACGCAGGGGACCAAGCGCGCGCGTCCGCACGTGGTGACGACCATCGTGTCGTCCACGCAGCTGGGCGAGCTGGCGCGCGCGCTGGACGCCGCCTACGACGAGGTGCTCACCGGCTTCAAGTGGATCGCCAACCGCGCGCTGGAGCGCGAGCGCGCCGAGGGCACGCAGTTCGTCTTCGGCTACGAAGAGGCGCTCGGCTACACCGTGGGCACCGTGACGCGCGACAAGGACGGCGTGGGCGCGGCGCTGGTGTTCGCGGACCTGGCGGCGTGGTGCGAGTCGCGTGGCACCACGGTGCTCGGTTACCTGGAAGAGATCCAGCGGCGCTTCGGTCTGCACGTGGGCGCGCAGCGCAACGTGACGCTGCCGGGCGCCTCGGGGGCCCAGGCCATCCGCGGCATCATGGAGGGCTTCCGTGCGTCGCCGCCCGCGCGCATCGGAGGCGAGGCCGTGCGCGCCGTGCGCGACTACCAGCGCGGTGACGGCGGACTGCCCCCGTCCAACGTGCTGGCGTATGAGTTGGAAGGCGGCGCGCGCGTCACGCTGCGGCCCTCCGGCACCGAGCCGAAGATCAAATACTACTTCGAGCGCAAGGAAGCGCTGTCACCCAGCGAGTCCCTGGCCACGGCCCGCGAGCGCGCCGAGGCCAAGCTGGCCACGTTCATCGACGCGTTTCTGGTGCTGGCGCGTGAGCGAGGCCAGCCGGCCTGAGTCCTGAATCGCAACTCTCTCCCACTGGCCGTGGCCCCCCGCTCGGCCCTTCGCAGAAAGGCACTGTGTGAAGCGTCTCGTCCCAGGTTTTCTCCTCGCCTGCCTGCTGTCCCTCCCCGGCACGGCGCTCGCCCAGCGTGGCCAGGGCTGGTCCATCCTCGGCGCCGATGCGCTGGGGACGGGCAACACCGTCTTCTCGGGTCAGGTGGGCTGGCCCGGCCTCACGCTGGGCTTGCTGCACGGTGGCTCGTCCAACGTGGATGTCGGCGGCAAGTTCACCTTCAACTGGGGCCGTGAGGGCGCGGTCGACTTCGTGGACCCCGGCGTCAAGCTCCAGCTCTGGCTGCGCATCATGCTGGCGAAGACCAACAAGGTCTCGCTCGCGCTCACGTTCCAGCCCGGGCCCATCATCTACTTCGAGGACTTCTACCGGCGCTATCACGGGGGCGCGGACTTCGGCATGGCGCTCCCTGTCAGCCTGACGGCGGGCTTCCCGGTGGGCAGCGCGCTGATGCTGAACGCGGGCATCGACATCCCGTTCCACGTCTACTTCGGCGAGGACATCGGGGCGGTGGTGCCCATCCTGTTCGGCGGCGGCGTGGAGTACTTCCTCAGCAGCCAGATGAACGTGAACTTCAGCCTGAAGATGGGGCCGTCCGTCTACACGCGGCTCGATGACAGCTTCTTCACCATGGAGGCGCTGGCGGGCATCGCCTACCGCTTCTAAGTCTCCCAGGCGCGCGCGGGCCCGAGGGAGGGCGGCCCGCGCGGCCTACCAGGAGGCTGTCTGCTCGGGCAGCTCCACCGTGAAGGTGCTGCCCACGTTGACGAGGCTCCTCGCCATGAGCTTGCCACCCATGGACTCCACCAAGGTGCGCGCCACGGTGAGGCCCAGCCCCACGTTCCGGTCGGGCGCCTTGGTCGTGTAGTACGGCGCGAAGACGGCCTGCAGCTCGTCCTCGAAGATGCCGATGCCGTTGTCCTTCACGAAGAAGCGGGGCCCGAAGTCGCCGAACATGTCGGGCAGCTCCACGCCCACATGCACCACGCGCGGCCGATCCGTGACGTCTTCCAGTGCGTCCACGGCGTTGCTCACCAGCTCCACCAGCACCTGCTCCAGCTGACGCCGGTTGAACACGCCGCCGATGGGGTCCTCCGGCAGCACCATCCGCACGTCCGCCTGGCCCAATCGTCCCTTCGCGCGCATGCGCTTGAGGACCTCGGGCACCAGGGTTCGCAGGTCGAAGCGCTGGATGTCCGCCGGGCCCGTCGGACCGAGCGACAGCAGGTGCTGGCCGTGCAGCCGCATCTGCTCGCCCGCGTGCCCCAGGCGGTGCAGTTCCTCGGGATCCGGAGCCAGGCCCTGGGCCGCTCGCGAGCGCACGTGCTCCAGTGCTCGCTGGAGTCCTTCCCCCAGCTGGCCGAGCTGCTGCGCCACGTCCGCCGCCAGCGTCCCCACGCGCGCCAGCCGCTCCATGCGGACCCAGCGCTGGCGTGGATCCTGGAGTGCCTCGCGCGGCCCGCTGTCCTCGCGGTGGGACTTCAGCTCGAGCAGGGTGTGGACGCGCACCTTCAGCTCCTGTGCGTCCAGTGGCTCGGTGATGAGCAGGTCATCCACGCCGGCCTCCAGCACCTCGCGGCGCGTCTGGCGATCCGCGGACGGCGTGAGCATGAGGATGGGCAGCGAGGGCCGCCGCAGCTCCTCGCGCAGGCGCCGGAAGGCCTCGAGCCCCACCGTGCCGGCGCGCTCCACGTCCAGGAGCACCAAGTCCGCGGTTTGGTGTGCCGCGGCCTCGAGCGCCGCGGTGGTTCCCCGCGCGGGCAGGACGTCATAGCCCGCGGGTGCCAGGATGGAGCGGACTCGCTCCGCGCCTCCCGACTCCACGTCCACCGCCAGGACTCGCGGTCGGTTCGCCGCGGTCGTTCCCGTCGTCTCCCGCATCACGCCACCCCGCCGTCGTGACCGGGCCCGATGCACCCGGGTGTCGTCCTGTGTTTCGCGAACCGCGTGCCGGGCAGGCTCAGACTCCCCCCGGCGTCCGGGTCGACTCCGGCACGCGGTCCGTCATGGCCTTGGGCACATGCCAGCCGCATGCCGTGGGTCCACCCACGCTGAAGCGCGCGTCTTGATTGATGCGTTCCCGACAAGCCCAGTCGTGGCGCGGGCTTGAACTCCCCGCATCGCGATCAGGCGCGTCGGACCGAGCCCCACTCGCGAACGCGAGTGAGTCAATGGAGACCAAGAATCAGAGTTGACCCAGGTTTGAACAGACCCGGTGCCGCACCCGACTCAGCGGGACTCCTGCTCGAAGGGGACACCGAGGGCGGCGGGGGCACTGCTGCGCTGTCCCTGCAGGCCCAGCAGGACCAATGTCATCAGATAGGGGAGGGCGAGCAAGACGCCCTGCGGTACGAGGTCCATCAAGTGGGGCGCGCTGGACGCGAGGCCAATGCGCAGCGCGTTTCCGAACGCGAAGAAGAGCGCGGCGAGGAATGCGCCCACGGGCGTCCAGCGACCGAAGACCATGGCGGCCAGGGCCATGAAGCCGAGCCCCGCGGGAGTGTGCTGCTCGAAGCGATCCAATACGGCCGTGGAGAGCACCGCGCCCCCGAGTCCGGCCAGGAGTCCCCCGCCCACCACCGCGCCCCAGCGCAGCGCGGGCACGGACAGGCCGAGCGTGGCCACCGCGTGCGGCTTGTCGCCCACGGCGCGCAGTCGCAGGCCCAGCGGCGTGCGCGTCAGCAGCCCCTGGAAGAGGAAGGGCAGCAGGAGCGCAAGGTAGGTAGGCGCGGCGTGTCCGGAGAGCGCGCCCAGCACGGGCACCGAGGCAAGTCCCGGGATGTCCCAGCGCGACAGCTGGGTGATGGGCGGCGTGCCGTTGGGGCCGAAGAGGGACTCGAGCAGGAAGGTGCCGCCCGCGAGCGCCACGAGGTTGAGCGCCATGCCGGACACCACCTGGTCCGAGCGCCAGCGGATGCACAGCCAGCCGTGGATGGCCGCCATGCCGGCGCCCGCGCCCATGCCCACCAGCACCGCGAGGGGGGTGGGCATCGCCAGGGCCGCCACGGCCGCGCAGAAGGCGCCCGCGCGCATCATTCCCTCGACGCCCACGTCCACCACGCCCGCGCGCTCGGACAGTACGGCGCCCAGCGCGGCGAACACCAGGGCCGGTGCCGCGTCCAGCGTGGAGAACAGCAGCGAGTGGAGCACCTCAAGCACGGGGGACCTCCACCACCGGAGCGGCGGGCGCGACCACGGCGCGAGGCCGGCGGCGCAGGACGGCGAGCCAGATGAGCCGGCCCGCGACGAACAGCAGCGCCAGCCCTTGAATCAGCTCCGGGAAGCTCTTGTGCACACCCAACAGCTGCATGCGTGTGCCTCCCGCGCGCAGCACGCCGAAGACGAGCGCCGCCACGGTGAGGCCCAGGGGATTGTTGTTGCCGATGAGCGCGATGGCGATGCCGTCGAAGCCATAGGGTGCGCCGAGCGTGCCGGGGTAGCGCCCCTCGGTGCCGAGCACCAGCACCGCGCCCGCAAGTCCCGCCATGGCGCCCGCCAGCACCATGGCCTGTCCCGTGCGCCACGCCACGGGGATGCCCGCCGTGCGCGCCGCGTCCGGTCCCAGGCCCACCGCGCGCGTCTCGAAGCCCACGCGCAGGCGCTTGAGCCACAGGTCCACACCCACCGCCGCGGCGAGCGCCAGCGGGAAGCCCAGGTTGAGGCGAGACAGGTCGCCCAACAGGCGCGGCAGCTGCGCGCTGGAGAGGATCTCCGCGGTGCCGGTGATGGAGGACTGCTGCCCCTGGGCCACGGCCTTGAGCGGCCCGATGACGAGCCAGTTGTCCACCAGGCTCACCGCTACCCAGTTCAGCATGATGGTGGAGATGACCTCGTGCACGCCGCGCCGGATGCGCAGCGTGGCGGCG
The DNA here is from genome assembly GCA_016458225.1 of Myxococcaceae bacterium JPH2. NCBI lineage: Bacteria > Pseudomonadati > Myxococcota > Myxococcia > Myxococcales > Myxococcaceae > Myxococcaceae bacterium JPH2. Next base: position 191,205 of record JAEMGR010000001.1, on the reverse strand, counting down.
ATGCCAGCCCACAAGCCTCCGGCGAGCGCGGCGGCCGCCAGTGCGGCCGGGATGTGGAACACCGCGGGCACGTTCAGCTGCGCACCCACCACCGCCGCGGCGAGCGCGCCCAGAATCATCTGCCCCTGCGCGCCGATGTTGAACAGGCCGACCTTGAAGGCCACCGCCACGGACAAGCCCGTGAGCGTCAGCAGCGCCGCCTTCATCGCGGCCTCGCCGAGCGGGCGGGTGAGGGCGCTCACCGGTCCGCCGTCGAGGAACGCGGGCCAGTTGCCCACGCCGCCCCAGAACATCTGGAGATAGGCGCGGGTGGCGGTGTCCACGTCGCGAGTCATCGCGATGGCGATCCAACACAGCACCAGCGCCAGGAGCACCGACAGCACCGAGGGGAGGGCCTGCCTCGCGCGCTCACCCATGGGCCGCCTCCGCTCCCGTCATGCGGCGGCCCAGCTCGCGCTCGTCGAACTCGGCGCGCGTGAACGTGCCCGTCACCCGGCCCTCGAACAGCACATAGACGCGGTCGGACAGCGCCAGCACTTCCTCCAGGTCCAGCGACACCATCAACACTCCCGCGCCTCGGGCTCGCGCCTCGCGCAGCCGGGCGTGCACCTGCGCCACCGCGCCGATGTCCAACCCGCGCGTGGGCTGCACCACCACGAGCAGCTTCGGGTCGGCGTCCAGCTCGCGCGCCACCACGACCTTCTGCTGGTTGCCTCCGGACAGCGCGCGCAGCGGCAGCTCGGGGTCCGGCGGGCGCACGTCGTAGTCCCGCAGCAGCTTCTCCGCCCGCTCGCGGCGCCCGGCGAAGTCCACCCACGGGCCCTTGGCGAAGGGAGGCTGGGCGTGTCGGCCCAGGGCCACGTTCTCCTCCACCGTCATGTCCTTCACCACCGCGCGGCGCAGGCGATCCTCGGGCACGTGGCCCACGCCCCGGCGGCGCGCCTCGGCGGGCGTCAAGCGTCCCAGGCCACCGCCGAGCAACGTGCCCTCACCGCTCTCCAGCGAGCGCAGTCCGGTGAGCACCTCGGCCAGCTCGCGCTGACCGTTGCCGTCCACGCCCGCGATGCCGACGATTTCTCCCGCGTGCACTGTCAGGCTCACGCCTCGAAGGGCGGGGCGGCCGTTGTCGCCCACGGCCTTGAGGTCCTTCGCGTCGAGCACCACGGGCCCCGGCGCATGCGCCTCGGTCGACACCTGGGCCGCGACGGGCTGGCAGTCGCCCACCATGAGCGAGGACAGCGCGGCGGCGGTGGTGTCTTGCGCACGGACCTCCGTCACCAGCCGGCCTCGGCGCATCACCGCCACGCGACTGGAGACGCCGAGCACCTCCTCGAGCTTGTGGCTGATGAGCACCACGGTGCGCCCCTGTGCCACGAGTCCGCGCATGACGCGCGCCAGCTCCTCGGCCTCCTGGGGCGTGAGGACCGCGGTGGGCTCATCGAGGATGAGCACCTGGGCGCCTCGGTGCAGCGCCTTGACGATCTCCACCTTCTGCTGCGAGCCCACCGTGAGCGTGTCCACGCGGGCGCGCGGCTCCAACTGGAACCCGAAGCGCTGGCAGGTGGCGGCCACCTCCTCGCACGCGCGCTCCACGTCGAACACGCCACGGCGGGTGGGCTCGCGGCCGAGCACCACGTTCTCCGCCACGCTCAGCGTGGGCACGAGCATGAAGTGCTGGTGCACCATGCCGATGCCGCGCGCGATGGCGTCGCGCGGACTCTTGAAGCGCACGGGCTGACCGTCCAGCACCAGCTCTCCGGCGTCCGGCTGGTACAGCCCGTACAGCACGTTCATCAGGCTGGACTTGCCCGCGCCGTTCTCGCCCACCACCGCGAGCAGCTCGCCCTCGCGGATGTCGAGCGACACGTCATCCAGCGCGCTGACCGCTCCGAAACTCTTGGAGATATGCCGGAGGGAAATCAGGGCGCGACAGCCTGGAAGGAGGCGAGTTCCGCCTGCGTGCCCGGCACCGAGAGCTGACCCGCCACGATGCGCTGGCGCAGCGCCTCCACCTTCTGGAGCGCCTCCGCCTTGCCCGGGAAGTCCACGCGCACGTCGGCCATGCCCACGCCGTTCTCCTTCAGCCCGAGCACCTGCTCACCCGCCAGGAGCTTGCCGTCGAGCAGGTCGCGCGACGCCTGGTACACCGCGAGGTCGGTGTGCTTCACCATGGACGTGAGGATGGCGTCCGGCGCCAGGTGCGACTGGTCCGAGTCCACGCCGATGGCGTACACGCTCTTGCCCGCCGCGCGCGCCTCCTTCACCGCCTGGATGACGCCCAGCCCGTCCGCGCCCGCCGCGTGGAAGACGACGTCCGCGCCCTTGGCGATGAGGTCCTGCGCCACCTGCTTGCCGGCCGCCACGCTGTTGAAGCTGCCCGTGTAGACGCCCATCAGGCTCGCCGCCGCCTTCGGGTTCGTCGTCATGACGCCCGCGCGGTAGCCCGTCTCGAAGCGCTTGATGAGCGGCACCTCGATGCCTCCCACGAAGCCCACCTTGCCCGTCTTCGTCACCAGCCCCGCGAGCGCGCCCACGAGGAAGCTGCCCTCCTGCTCCTTGAACAGGATGGTGCGCACGTTGGGGAGCTGCCGCGCCTTGCCCTGCGCATCCAGCACCTGGCTGTCGATGAGCAGGAAGAGGGACTTCGGGTTCTCCGTGGCCACGTCGCGCACGGCGTTGGCCAGCATGTAGCCATTGCCGATGGTGAGCTGCGCGCCCTGCTCGACGAGGAGCTGGAGGTTGGGGGCGTAGTCCTCCTGGGCCTTGCTCTGGAGGACCAGCGGCTTGACCGCCAGGGGCTTGATGTTCGGGGCGATGGAGGCCAGGTCCGAGGAAATGGACTCGCGCAGCTCCTCGGCCGAGGCGTCCACGTAGCGGCCGCCCTCGTAGCGCTTGCCGGACGCCCACAGCTCCAGGCCTCGGAGGGCCGCGTCGTTGAAGGAGTGGTCGCCGCGCCCGCCCACGTCGATGACGAGTCCCACGGCGTTGGGGGCCTTCTCGGCCGCCTGGGCGGTGGCGGCCGGGGTCGGGGCGGGGCCCGAAGACGGCTCTTCCTTCTTCTTGGAGCACGCGCACGCAAGCGCGGCCAGGGCGAGGACCAGGAGTCGGCGTTGCATCATTTCCCGGTATCTACCAGATGCTCAGGCGCCTTTCCCGGAGTGCATGGGGGGCACTGTTCCTGGTATGGCCTGACCTTGTGCAACCCTACGAGCTCATCAAGGCCAAGCGCGACGGCCAGAAGCTGGACCCGTCGGACATCCGGGCATTCATCGAGGCATACACCGCGGGCACGGTAGCGGACTACCAGATGGCCGCCATGTGCATGGCCATCTTCTTCAAGGGGCTGGACGCGCGGGAGCTGGGCGCGTGGGCCCGGGCGATGCTGGAGTCCGGCGAGGTGCTGGACCTCTCGGACACGCCGGCGGTGAAGGTGGACAAGCACTCCACGGGAGGCGTGGGGGACAAGGTCTCCCTGAGCCTGGCGCCCCTGGCGGCGGCCTGTGGCGTGCCGGTGCCCATGATTTCAGGCCGAGGCCTGGGCCACACGGGCGGGACGCTGGACAAGCTGGAGTCCATCCCCGGCTTCCGGGTGGACCTGCCCACCAGCGAGTACCGTCGGCTGGTGCGCGAGGTGGGCTGCTGCCTCATCGGCCAGACGGCGCAGGTGGCGCCCGCCGACAAGAAGCTCTACGCCCTGCGCGACGTGACGGCGACGGTGGACTGCATCCCGCTGATTGCCTCGTCCATCATGAGCAAGAAGCTGGCGGAGGGCATCGACGCCCTCGTGCTGGACGTGAAGGTGGGCAGCGGCGCGTTCATGAAGACCGTGGATGACGCCCGCACGCTGGCGCGCACCATGATTGGCCTGGGCGCGGAGATGAACCGCAAGGTCGTGGCGCTGCTGACGGACATGGACCAGCCGCTGGGCCGGCAGATTGGCAACGCGCTGGAGGTCCGCGAGGCGGTGGACATGCTCCGCGGCGACGCGCCCGAGGACTACACCGAAATCACCTACGCGCTCACGGCGGAGATGCTGGTGCTGGGCAAGAAGGCCGGCTCGGTGGCCGAGGCCCGCGAGAAGCTGCGCAAGTCGGTGGAGGACGGCAGCGCGGTGCGCAAGCTCAAGGAGATCGTCCAGTCGCAGGGCGGCGACCCGCACGCCATCGACGACTACTCGCTCCTGCCCACGGCGCGGTCCACCGTGGACGTGGTGGCGCCCGCGGATGGCTTCGTGACGAGCATCCACACCGAGGGCGTGGGCCTGGCCGCGGTGGCGCTCGGCGCGGGCCGCCAGCGCGTGGACAGCCGCATCGACCCGGCGGTGGGCTTCACCCTGCTGAAGAAGGTGGGGGACGCGGTGACGCGCGGCGAGCCGATGGTGCGCGTGCACTACAACGACGCGGCCCCCGTGGAGGACGTGAAGGCGCGCCTGCTGGCCGCCTACCGCGTGGGAGCCCAGGCGCCCGCGCCGCGTCCGCTCGTCATCGAGCGGGTGGAGTAGCGAGCGCCAAGCCGGGACCCGCGTCTACCGCGGGTTCCGGTGCGGGCTGCCCTGCGCGAGCGCGCTTCGGCGTGGGGGCGTGAGCGCATCCAGCTCCGCCACCAGGGCCGGGACGTTGCCTCGGGGGATGGTGCGGCAGGGCAGGAAGCCCGCCGCCCGGTCCGTGGCGATGACCGGGATGCCTCGGGCGATGGCTCGGGCCAGTTCGGGCGGCTGGCTCTCGCACCAGGCGGGGGCGAGCACCGCAGCCACACCGTCCAGGGCCTGCTGCTGCTGGGCCGTCACCACGCGGACCCGGGGATGCTCCAGGCGCATCAGGTCCGAGTCCTCGGCGGGGCGCACCCAGAGGGTCCATTCAGGGCGGGCTTCCAGGGCGGCCAGGGCCTCGGGCGCGCCCATTCGCGCGAGCGCCGGACCCGCCAGCAGCGCCACGCGGTGCAGGTGCGTCACGCGGTGACCCGTGGACGTGCGCTCTCTCGAAGCGTCGACGGTCTCGGGGCGAGGGTGCAGCTCTCGAATCCGCTCCGCCGGGACGCCGGCGCGCAGGAGTTGCTCGCGAGCGAAGTCACCCCGCACCCAGATTTCGTCCGCGAGGAGTCGCTCCGCTTCCTGCCGTGCCACGTCGCGGGCGCTGGCGCGATGGTTGCGCAGGAAGTGCTCCTCGGGGTGGCGCGCGAAGGCCTCGTCCAGGTCCGCGTGGAGGGCGCGCAGGTTGGGCAGGTCCTCCACCAGGACGCATCGGGCGCCCCGCGCTCGCGCCGCCACGAACACCTCGCGCGCCGCCAGGGACGGAGCGACCACGCGGGACAGCGCGGCCGGGGTTCGGAGCGCGGCCAGTCGCGAGATGCCCTGGCGCAGCGCGAAGCGAGCGCGGAGCCGGGACTGGGTGGTGGTCCCCCATGCGCGCAGCCCGGCTTCGAGCGCCATCCACCCTGGCACGGAGACCACCTGGCTGCTTTCGGGGGCCTCCAGGCGACGACGGCGGAGGGCCGCGCGCAGGGCGGAGGGAACGAGCGGGGCCGGCAGGTCCGGAAGTGCCCACGGTGCCAACACGCGCGCGCCTGTCCCTCTGCCGAGAAGCTCCGGGAGGTGCGCCACCCACTCGCTCGGCTCCGGCACGATGACCCACTTCATCGGCCTCCTCCTGCGGCGTGGCTTCCCCAGGTCGTTTCCCGCTCTGCGCGAGGGACCTCCACGCGGGCATGGCACGCGGTCTCACCGCACGACAGGCAGGTGCGCCGCCGCTCATGGGCGTGCATCAGGCGTCGGCGGTTCGTGGCGATGGTTCGCTCGTCCAACTCCGAGCCGTCGCGCAGGTCCACCACGCGCCGGACGACCCGGTTCACGCGGAAGCGCCCCTCGGAAGTCTCCTCGACGCGGTCGTCCTCCGCGCGCAGCTCCGCGCGAGTCCGGGCGGGCCGGGCGGCGTGGACGGAGAGCCGCAGCATGTCCCCCGCCACGCGGGCTCCCAGCCGCACCGGCCCCTCCCGAGGGGCGACCACCAGATCCACGTCCGGCCAGGCCACGGTCGCGTCCATGCCCCAGAGGGTGTCAGGCTCGGGCGGGACGGCCTCCAGCGTGTGCCCGTGGCGCTCCAGGATGTGCCAGCCCTGACGCGCGGCCAGGGCGAACAGGGCATTGGCCAGCAGGCAGATTCCGCCGCCCACCGAGGGCGTCAGGCAGCCGCCACTCAGCGCCAGGCCGTGCCGATAGCCGGCGCTCGGGGAAAGGCGGCCCACGGTGCGCCAGAAGGACAGGGGGCGCTCGGGTGTCACGAGCAGACCGTCAAAGGCCGGGGCCGCCAGCCTCACGTTGTGCAGCTTTCCCGCCTCCAGCACCGGGTCCGCGTCCGGGTCCGCCCGACCCACCGCCACGGACAGGGTGCCCAGACACAGCTCAGTGCCCCCGAGCGCGGCGAGTTGGGGCTCCGGCCACCTTTCAGGGCTCGCCACCCACGCGGCCAGCCGCCGGGCTTGGTGCACCACCCGCTTGCTCCGGTACCACCCGAGGGCGGCGAGGGACTTGTCGACGAGCCGGGGCGCGAGCGGGGTGGGGGCCATGGTGGGCGAGTGTCGATGCAACGCGCCTGCCAGCGACCCAGGGGCGGGGTGGGAAGCCCTTTCGGGTCGAAATTTCGGGGCCGGGTGGCGAGAGCTGCCGGATATGATGGGCAAGCAATGGGGCATTTCGAACAGGTGACCGCGTCCACCGCCACCGCGCTTTCGCGCCGGGTGGGCGGGGCGTCGCGCGCTCCGGTCTCCAGGACACCCGTGTCGTGCCTTCCCGGTCGCTGCTGCACGCGGCCTGGGGAGGCGGGCCGGGGCGCTGGGAGACAGGAAAGGCGGGCGGCGGTCCTGTGCTGAGAGGTGCCTTCGATTCAACGGATGGGCGGACCCGGCCGGGTGTCCGCTACAGCACCCATCCGCATGACGGTATTGGAGAACATCCGCCCACTCGTGAGGAGGTGGCTGGGAAGGCAGGTCGGGATGTGGCCGAGGGGGCCCGATTCCTGACGCACCTCATTCCGGTGACGGCGCGGGCATGAGCGGTACGGAGGCAACGGCGATGGCCGAGCAGAACGAGACACAGGGCAGCAAGGCGGAGGACCGGCGCGACTCGCCCCGGGTTCCCATCCGTCTGAAGGTGCGTCGCGCCAACAGCGCGGAGGCCTTCATGGAGCGGGACGGTGACCTGTCCCTGGGCGGAGTGGGCTGGACGGGCGAGGGGATCGCGACGGAGGGCGTGGTGGAGATCCGCTTCAGCCTCCCCGGTGCGCCGAACGAACTCGAGGTGCGGGGCGAGGTGCTCGACGCGCGACAAGGGCCTCATGGGCCGGTCTCGCGCGTGCGCTTCGTGGACCTGCCCATGGACGTGGAGCTGGCCATCGCGCGCCACTTGGACGACGTGCGACTGGCGGGCGGCTCGCGGTAGGGACTCGAAGGAGGGCGGAATGGCGGAGGACATTCCCTGGGAGCGCTTGTTCGAGGAGGCCACGCGCGTGCGTCAGCGCGCGCATGTGCCGTACTCGCGCTTCCCGGTGGGCGCCGCGGTGCTGTACGCGGACGGCTCGGTGGTCGCGGGATGCAACGTGGAGAACGCCACCTACGGCCTCACCGTGTGCGCCGAGCGGGGCGCCTTCGCCGCGGGCGTGGCTCAGGGGCGTGCCTCACCGGTGGCCGTGGCCATCGTGGTGGACACGCCCGAGCCCTGTCCTCCCTGCGGCATGTGCCGCCAGGTGATGGCCGAGTTCGCCAAGCCCGGCCTGCCCGTGCGCAGCCGCAACCTGAAGGGTGACGAGGCCCGGTACACGCTCGCGGAGCTGCTACCGCACGCCTTCACCCGCGACTTTCTGTAGCTCATTCATCTCTAGGACATACCCAGTGGATCTGCTTCTCACCGGCGGCACCGTGGTGACGATGAACCGTGAGCGTGCGGTGCTCGCTCACGCCGACGTGCTCGTGCAGGACGGTCGCATCGCGAAGATTGGCAAGAACCTGAAGCCCAAGGGCGCGCGGCGCGTGCTCGACGTGACGGGCAAGGCGGTGCTGCCGGGCCTCATCCACGGCCACCTGCACGCCTGCCAGACGCTGTTCCGGGGCCGCGCGGACGGGCTCGAGCTGCTGGACTGGTTGAAGCAGTGCATCTGGCCGTCGGAGGCCGCGCACGACGCGGACTCGATGCGCGCCAGCGCGGACCTGACGTTCGCGGAGCTCATCCGCTCGGGCGCCACCGCGGCGCTCGACATGGGCAGCGTGCATCACTACGACGCCGTCTTCGAGTCCGCCCGGGACAGCGGCTTCCGGTTGGTGGGCGGCAAGGCGATGATGGACGCGGGCGAAGAGGTCCCCGCGGGCCTTCGCGAGTCCACCGCCGAGTCCCTGGCGCACAGCCTGGCGCTGCTGGAGCGCTGGCACGGGGCGGAGGGCGACCGGCTTCGCTACGCGTTCGCGCCGCGCTTCGTGCTGTCGTGCTCGCCGGAGCTGCTGCGGGAAGTGGCTCGGCTCTCGCGCGAGCGCAAGGTGCGCATCCACACGCACGCCAGCGAGAACGCCAAGGAGGTCGAGGCGGTGCGGCAGGTGACGGGCCAGGAGAACGTGGCCTACTTCCAGTCGCTCGGCATCACCGGGCCGCAGTCCACGCTGGCCCACTGCGTGTGGCTGTCCGCCGAGGAGCAGGCGGTGCTGCGCGAGACTCGCACGGTGGTGTGCCACTGCCCGGGCTCCAACCTCAAGCTGGCGTCGGGCATCGCGCGCGTGCCGGAGCTGCTGGAGGACGGCATCCCCGTGTCGCTCGGCTCGGATGGCGCGGCGTGCGACAACACGCTCGACATCTTCCACGAGATGCGGCTCGCGTCGGTGCTGCACAACCCGCGCGTGGGTCCGCGTGCCATGACGGCCATGCGCGTGATGGAGATGGCCACGCTGCACGGTGCGCGAGCGCTGGGCCTGGAGGATGAGGTGGGCTCGCTCGAGCCGGGCAAGCGCGCGGACATCACCGTCGTGGACCTGAGCGGCCTGCACACGGCGCCCGAGCCCGAGAGCGTCCTGTCCTCCATCGTCTACGCCTCGCGCGCCAGCGACGTCGCGCACGTCGTCATCGACGGGAAGCTGGTGCTCAAGGACGGCGTGCTCACCACGCTGGATGCGCCCGCGGTGATTGCCAACGCGCGGACGCAGTCGGCCCTGCTCACCGCGCGACTGCGGAAGCGCTGACGCCCTCGGCCTCGCGGGGCAGGCGGAGGACGAAGGACGTGGCCCACCCGGTCGTGTCCTCCACCGCCAGCCGCCCCCCGTGGGCCTCGGCGGCCAGCCGCGAGAAGTAGAGCCCCAGGCCGTAGCCCCTGCGGCCCTCCAACTCGCGAGTGCCCTGCACATACTTGTCGAAGATGTGCTCGCGCACCTCGTTGGGGATGGGCGGGCCGTCGTTGCGCACGGCGAGCCACAGGCAGTCCGCCTCCACGCCGGCCTCCATCCGCACGCGGCCTCCGGACGGCGCATAGCGCAGCGCATTGGTGGCCAGGTTCTCCACCACGCGCACGAGGAGCCCCGCGTCGCCCACAAGCTCCAGCCCCGCGGGCGCGCGCACCTCCAGCTCCAGCTTCCTCAACCGCGCGGCCCCTTCGAGCGAGCGGCGCACCTCGTCGAGCAGGGGCTCGGCGGGGAAGGGCGCCTTGCGCGGCTCCAGGCGCCCCGCTTCCAGGCGCGGCACGTCGAGGAGGTCGGAGATCATCCGGTCCAACCGCGCGGTGACGGCCAGGCCAGTGCGCACGGAGTCCACCAGCGGCCCTCCGGGCGGCAGCTCCTGCTCCATCCACGACAGGGACAGGGTGACGGCGGACAAGGGCGAGCGCAGGTCGTGCACGAGGAACTGCATGAGCTGCTCCTGGTGCGCCTGGAGGGTCACCAGCTTCTCGTTGCTGGCCTGGGCCTCGCCGAGCATGTGCTCGATGGTGCTGCGGGCCTCCTCCACCTCGCGGTGACGGCGCGCCTCCAGGTGCCGATCCACCTCCGCGCGGGTGAGGGCCATGGCCAACGTGCGCAGCCGCCCCGTGCCGTAGTGGCTGACGGCCGCGGTCAGCACCAGCGTCACGGTCGCGAGCGCCACCGCGCCCCAGCCCACGCCTGCCTCTCGCATGAGCGCGCCCTGGGCGACGGACGCCAGCCCGGCCGTGCCGTAGACGACGGCGGGCATGAGGGACAGCCCGCTCAAGGCCACCACGAGCCCGAACAGGCCCAGGCTGAATCCAGCCACTCCCGCGGGGAAGGGCGAGATGGGCAGCGCCAGCGACTGCAGCGCGAAGACGAGCGCCACGTCCACCGTCGGCTGGGTCAACCCCAGCCACCGCGCCACGGAGTGCCGGCGCAGCAGGAACATCGTCACGGCCACGCCCAGGTAGCCCAGCAGCAGCGGCGGATAGGGCGCCCAGTCCGTCCCACCGCCCGACCACAGCACCGTGCACACACCCAGGAACAGGGCCGCGGCCACCACGCGCACCGCCGCGCCCACCGCCAGCACCCGCTGCCGCTGGCTGCTGACCGCCCGGGCCAGGTCGTCGTCGAAGGGAGTGAGGGGAGCGGGCGTCATCGCGGAGGGTGCCGGTTTTCCCCGCTTCTCCCGCCCACTTCAAGTTCCCGGTCAGGAAGGGAGAGGCCGCCGGGCGGGTTGCTGGCCTTGCGCACCGGCGTCCTGGCGGTGAGTTGCAGGGCGCCGGCAATCATCGGGTCGAGGTGCGCGTAGCAACAGCAACGGACAGGAGGCGATTCGGGCGGTGCTTGCGGTCCATGGGGATCGTGTAATGTGCCCCTGAATTCGCACAGGTGGAGGTAGCCGGCGACATGTGGGAACGATTCAAAAGAGCGATGCGGAGCTTCGCGGGCTTCTTCGTCTCCTCCATCGAGGATCCTGAGCTTATCCTCGAGCAGAACGTGCGGGACCTGAACGACCAGGTTCCGAAGATGAACGAGTCCATCGCCATGGTTCGGGCGAACGTGACGCTGCTGGAGAAGGAGAACGCCAAGTACCAGCAGGACGTCCGCGAGCTGACGGCCAAGGTGAAGGCGGCCATCCAGGCGGGGCGCGACGACCTCGCGGCGCAGTACGCCTCGCGGCTGCAGATCGAGAAGGACGCGCTGGCGCGCAACGACGCCCAGCTGCAGACGGCCCGCCAGGCGTACGAGAAGTCGCTGAACGTCAAGAAGGCGTTCATGCGCGAGAAGGAGAAGAAGACCCAGGAGGCGATGACCGCCATCCGCGAGGCGCGCCGCGCCAAGTGGCAGGCCAAGGTCGCCGACACCATGGAGTCCTTCACCGTCGCGGGCATCGACTCGACGCACGACGAGATGCTGCGCAAGGTCCAGGAGAAGTCCGCCATCAACGAGGCGCGCATGCAGATGGCGCTCGAGTCGGTGGACCACCAGGCCGCTGCCATCGAGGAGGAGGCCGAGAAGATTCAGGCCAACGAGCTCGTGAAGCAGATGAAGATGGAGATGGGCTTGATGGACAGCCCCGCTCCGGTGTCCGACGTCGGCTCCGGCACGGAGAAGACCATCGGCAAGAAGGTGGAGATCAAGTAGTTCTCGTTCTTCCCTGGAAAGAGGCCTGCACCGACTCGGATGAAGCTGCACCGCGGACCAGGCCTCTTCTTGTTCCTCTCGCTCTGCGTGCTGGGCGGCGCGTACTCGTTCGCCTCGCGCGCGGGGTACCTCGACCGGCTCCAGGCGCGGTTCTTCCCCTCGGTCCGCGAGACGGTGCGGCTGTCCCCCGGAGACTTCCCGGCGGGCGTGGCCGCTCCGGTGGCGGACGTGGCCTCGGTGCCGCTGCGCCCGGTGCTGGTGGGCTTCACGCCACGCGGCTCGGCGGCGGCGCTGCTCGTCGCCACCGGAGGCGCTACCACGCTGGACTCCCCCGCGCCTCCGGCCGGTGCCGCGCAGGGCCTCTTGAAGACGGCCTATGCGCTGGACTCGCGCGCCGTCCTGTTCGCGCGTGAGGAGGAGCTGCGGCAGGCCTTCGCCATTGGCGCGGAGAACGGTGGCGTGGACATGGCCACCCTGTCCGTGGACCGGCTGGCGTCGTGGGCGCCGCTGCTCCGTGACGCCGCGCCGCGCACGGTGCTGCTGGTGGGACGCAGCCGAGGCCAGGAGGCGATGGCGGCGGTGGGCGTGCCGGACCTGGCCAGTCTCCGGGGCAAGCGCGTGGGCGTCTACCCGTTCAGCTCCTCGCACTACTTCGCGCTGTGGGTGCTGTCCCGCGCCGGCCTGCGCACCGCGGACGTTCGCTGGGTGGACCTGCCCTCCACGCTGGATGCAGGGCGCGCGCTGCGCGAGGGCCGCGCGGATGCGGTGGTGGGGCTGTGGGGCGATGTGGAGCTGGCGGCTCGGGACCGAGGCGGCGCGGTGCTGGCGACGACCGCGGACGCACCGCATCTGGTGGCCACCGTCCTGGTGACTCGCGGGGACTTCGCGGCCCGTTACCCGGATGCCGTGCGACGGGTGCTGCGGGGCCTGCTGGACGCGGGCCAGGGCGTCCTGAAGGACCCCACGGCGGGCGCGCGCATGCTGGGCGAGGTGGCGCCCTATCTGGGAGACCCCATCGAGGCCATCCGGAGCGCCCCGCCCGCGACGTTGGCGGACAATCGGGCCTTCTTCGGCCTTTCCGGCGAGGCGCCCGTTACCTATGACGAGCTGTTCCAGAGCGCCGCGTCGCTCTTCCAGAAGCTCAAGCGCGGGCCGGTGGCGCCTCCCGCGGAGGACACGCGGGACCTGGGCGCGCTGAAGTACGTGTCGGAGGCGCGCGGCCCCTGAGGCCGGGCGCGGGCAGGCAAGGGGAGTGGAACGTGGCGAGCAACCCCAACTACATCAAGGCGGCCTTCCTGATGCCCGCCAACCTCGTGGGACTGGGCACGGCGGCGATGTCCGCGGCGCTCACGCACGAGCCGCTCCCCGCGCTGGTGGCGCTGGGGTTGGAGGGGCTCTACCTGGGCGTCGTGTCGTCCATGAAGCGCTTCCAGCGGGCCGTGCGCGCCAACACGCCCAATGACCCGGAGGCCGCGCGGCAGGCCGTGGACGCGCTCCAGGCGGACCTGGCTCCTTCGCAGCGCGAGCACTACCAGCAGCTCGTGGGCCTCAAGGAGCGCATCCTCGCCAACTACCGCAAGCTGCCCGGGGGCAAGGTGCTGGTGGCGGACAGTGAGCCCCGCCTGGACGCGCTGCTCACGTCCTTCCTCCGGCTCATCTCCACACTCAACCAGTACCGCACCTACCTGAACAGCTCGGACCGGGAGCCCCTGTCCGCGGAGGTGCAGGCCCTGGAAGGCGAGCTGGCCCAGGAGACGAACCCGCGCCTCAAGGACGTGAAGGGCAAGCGGGTGGAGATTCTGCGCAAGCGCCTGGCGCGCTTCGAGCAGGCGGGCGAGAGCCGCGAGGTGGTGAGCCACCAGCTCGCGGGCATCGAGGACCTGATGCGCCTGACGCATGAGCAGTCCATTGCCATCCGGGACCCGGAGAGCGTGAACCGGCAGCTCGACGTGCTGAGCGCCGAGGCCGAGGCGACGGACGAGACGGTGCGCCAGATGGAGCAGTTCCTCGAGTTCACCGAGGAGACGCGGGGGCCGCTGCCGCACGGGGGCGCGCGGGTGCGCTGAGCCACGGGCCCGCTCCGGGTTCGTCTCCGAGCGAACGCGGACCCACCCCACCTGGCGCGTGGGTGGGCGCGAGCGTCACCTGCCGTTCAACCCGGTTCCCCAGCCAGGGGCCGGACATGCGCCCCTCGCACGAATAGATTGACTCTCTGCTTCAGCCGTCCTGTCCTCCCGCCCATGCACCGTCGCGCCTGGGCACCGTTCCTGTTCGTGTTGGTCGTGATGGCTGGCTGTGCTCGCTGCGGCAAGGACGCCGCGAGCCCAGGGGGGGCCACCACGGGCGTGGCCCGACGACTTCCCCGCGACGCGCAGGCCGCTGTCGTCATCAATGACCTGGGCTCGCTGGGTGAGAAGCTCGCGCGCTTCCAGAACCTGAAGGTCGCCTCCTTCCTCGCCCAGCTGCAGAACGCATCCTCGGCGGAGGGCTATGTCTCCGCCGTGATGCGGCAGGTGGGCGTGGACCTGCGCAGTCGGCAGGCGATGGAGGCCGCCGGCATCGATCCGAAGCGAGGGGCGGGCGCGGCGTTCCTGGGTGAGAACAGCGTCGTCTCCGTGCTGGGCGTCAAGGAGCGCGAGGTGCTGCAGCGCACCTTCGGAGGTTTCGCTCGCTCGCGCCTGGGGGCCACCGAGGACAAGGAGTCGAAGGTGGAGGGCGGTACGCTCGTCACCTTCGGACGGGCGGGGGCGCAGCCGCTGTTGGGCATCCTGTTCCTGGAGCGCGAGTCGCTGGCGCTGCTGGGCGCTGGGCCCTCCATCAAGCGCCTGCCGGAGCTGGCGGCGATGGCGGAGGACCGTTCGCTCGCGCACGAGCCAGTGCTGGCCGCGTCCCTCGCGCGACTGCCCGCTGAGCGCGACTTCCATGTGTGGTTGCCGGGCGGCGGAGGACTCGTGCCGGCGGGCACCGTGCAAGGCGTGACGCTCACGGGCCGCGTTGACGAGCGCGCGGTGACGGTGCGCGCGGACGCGCCGTGGCCGGACTCGGAGGCGGCGCTGACCGCGTTGGATCCGAAGGACACGCCGGGCCTCGTGGGCTTCCTGCCCGCGGACAGCTTCCTGGTGGCGCGCTTCCGGGGGGACCCGGCTCGGCTCGATGGCGTGTGGCCGTATCTGGTGGGCCCGCAGGTGACGCGCGCCGTGCAGCAAGCCGGCTTCGACATGAAGACCGAGCTGCTCGACAACCTGAAGCCGGGCATGGTGCTCGGCCTGTCACTGGCTCCCAATGTGAATCTGGGCGCGGGCATGCCGGACCTGGACCTGCGCCGCACGAACCCGTTCCGCTTCGTGCACCTGGTGGCGCTCAGTGAGGCGAAGGACGCGGAGCGCGCGAAGGCTACGCTCGACAAGGTGCCTGGCATCGCGGGCGGCTTCGGCGCCAAGGTGGAGCCCACGGACGTGCAGGGGCAGCGGCTGTACCTCACGTCCTACCGCGCGGGCGAGGGTGCGCACTTCGCGCTGGGCCCCGCGGGGAAGCTGGTGCTGGCGGCGCCGCGCGCGCGCCTGGAGGGGACGCTGGCCGCGCTGGGCCGCGCAGGAGGCGAAGGGCCCGTGGCGGCGGACCTGCGCGACGCGGGCGCCAACGCGGCGCTGACCGTGGTGTTGGACCTGCGTCGGCTGTCCGAGGCGGTGAAGGCGCTGCCCTCCGAGGCCTGGGGCATCGGCGGCTTCGCCATCAAGGCCACCACCGTGCGCTGGCTGGACGCGACGGATGATCTGCGCGCGGTGACGCTGGCGCTGTCCCGCAAGGAGAAGGCCCTCCAGGCCGAGGTGTCCCTGCGACTGACGCCCGCGCCGACGGCGTCCACCACCACCTCTCCGGCCACTCCGTGATTCGCGCTCGTGATGTCGTGAAGGAATACGAGGATGGGGACGGCGCTCGCGTGCGCGTCCTCGATGGCATGTCTCTGGATGTGGAGGACGGCGACTTCGTCGCGGTGGTAGGCCCGTCTGGCAGCGGCAAGTCCACGCTGCTGCACCTGCTCGGTGGATTGGACATCCACTACCGGGGCGACGTGGAGGTCGGCGGCGTGAGGCTGTCCGGGCTGGGAGACCAGGCCCTGGCGCGTTTTCGCAACACCCACGTGGGCTTCGTCTTCCAGTCGTTCCACCTCATCCCCAACCTGTCCGCGCTGGAGAACGTGCTGTTGCCCTCGCACTTCGGCGCGGGCACGGGGGATGCGCGCAAGCGCGCCGAGGCCTTGTTGGAGCGCGTGGGGTTGAAGGAGAAGAAGGACCGCGCGCCGGTGCGGTTGTCCGGCGGCGAGCGGCAGCGGGTGGCCATCGCCCGAGCGCTCTTCGGAGGCCCGCGCCTGTTGCTGTGCGACGAGCCCACCGGCAACCTGGACGCCGCCACGGGCGCGGGCGTCATCCGCCTGTTCCAGGAGCTGCACCAGGAGGGGCTGACCGTGCTGGCCGTCACGCACGAGGACCGGATGTCCGCGGCGGCGCGCCGGGTGCTGCGCCTCAAGGAGGGCCGACTCGTGGAGGAGTCCGCGCCCAGCGCCAGCGCTCCGGTCGCTTCGCGGGGGGCGCCATGAGGTTGGAGGCGCTGTCCCGGTTGGTGCGGCTGAGCCTCGCGCGTGAGCGCAAGGGCGCCTTCTTCTCCGCGTTCGGTGTCGCCATGGGCGTGGGCGCGCTGGTCTTCTTCGTGGGACTGGGGCTGGGCGTAGGCCGGGTGATTCGCGAGAAGATCTTCCCCACGGACTCGCGACTGGTGGACGTGGTGCCGCCCGCGGTGTCGCTCGGCTCGCTCTTGGGCGGCGGCAAGCTGGACGCGGCCGCTGTCGAGCGGCTGGCGGCCCTGCCCGGCGTGGAGGCCACGTACCGGAAGATGGGCATCCGCGTGCCGGCCGTGACGCGCTACGACGGCAGCTTCTTCGGCGCGCGGCTGCGCATGGGCATGGAGGTCCTCGCGGTGGGCGTGGACCCCGGGCTCGTGCGCTCGGACGTGGCGATGGGCGAGTTCAAGGACGCGGGCGAGGGACAGCCCATCCCCGCGCTCGTGTCCACGCGCTTGCTGGAGCTGTACAACAAGACGTTCGCCCCCGCGCGCAAGCTGCCCCAGCTGTCGGCGAACATGCTGGTCGGGTTCGGCTTCCCGGTGGAGTTCAACCGCTCGTACGTGGCGGCCACCGCGCCCGGCCCCGTCACCGCCGCGCAGGCGCAGGTGGTGGGCGCCTCGGACCGCGCGATGTTCGCGGGCATCACCATCCCGCTCGAAACCGCGGTGCGGCTCAACCGGGCCTCCGGCGTGGACGCGGACACCTTCACGGGCGTCACCCTGGTGGCGAGCGATCCGGCGCAAGTGCCCGCGCTCGTCGAGGCGGTGAAGGCCATGGGCTTTGAAATCGACGACCAGGAGCGTCGCCTCGCGGAGAACGCAGGCGCGGCCGTGGCGCTCACCACGTCGGCCCTGGCGCTGCTGTCCATCCTCATCTGCCTGCTGGCCGCGGTGAACATCGCCCATGCCATGTCCGCGTCCGTGCGCGCTCGGGCTCGGGAGATTGGCGTGATGCAGGCCGTGGGCGCCTCGCGCTCGGATGTGCGCAACATCGTGCTGGCGGAGGCTGGCGTGGTGGGCGCGCTCGGCGGCGCGGTGGGCACCGCCGTGGCGCTGCTGCTGGCGCTGGTGGTGGACCGGTTCGCGTCTGGCTACCTGCCCAGCTTTCCGTTCAAGCCCGAGAGCTTCTTCTCCTTCCCGTGGCCGGTGGTGGTGGGCGGTGTGGTACTCGGCCTTGTCGCCGCGCTCTGCGGCGCTTACTTCCCCAGCCGTCGCGCGGCGGCCACCGACCCCGCCAGGACACTCGCCGGATGACGTTTCCCTCTCGAAAGACGCTGGTTGGCAACGCGGTGAGCCTGGCCGCCATCGGCTGGATTTATGGCGGGGACCTCATGGATGCCCTGCGCGCGCGCGGCGCCGAGGTGGCCGCGTTCGGCGAGCTGCCCTCCGCGTCCCGCCCCGCCGAGGTGCTCGTGCTCGCCGCGGGCACGGTGGCCGTCACCCTCTGGGGGCTTCTGCGCCGCAAGCCCGAGGGCTTCAAGGGGTACCGGCTGCCGCCCATCCTCCTGGTGGGAGCGCTCTTCGTGGACCTCGTCTTCGCCGAGAGCCGCGTGCCCATCGCATCCGCGGAAATGGCCTCCATGTCGCTCCAGCGCTTCCAGGAGTCCGCGCAACAGCTCGCCACACCCCTGTCTGTCCCGGCCGACCCTCGCGTCCTCCAGCCCATTCTGGCCGAGCTGGGGCGCCCGCCGTACCTGGTGCACGGCCACCCCGTGGCCGAGTACACCCTCCAGGTGCGCGAGGACTGCCAGGGCCCTGTTCGCGAGGCCCCGGGAGTGCGCCCCGGCACGCTCCTGTACTGCGTGGCCCCCGAGCGGAAGGGCGCGTGGGTGACCCTGGTGGGCCTGCCCGTCGAGAAGCGCTTCGGCGCGCCCGAGGTGCTCTCCGCGGGAGGCGAGCCGCGCTTCGTGCTAGTCCGGCCGCATGAGGCCGGGGATGATGCCCAGGACGGGGAGGGGGACGCCTTTCGCGACGGCGCTGGTTTGGGGCTGACAGGCGTCCCGGATGGCGGGGACCGCGGCGCGGCCTCTGTCCAGCCTTGACGGCGGGTCACAGCCTCCCCGGGCTTCGTGATGCGATGAGACTGCCCGTACGGTTGACCCTCTGGATGTGCGATCGCTAGGCTCCCCCGGAACCCACACCGCTCCCTCACGTGACGACCTCCCAACCGAAGCGTCAGCCCATCCCGTTCGGGAAGTATCTCCTCCTGGACCGAGTCAACATCGGCGGCATGGCGGAGGTGTGGCGTGGCAAGCAATTCGGCGCGAGTGGCTTCGAGCGACTTGTCGCCATCAAGCGCATCCTCCCGAACATCGCCGAGGACGAAGAGTTCATCTCGATGTTCATCGATGAGGCGAAGATCAGCGTCCAGCTGACCCACGCCAACATCGCGCAGATCTACGAACTCGGGCAGATCGCGACCAGCTACTTCATCTCGATGGAGTACATCCCCGGCAAGGACATGCGGGCGATCTTCGACCGCTGTCGCAAGAAGGGCGAGCCCGCGCCCGTCCCGCTGGTGGCCTTCTGCGTGGCCAAGATGTGCGAGGGCCTCGACTACGCCCACCGCAAGAAGGACGGGATGGGGCGCGACCTCAACATCGTCCACCGCGACATCTCGCCGCAGAACGTCCTCATCTCCTTCGAGGGCGAGGTCAAGGTCATCGACTTCGGCATCGCCAAGGCGGCCGGCAAGGCGACCAAGACGCAGGCCGGCATCCTCAAGGGCAAGTTCGGCTACATGAGCCCGGAGCAGATCCGCGGCTTGCCGTTGGATCGCCGCTCGGACGTCTTCGCCATCGGCGTGTGTCTCTACGAGATGCTCACCGGCGAGCGTCTCTTCGTGGGCGAGAGCGACTTCAGCGTCCTGGAGAAGGTGCGCAAGGCCGAGGTGGCCCCGCCCTCCACGTACAACCGCCGCATCCCCGAGGCGCTGGAGCGCATCGTCCTCAAGGCGCTCGCCAAGGACGTGGACGAGCGTTACCAGTACGCCAGCGAGCTGGGCGACGACCTCCAGCGCTTCCTCATCACCAGCGACTCCATCTTCAGCCGCAAGGACCTCATGCAGTACATGAAGTCCACGTTCGCCGAAGAGGTGGAGCGCGAGAAGCAGCGCCTCGCCGAGTACGCGGACATCCGGCCGCCGGATGGCATGCTGGCCGCCATCGAGGCGGGCTTCAGTGGACCTCCGCCCCCGGCCATGACGCAGAGCATGCCGGCGGTGCCCGCCGCGCCGGCCAACCCGGTGCCGGTGGTGGACCCCGTGGCCTCGCCGCCACCTCGGTCGTCCAACCCCGCCTCGTCGGCGCCCTCCGCGCCGCAGGCTGTGCGTCGCGCGCCCACGCTCACGGCCCTGCCGAAGCTGACGGCCGCCACCGCCGCGCCGCCGCCCAAGGGGGACGAGGATCTGGCCACCCAGATGGTGGACCGGGATCAGGTCTTCAGCGACACCCCGGAGCCCACCACGCAGCCGGGCGCCGCCGTGGGCCGGGCCATCACGCCGCTGGAGTCCGAGGCCACGCTCGCGGGCGGTGACGGCGAGGAGAACGAGGACAGGACGGGCAAGACCTCCGTCATCCCTCCGCCGGCCCCGCTGCCGCCCTCGCCGCCGCGGCTGACCCAGGCCCCGCCCCGCTCCTCGCTGACCAACGTGCCCACCTTGTCCCCGGTGGATGCGCCGCCCCGACCGGGCCGGGGTGACAACGAGCTGCCCCGCATCGTTCGTCCCGAGTCGCCCTCCGAGGCGATTCGGATTCCGCCCCACATTGCCCGCCAGGCCGCGTCCCCGCCGCGATTCCCGCAGCCGCCGCGGGTTGAGGAGGACGACCCTTCTGAGCGCACGACCGCCCAGGTGGATGCGATCCCCGGCGCGCCGCGGAAGTCGCTCGACAAGCGGATCGTCTTCGGCGGCGCGGCGTTGGGTGTCCTGCTCCTGCTGGTCGCGGTGGGCTTCGCGATCCGGCCGGGTGCCCCTGTGCAGGGCTACGTGATGGTCGAGCTGAAGACGACCGACGCGAAGGACAAGGCGCAGGTCTCCATCAATGCGCAGCCCGGCGAGAAGTTCCCCTCCAACGGCTTCGTCCTCAAGCAGGTGGCCGCGGGCCAGGCCCTCATCGTGGTCAGCGCGGAAGGCTACGACACCGTCACGCAGACCGTGCAGGTGGCGGAAGGGGCCAGCCCCACGCAGGTGAAGGTGGCCCTCACGCGCCAGTCGCGCTCGATGTCGCTCGTCGTCTCCACGGATCCGGCCGACGCGGAGGTGAAGATCGACGACAAGGTGGTCCGGGCCCAGGGCGCCCGCGACATGCTCATCAAGGACGTCCAGGTCCAGGGTGAGACGCTGCTCGTGCAGGTGTCCGCGCCGAACCACAAGCCGTTCATCCGGCGCATCCCCGTCACCGGTGTCAGCCCCTTGGAGGTGTCCGCCAAGCTGGAGACGGATGGCTACAAGGTTCGCGTGGACTCCAAGCCCTCGGGCGCCACCATCGTCATCGGGGGCAAGGAGCTGACGACCATCACGCCGGCCATCGTCCAGGTCCCGCCTGGAATGCGTCAGCTGACGCTCCGGCTCAAGTGCTTCGCCGACCTCGACGTGGACCTGATTCCGCCTGCCGCTGGAGAGAATCAGGCGACGGCGTCGGGCTCGCTCAAGCGACTGGCGGGGCGCTGCCACTAGGGTTGTTGGTGTAGGACGTCGAGGCCCGCCCCGAGCGGGGTGGGCGCGCAGACTCCCCTGGGGGGAGTTCATGGAAGGGGTGTGCCCGTGACGAAGGTGCGCAAGGTGAACAAGGCGGATCCGCTGGCGGATCTGCCCAGGTGGGCGCAGCAACTCGCTCGCAAGTACTACACGAAGACGGTCAGCACCTTCCTGCTCTACGGCGCGGTGCGAGACCTCCAGCCGCTGATGCTGGAGGACGGTGGCCGTGGCTTCGGCACGCTCAAGACGTTCCTCTCCGAGGAACTCTTTGGTGGGCGCGACCACGTCCTCTTCTACGACCGCTCGTCCGGCATCCGCTCCGCCTCGCCCGAGACGCAGAAGGACCTGCAGCGGGCCATGGCCGGTTACGACGCGATGTACGGCACGGACTTCTCCAAGGTGCTGCCGCGCGATCCAGGCCGCGCGCTGCAGATTCTGGAGAACTACCTGCGCATGCGGTTGAGCGAGGGCCGGTCGATGGCGCTCATCATCGACTTCGCGGAGACGCTGGTGCCCGGTGGCGAGATGAGCCACTTGTCCGCCGAGGACCGCTTCGTCGTGGCCACGCTCGACAAGTGGGCGCATGACCCGCAGCTCCTGGCGGGAGACGTGTCCGTGGTGCTGCTGGCCGAGAACCTGGCGGACATGTCGCCGCGTATCAGCCGCAACCCGTACGTGGCGCCCATCGAACTGCCGCTGCCCACCGAGGAAGAGCGCCTGGACTACGTGCGCTCCAAGCTGGAGGGCAAGCGCCTCCAGTCGCTCTCGGATGTGCCGCTGGCCGGACTGGCGAAGATGACGGCGGGTCTGTCCCGCATCAACCTCGACCGCATCCTCACCGAGGCGCTCGAGCGCGAGGTGCGCATCACGCCGGAGCTGTTGAAGGAGAAGAAGAAGGAGATGATCCAGGCGGAGTGCCATGGCCTCCTGGAATTCATCGAGCCGGCGCACACGCTCGACGCGGTGGCGGGCCATGGCCGCGCCAAGCAGATGCTGCGGCAGGCCGCCCAGGCCCTGAAGAAGGGACGCCTGGAGGTGATGCCCATGGGCTACCTGCTGAGCGGCCCCGTGGGGACGGGCAAGACGTTCATGGTGAGCTGCTTCGCCGGGGAGATTGGCATCCCGGTGGTGAAGTTCCTGAACTTCCGAAGCCAGTGGCAGGGCGTCACCGAGGCCAACCTGGAGAAGATCTTCAACCTGCTCAAGGCCCTGTGGCCCGTGGCGGTGATGATCGACGAGGCGGACACGTTCCTCGGCAACCGCGACTCGGGTGGGGACTCGGGCACGAGCAGCCGCATCTTCGGCTCCATCGCGTCCTTCATGGGCAACACCCAGTACCGCGGCAAGATCGTCTGGTTCCTCATGACGGCGCGACCCGACCTGCTGCCCATCGACCTCAAGCGCCAGGGCCGCGCCGAGGAGCACATCGCGCTCTTCTATCCGCAGACCGATGCGGAGCGAGACGACCTCTTCAAGGTGATGAGCAAGAAGACGGGCGTGTCGGTGGAGGGCATCGAGTCGTTCTCGTCCTTCATCCCGAAAGAGGTGCGTGCCTTCAGCGGCGCGGACATCGAAGCGGTGATGGTCCGCTCGAAGTTCCATGCACTCGCGGATGGCCGCGAGCAGGTGACGCAGGACGACCTCAAGGCCGTGCTCGCGGACTTCGTGCCGCCCAGCTATCCGCTGGAGATCGAACTCCAGAACCTGGTGGCCGTGCAGGAGTGCACCAGCCGCGAGCTGCTCCCGGAGAACTTCCGCTCCTTGGACCGAGACTTCATCAGCCGTCGCGTCCGTGAGTTGAAGATGCTCCTGGAAGAGCAGTAGGCGCCTCACGACACGGACACGGGGACGCCGAGGTTCGGGTCGTCCACCGTCTCCACGACAGCCACGCGGTCACCGACCGAGAGCGCGTCGTACATCGCGACGATGTGCTCGTTGTCGTGGCGAACGCACCCGTGTGACACGTCCCCGCCGAGCAGGGCGGGGGCGCTCGTTCCATGCAGCTCCTCCCCCGAGTGGCCACCGTTGGCCCACGACAGGTCGAGGATGCGCACGCCGAACACGTGGCGGTCGTTCCACAGGCGCGCGCCCGCGGCTTCAGCCGCCACTTGATCCAACTTCGCGCGCACGACCTTGAGTCCGCGGTGCGTGGGCGTGGCCACGGTCCCCGCTGCGTTGGGGAAGATGTCCAGCAGCCTCCCCTCGGGGTCGAACAGGAACGTGCGGTGTTCGCGCAAGGCCACCACGATGCGCACGGGCTGGCCTTCGTAGAGGGGGATCGGCACGTGGCGGGATTGCCCACGCGTACCTCGGGCCGGAGCGAGCGCGTCGAGCGCGCGCAACGTGGCGGTATCCAGCACGCCCGTGGAGCGCACGTCGGGGAACTTCGAGCGCGCGTGGACCTGGAAGTTGCGCAGTGCGCGAGTCGTATCCGGGCCATGGATGCCGTCCGCACCACTCAGCAGCGCGAAGCCCATGTCCAGCAGCGCTGCCTGCACGGCGCGCAATCCCTCGCCGCGAGAACCCGGCCCTAGCACCCGTCCTCCCGCTGCCACGTCCGCGAGCTGCGGCAGTCCCGTGAAGCGAGCGTGTGCGAGCGGCGCGGCGATAGGGGAGGGGAGCCCCGCCGCGCGCGGCGCGTCGAGAAGCTCGAGGAGGGACCGCGCCTGTGTCGAGCTGCGCGATGCATCGAGAGGCGCGGTGCTGAGCGGAGGCTGCTGCGGAATTCGCGGTGCTTCGTGCGGCGCGATGACGGAGAGGCGAGGTGTCCGTCCTCGGGGCGCGCTGACTTCCGCTGCGCGAGACGGAGTGGCCTCCGACGTCTTCTTGTCGGGACGGGCATCCCGTGAACTGGAGTCGCTTCGAGAGGGGATGGCGCCCGGAGCAGGCTCGGTCGACGCCGGTGCGTCTGTGAAGCCCGTCGGAGACGGAGCGGTGATGCGCGAGAGCGAGGTGAGCATGCCCCCGCCCACTGCAAGGACGTGACCCAGCCTCGGCGCTGAACCACGTCCTGTCTCGCCGCGCTGCCTACTCCGCGCTCAAGTGCAGCAGCTTCCCGGTGGGCACCGTGCGGTGGTCCTTGATGTGGTTCCACCGCATGATGTCCTCCACCGTCACGCCGTACCGCTGCGACACGGACCAGAGCGTCTCGCCCTCGGCGAGCGTGTGCACCTTCTTGTTGCCGTTCTGAGGCGCCTGGCTGGCCACGTTGGACGCCACCACGACGGTGCCCGTGCTCGTGGCGGCCTTCGCCACGGTCGTGCCCTGGGGCTGGGCCTGCGGGGACCAGATGTAGAGCTGGGTGCCCACGGACAGCGTCCGGTTGCGACGCGGCAGGTTGTTCCACTTCTTCAGGTCGTCCACCGACACCTGGAAGCGGTTGGCGATGAGCCAGAGGCTGTCGCCGTCCGCCACGCCGTACGTCACGCGGGACTTGCCGTTGATGGTCTCGGTCTTCATGGGGCCCACGGCGACGGGACCCTTGGGCGTACCGGCGGGCACCTCGTCCTCGGGCCGCGTCGCCACCACGCCGCTGCGCCGCGCTTGAGCCACCTTGTTGGCCAGCGCGCCGCCCGCGTCGCCACTTCCGCCTCGGCCCGTGGGGACGGGAATCACCAGCTCCGTGTTGAGCTTCAGGGTGCGCATGCCCTTCAGCCGATTCATCTGCAGGATGGCCTCGGGCGCGCTGCCGTACTTCAAGGCGATTTGAGACAGCGTGTCGCCGCGCTTCACCTTGTGCACGCGATACGTCAGGCGCTCGATGGGCGACAGCCGCTGGATGTTCTCCGCGAAGCGAGGCCCGGTGCCCTTGGGGAGCCGGAGCATGTAGGGCTGCTTCGTGCTCGTGGGCGGCGTGCACCAGCGGCGCAGCTCAGGGTTGAGGTCCTGCACGTCCTTCACGCTCACGCCCGCGGCGCGCGCCACCACGTCCAGGTCCGTGGCGTCCGGCAGCTTCACCTCGTCGTACTCCAGCGCGGACTCGTACTCGAACTCCTCCTCAGAGAAGCCGAACGCGGTGGGGTTCTTCGCGACGAGCGCCGCGGCGATGAGCTTGGGCACGTAGTGCTTCGTCTCCTTCGCCAGGCCCTTCTCCTCGGAGATGGCCCAGAAGTCGTTCGTGCCCAGGCGCTCCATCATCCGGCGCACGCGCCCGGAGCCCGTGTTGTAGCCGGCCCACGCCAGGTACCAGTGGCCCAGCTCGCCGTAGAGGTCCTTCAGGTACTGCGCCGCCGCGCGCGTGGCCTTGACGGGGTCCCGGCGCTCATCCACCCAGAAGTCCTGGCGCAGGCCGTACTGCTTGCCCGTGCTGGAGATGAACTGCCACGGCCCCGCCGCGTGCGCCCACGAGTAGGCATTGGTCGAGAAGCCGCTCTCGATCATCGACAGGTACACGAGGTCCCGCGGCAGGCCCTCCTTCTCCAGGATGGGCTGCATCACCGGCAGGTAACGCGTGGAGCGAGACATCCACTTGCAGAACCAACGCCGGCCCGGGCCCTGGAAGAACTCGATGTACTGCGCCACCAGCGGCTGCATCTCCACCGGGATGTCGTAGCGGTCCTTCACCTGCCCGACGTCGAAGCGCGAGAGGTCGGTGATGAGCGGCAGGTCCGGAGGCGTGTCGTCCTCGCGGAAGGTGGCCTCCTCCAACGCGTCCAGCATCCGCATGCGCAGCGGGTTGGCCAGGCCCAGCCGGCGCAGGGACTGCATCACCTCGGCGCTCGGACGCGCGCCTGGATCCAGCGAGGCGCCTTCCAACGCGCGCAGCTCTTCCATCTCCGCGGACTCGGACTCGACCTCTTCGCTCTCGCTCGCGGATTCGGGGTCCAGCTCCTCCGCCTGCGGTGCGGCCACGGCGGGCGCCTCCACCGCGTGCGGGCCCGGAGGCGGTAACGGCGCTCCGGCCTCCAAGGGAGGAACCGAGGCCAGGGCGAGCATGAGCAGGCAGAGAGGCGACATGAGAGCGCTGAGAATAAGGGCCTAGAAGCAGGCGAAGGCCGCAGTATTCGCGCTTTTTCTTGACAGTCAAACTACGAGTCGCCGGGTATGCCTGGGGTGCGGACGCTCCGTGTGCGCAGGCGTCAGGGCGTGGACGGGCGCTTCGCTGGCTGGCCGACGTCCAGGGGCTTTCCGTGTCCCGGGCCCAGGATGCGCGGCAGGTACGTGGCGAAGTCGAAGTGCGGCGAGTTCTCCGGGTTGTGGCAGGTGAGGCACGTCTCGCGTCCCGGCGTGGCCACGATGGTGGTGGGCCCCGGATTCTCCACGTGCAGCGAGCCAGGACCGTGGCAGCTCTCGCAGCCCACGTTCTCGCGGCCCATCACCTTGTCGAGTCGGCACACGCCGCCAGGGCGCTGCCAGCCCGTGACATGACAGCCCACGCAGTTCAGGTGGTACTGCTTGCCCGCCTGCTCCAGCGTCCCCCACGCGTGGCTGTGCAGGGTCTTCTCCCAGACGGCGTAGGCCTCCACGTGGCACTCGCGGCACGTCTGGGTGCCGACGAACGCGGCCTGGCCTTGCTGCGGCGCGGGGCACTCCTCGCCGTGCTCCTTCGCCCAGGCGAGGTTCATCTTCCCCACGTCCGAGTCGTAGGTCGTCACCAGGGCCTGCGCGGTGGGCGCGGTGGGGAGGCTCGGGTCCAGCGGCAGGAAGCGCAGCGTGAAGCCGTTGCCCTCGGCGCTGGGGATGGGCGGCGCAGTGAGCAGGGCCTGCTTGCGCTGCGCCAGCTCATCGCGCTTGGCCTGCTTGAGCGCCTTCAATCGTGGATCCACGCCGGGCAGGTTGATGTCCTTGTCCAACAGCGCCATCCGCTGCTCCAGCGCGGATACCTCGCGGTCCGTGTCGTCCTGCGAGTGCAGCGGAGTGAAGGGCCCGCGCGTGGGCGCATACGTGAGGTCGATGCGCAGCAGTGAGCGGCCCTTGCTCTGGAGCGCCACCACGGGCACGGCGGCGCGCACGCGCTTGTTCTCCTCGCCGCTGAACTCCGAAGCCGTGTGCGTGGCCACGACAACGTTCGCCACGAGCCCGGGCTGCTCCGCCGCGGCCTGGGCGACCTCCAGGGTGGTGTGCAGCAGGCCCACCACGAAGTCCGCTCCCTCGCCGCGAGCGCGGGCACTCAACGCCACCAACTGCTCCGCGGAGGTCGCGGACACCACGCCCACCTTCCGAGCCCCAGCGTCGAGCAGCTTCACCTGTCCGGCCGGCAGCTCGGGCAGGTGCAGCGATTGACGGAAGGCCGCGCCGCGCGCGTCATCGAGTTCGCCCACCGCGCGCACGGACAGGCCCATCAGCTTCATGGCCTCCGCCAGCGCGCGCGCCTTGCGCTCTTCCTGGGGCACCTGTCCCGGAGGGAACGAGGGCTCGCCGAAGAGGCTGTCGCCTCCGTCCACGTAGAGGACCGGGAGGGAGCCCGCGCGCGCGTCCAGGATCTGCTGGGCCGCGCGACCGATACCGCCGCGCATGTTCTCACTGCACCCGCAGGGCCCCAGATAGCCCCGCATGTCCGCGGACAGGAAGAGGATGGCCCCGGTCGCGTCGCGGGCGGGCGCGGTGCTCTTGGGTTCGGACTCGGTGGGCTTCGGTTCCTTGCGCGTGCAGGCCGGAAGCACCGCGAGCAGCAGCGCCGCGAGGACCGAGGCGCGCATCACCAGAGGATGCTCTGCACCAGTTCGTCAATCTTCTCGCCCATCGCCTCCAGGCCATTCACCTTGGACAGCGAGCCATCCGCGCCGACCTGCTCGGCCAGCTTGGACAGCTCGTCATCGGGGAGGCTGGAGAACAGGACGATGGGGATGTCCTGCGTGCCGTATTCGTTCTTGAGGGTGCGGCAGATGTCCGTGCCCTTGGCCTCGGGCATGTGGATGTCCGTGAGGATGAGGTCCGGGCGCCAGCTCTGCAGCGTCTTCTCGAACTCCATCAGGGTCGACGTGGCGACGACCTCGTAGCCCCGCGCCTCGAGGACGGCCTTCTCCATCGCGAGGGTTATCTCGCTGTCGTCAATCAGGAGGATTCTTCGCTTCTCGGACACGGCACCCTTCCTTGCCCTCGGGTTCTAGCCTACCGAAACCCGGTGCACCAATGTCTTTCCCGTCCGCCTGGCCGCCCCTGGTGGGAGCAGCGCCATCTTTGACAGGCAAGACAGGTGAAAAGGAGTAAGGAAGTTCGTCATGACGCACCGTTCCCGCACGGGCTTGGCGGCCCTCCTCGTCGCGTGGACCTTGGCGTGGGCTTTCCGCGCCGGGGCGCTCGATGCCGGCCTGGGGGCTGTGCCCACCGGAGTCGAGCGGCAGAACCCCCATGACGCCGTGCAGGGCTTCCTGGAGGCCGCGCACCGGGGCGACTACACCCGGGCCGCCTTCTACCTGGACCTCGACTTCCTGCCCCGGACCGAGCAGTCCACGCGCGGCTTCCAGCTCGCCCGCCGGCTGAAGTTCGTGCTGGACCGCAAGCTGCCGGTGGACCTGTCCAGCCTGTCCAAGGCTCCGGAAGGGGACCCCGCGGACCCACGCTTCGACTCGCTGGGCGCGCTGCCGCTGAAGGGCGCCACGGTTCCCATTCGCCTCCAGCGCGTGGCGTCGGATGTCGGGCCCGTCTGGGTGTTCAGTGAATCCACCGTGAAGACAGTGGACGCGCTGTTCGATGAATACGGCCCGCTGTTCGCCGAGACCTTGCCGCCGCTGTTCTTCGAGGGCACCTGGCTGGGGCTCGAGCCATGGCAGTGGTTGGGGTTGTTGGTGACGGTGCTGGGCGGCCTGGCGCTGTCGTTGGTGCTGGAGCGATTGGTGCTCGCGCTGGGGCTGCGGGTGGCTCGCTGGACGCGCATCGAGTGGGATGACGAGCTGGTGGCCGCGGGCGCAGGTCCGCTGCGGCTGCCGTTCTTCGCGGGCCTGCTGGCGGTGGGCACGTCCTTCCTCTTGTTGCCGCGCCCGGTCCAGTTGCTGTGCGACCGGGTGAGCTACTCGCTCGTCATCATCGCCGTCGCGTGGTTCATCCTTCGCTTCCTGCGCGTGTCGGAGGACTTCGTGCAGGGGCGCGTGACGTCGGAGACCGGCGACGTGGGGCGGGCCCGCTCGCTGCGCACGCAACTGGCCGTGCTGCGCCGTGTCTTCGAGGTCGCCACCTACGTGGTGGGAGCAGCGCTGCTGCTCATGCAGTTCGAGGTGGTGCGCAACGTCGGCGTCTCGCTGCTGGCCTCCGCCGGAATCGCCGGCCTCGTCATCGGTCTGGCGGCGCAGAAGTCCATCTCCACGCTGCTGGCCGGCATCCAGCTCTCCATCACCCAGCCCATCCGTATCGGGGACCAGGTCGTCATCGAGGGTGAGTTCGGCACCGTGGAGGAAATCACCCTGACCTACGTCGTCCTCCGCATCTGGGACCAACGGCGCATGGTCATCCCCATCACCCAGTTCCTCGACAAGCCCTTCCAGAACTGGAGCAAGGCGTCCCCCGAGATGCTGGGCGTCGTCACGCTCCAGGTGGATTATTACGCGGACATTGATGCGCTGCGGGTGGAGTTGCGGCGCATCCTGGAGAACGAGGCGCGGCACGTGTGGGACGGCCGCGTGCAGACGCTGGTGGTGCTGGAGGTGCAGGACAAGACGCTGACCATCCGCGCGCTCGTCAGCGCGGCCAATCCGGACCGGGTGAGCGAGCTGCGCTTCCTGGTCCGAGAGCGGATGGTCGTCTACCTGCGCTCCCGGCCACAGTGGCTGCCCACCACGCGCACCGAGACGCGGCCCGCCCAGCCGCTCCCTGAGCCGGCGCCGGTGCCTCCCTCGGCGGGGCCTCGGGACTGACGGGAGGGGCAGGGCGTGCACGAGCCGCTTGCGCCCTTGTTCGCGGCGCGTTGAATATCCCGCCGTGCCGCGCCGTCCATGCGCGCCGTGAAGTCGCACCCACTGCTTCGGGAGTCCAAGAGATGAAGCGTCATGCCAGGTTGTGCGGAGCCCTCGCGCTGCTGGCCGCCGCCGTGCCACTGACCGCCGGGGCCCAGTCCCGCGGCCGGACCGACGGGCCCGAGGAGTCCGAGTACGGCAAGGGCGGGTACGGTGACAACCGCCGCGGTCTTTCCCTCCAGCTGGACTGGGGCGCGGCCATCAACTCGGTGGAGCCCCCTCGGGGCGCTCCCGAGGGTCCGCCGCTCTTCATCGGCGCCACGCTGTCGCTCTGGGGCGATGACTGGTACCAGCTCGATGCGAGCGCGGCCTACGTCTTCGACGGCGGGCGCTTCATCGGGATGATTGGCCCCACGTTCCGCACCTGGGGCTGGCCCCTGACCTTCACGGCGGGCCTCAAGGCGGGCGCCATCGTGAGCCCCAAGGGAGACGGCCTGCGCTTCGGCATCTCGCCCCAGGTCGGCGCCGAGTTCCTCCTCGGAGACGCGGACCGCATCGTGCTCGGGCTGCACTACTCCCCGGACATCCCCATCGGCGGCGACGGCGTCACCCACCGGCTGTACATGAACGTCGGATACCGGTTCTAACGCCATGATCGCCCACCTCCTCGCCGCCACCCTCGCGCTGGCCGCCGGCCAGGCTCCCCGTGCCACTCCCGCCGCGCGGGGAGGACCGCAGCCGGCCCTGCCGTTCCCCACCGGGGACGTGCAGACCTACAACATCATCCAGTGGGACCCGAACCAGCTGCCGCGCATCTACGAGCGCTCGGAGCAACTGCCCCTCTCGGACGAGGAGCTGACGAAGCTGTCCCAGGCGGGCTTCGAGCCCGCCCAGCTCGTGAAGATGATTGAAGAGCGCCGCTGCGCCTGCGACGCGAGCGCGGACGGCCTCATCCGCATGAAGAAGGCGGGCGTGGACAAGAACGTCCTGGCCGCGGTGTCGCTCCACGCGCTGCCGCCCAATCGGGCGCTCAACCTGCTGGTCACCCTCGACTTCACGGGCGAGGGCCGCACCGCGCGCGAGGCGTTCCTCTACTTCTTCGTGGATGACGGGGACCTCACCCGCGTGTTCACCGCCAACCTCCCCGAGCTGCTCCAGCGGCAGAACTCGCACGAGACGATGGTGGACCGCAGCGACATTCTCATCGCGCACACCGTGCGCCGCATCCAGCTCGCGGGCAACGTGCCGCTCAAGACGTATGGCCCGCACCGGGTGATGGTGGCCGCCAGCGCCAATCCCACGCTCACCCATCCGTCCCAGCTCACCCCTGCCGAGCGCGCGAAGTCGCAGACGTACACCTTCGACTATCCGCGAGGTTCGTTGCAGAGCCTCTGCCGGCTGACGGCCGGCTACCGCCGCGACGCGGTGCTCTCGTACAAGTGGAACTTCGAGGGCAGCCGTTTCGAATGCGAATGGAACTAGGAGTCACGTGCCCATGAACACCCGTCTGCTGTTGTCCGCCCTCGTCGCCGCCTCGCTGACTGGCTGCTATGCCGGCCCGCGCGCCTTCACGCGTGGAACCTACGAGGACCCCAACACCATCGAGATGCTGTCGGATCGCTTCAACGAGAACGACCTGCAGCTCATCGCGAAGAAGATGGCCGAGTCCCTGGCCAACTCGCCGCGCTTCGTGCAGCCGCCCGCCCCGGGCCAGGCGCTGCCCATCGTGCTGGTGGGCAAGCTGAAGAACAGCACCAGCGAGCACATCGACATGCGGTCGCTGGGGGACAAGATCCAGACGGCGCTGGCCCAGACCGGGCGCTTCGCCATCGTGGATCAGCAGGCCCGCCAGGACATCGCCGAGGAGTACGAGTATCAGCAGTCCGGCTATGTCGATCCGAACGCGGCGAAGGGCCCGGGCCATCAGGCGTCCGTGGACTTCCTGATGACGGGCGACCTGGCCTCCATCGTCCAGGAGGTCGGCCGCGACAAGCTCGTCTATTACAAGATGACGGCGAAGCTGAACGACGTGCACACCGGCACCCTCGCCTGGACGGATGAGAAGCAGATCCGCAAGAAGTTCGAGAAGCGGGGGGTGAGCTGGTAGCCCCAGCCACCACGTCGATGGACTCACTGCCCTGGACTCGCCAGCGCCCGCTGGGGCGGGGGGCGCTCGTGTTCGCGAGCCTCCTGCTCCTGAGCGGTTGTGCCACGGACTACGTCGCGCGCACGCAGGTCTCTCGCGTGGCGTACCAGTCCGAGGACTATGCCCGGGCGCTCACCGCACTGGAGACCGAGGCGCAGCACGCTCCGCCGCAGGACCGGCTGCTGCTCCTCCTCGACAAGGGCATGGTGCTGCACGCCTCCGGGCGTTGGGCGGACAGCATCGCCGCGCTCACGGAGGCGGACCGGCTGAGCGGTGAGCTGGATGCGGTGTCCGTGCGCGAGGAGACCCTGACGCTCGTGAGCAACGAGCGTCAGCGCGCCTACTCGGGGGAGGACTTCGAGAAGCTGATGATCTCCGTCCTCCAGGCCCTGAACTACGCGGAGCTGGGCCGGGATGAGGACGCGCTCGTGGAGGTGCGGCGGGTCAACGAGCGCCTGGAGAAGATGATTGTCGATGAGAAGAAGCCCTATGAGCAGCTCGCCATCGCGCGCTACTTGGGCGGCGTGCTCTGGGAGGACCAGCACGACTGGGACGCGGCTTACATCGACTACGCCAAGGCGCTCGAATTGGAGCCCCGGCTGGACACGCTCGTGGAGCCGCTGCTGCGGCTGGCGAAGAAGACCGGGCGCGACGACGTCTACGCGGAGCTGACCGCGAAGCACCCCAACGTCGTCCATCCCCCCATGGCCCCGGACGAGGCCCAGGTCGTGGTGGTGGTGGAAGCGGGCCTGTCTCCAGAGAAGACCTCCACCTCGCGCGACTACGGCGACTCGGGCGACCTCATCGAGGTGCCCGTGTACCGGGACCGCGGACGGCCGCCGCGCATCCAGGTGAAGCTGGCGGAGCAGTCCGCGAAGGCCGTGACGGTGACGTCCCTGGCGGATGTGGCCAAGGTGCACCTCAACGACCGCATTGGCCGGATGCTGGCGAAGCAGCTGGCCGGGGCCCTGGTGAAGGCGGGGCTGGCGGCGGGTGTCGGGGCGCTGACCAAGAGCAAGGAAGTGGGGATTCTGGCGTTCCTCCTGCTCAACGCGGGCAATGCGCCGGACCTGCGCTCCTGGCTGTCCCTGCCGGCCGAGTTCCAGGTGGCGCGCTTCCGAGTCCCCGCCGGCAAGCACACGGTCGAGGTGTCCTCCGGAGGGCGGGTGACCACCCATGAGGTGGAGGTCAGCCCGGGCCGCGTGGGGCTGGTGGTCGTGCGGCGCTACTGAGTTGCGATTTTGGAGTAGGGTGCGCGCCCCATGTCGTCGGTCGTTGCCGTGGTGGTCCTCTATTCCTGCATCATCGTGTGCGGCTCGCTGGCCGGCGCGACGGTGGTCATCTTCAACGAGCGGCCCACCCGGCTGGTGACGTTCCTGGCCTTCGCGGCGGGCGTCATGTTCGGGGCCGCCTTCTTCCACATGCTCCCGGAGGCGTACCATGGGGGCGGTTGGTGGGCCTTCGCCATGGTGCCGGCGGGGTTCGTCTTCGTGCTCGTGTTGGAGCGCTACCTCGTGGCGCACGCCTGCGAGGAGCCCCCGGACTGCACCGAGCACGTGCACGGCCACGCCCTGGGCCTCACGGCCTTCCTCGGGCTGTCCACGCACACGCTCTTTGACGGCATCGCGTTGGGTTCGGCGGTGAAGGAGGGCGTGGGGATGATGGCGCTCATCGCCATCACCGCGCACAAGATTCCCTCGTCGCTGTCGCTCGCTTCCATCCTCCAGTCAGAGGGCAAGAAGCGCGGCGCCATCCTCCTGTACGCGGTGATGTACGGGCTCATGGTGCCGGTGGGCGCGGCCGTGTACTTCGGCTTCGACGCGGTCTTGAAGTTCCAGTCGCTCGCGCCTCGCGCGCTCGCGTTCTCCGCGGGCACGTTCCTCTACATCGCGGTGTCGGACCTGCTGCCGCACGTCAACCGCCACGGCCGTGACAAGCCTGGACGCAACCTGGTTGCATTGGCAGCGGGGTTGCTGGTGATGCTCGCCCTCGCTCAGGTGACGGGCGGCATCGAGCACTGACGTGGGGCGGGGCGGTGGGCCCATGGAGCGCCCGTCCGCCCGGCTGGCTCCGGGCTGCGTCTGCGTGTCCCACGACGCACTCTCCCGCATGCGGGGCCGTGCCTTGCGCCCGGCCCGAACTGGGAGGCCGCACCATGCTGCTCACCGTGGGGGACTTGATGTCCCGTGACGTCGTCACGCTGGACGAGTCGGATGGCCTGCTGCGCGGGGATGACCTGCTCAAGCTCAACCACATCCGGCACCTGCCCGTGGTGAAGGATGGGAAGCTCGTGGGGCTCGTCAGCCATCGCGACCTCATCCGCGCGCTCGCGCGACGAGCGGCGAATCCCACGGGGCCCATTCTTGGCGTCGCGGACATCATGACGCGAGAGCTGGACACCGTGCGCGAGGACCTCCCGGTGCGCGATGCCATCCATCACCTGTTGGATCAACGCTTCGGCTGTCTGCTGGTGGTGGATGAGCCAGGGCAGCTGGTGGGCATCGTCACCGAGTCCGACTTCATGCGGCTCGCGGCGCGGTTGCTCGACCGCGAGGCGCATGCGGGCGCGGGAGCTTCGCCGCCGATGCACTGAGGCAGAGGCCTCTCGCGTGGTCGAAGCGGCAGCGCGCGGCGGCAAAGTCCTTGGGGATTCGCAGCGGGTGCCGGAGGATGCGCGCGCCCGCCCATGGAACGACGCAACGACTGGTACGAGCATCCGGAATATTACGAAGCCATCTTCGGCACGGACACCGAGCGCGAAGTGGACTTCCTCCTCGCGCTCAGCGCCAAGCACGGCACGGGCGGCAAGCAGTGGCTGGAGCCCGCGTGCGGCGCGGGCCGCCTCGTGGCCGCCGCCGCGGCGCGAGGACTCAAGGTCGCGGGCTACGACATCTCGGAGACGATGCTCGCCCACGCGCGCAAGCGGCTCACGCCCGCGCAGCGCCGTCGCGTGAAGCTGCGCGCCTCGCGCATGGAGTCCTTCGCCGAGCCCTCGCTGGACGGGCGCGTGGACCTGGCCCACAACCTCGTCTCCACCTTCCGCTACCTCGACAGCGAGGCCGCCGCCGTGGAGCACCTGTCCGGCACGCGCAAGCTCTTGCGGCCCGAGGGCATCTACGTGCTGGGCTTCCACCTGTCCGAGTACGAGCGCACCACGCCGGAGCATGAGCGCTGGGTGGGGCGTGTCGGCCGCGACTCGGTGGTCTGCAACACGCACGAGGGACTCCCGGACCGGCGCCTGCGCCGCTCGCCCATGCGCAACCGCCTGCGCGTCACGGGGCCGGGCAAGGACTGGCTCATCGAGACGACGTGGTTCTTCCGCACCTACGACGGCGCCCAGGCCCAGCGCCTCTTCCGCGCCTCGGGGATGCGTGTGCTGGCCACCTACGACTTCGACTACCGCATCGACGAGCCCCTGGGCCGAGGCAGCCCCCGCCTCGACCGCGTGTTCGTCCTCCAGCCGGCGCCTGACGCGGCGCTTCCTCGTCGCCCGGCGCGCCGCGCGAAGCCCTGACCCGCATTCCTCGCGGGTCCTGTTTCACTGTTGGTTCCGGTTTTGCTCGGTCCGCGCGAGCGGGGGGCGTGTCCGGGGACCCAGGGCGGCGAGAAGCGGCCCGGATGCGTGCGGCATGGACGCGGCGGCGTTCGGATGGAACGCAAGTCGCCCGTCTGTTCCATCCTGGCGCCTGGAATCTCGCGTGAATGCACGCTGGCACAAAGGCCGCATGGTGGGGCTGTGCACGCCGTGGTTGGGCGTGAACGCAGTCCTGCAGAAGCCTGAGCGCGGAAGGAGGGGCCGCTCCTTCCGCGCTCTTCATCTCCGCTACACTGCCCGGCCGGATCGGACCTGCCCCCTGAAGAGGCGTGGCACGGCGTCCGGACGGAGGTGAGTGGGATGCGAGACGAGATGGCCCAGTTGATGGCCGCGCTCAGGGATGCCAGGGACTTCGAGACGGCTGCGACCGCCACGCTGCGTCGCATGCTGGAGGTGGCCGAGGACGCCGTCGCCGCCAGCCGTTACGCGGGGCGCGCGCGCGTGCTGCGAGGCATTGTCCACCTGCGGCAAGGCGAAGTGTATCGGCGCCTCGCGGCGCTGGATGTGGGCGCGTCGGAGATTGCGGACGCGGGAGTGGGCACGCCGTTCTTCACCTCGGCGACGGCGTGGCGTGCGGTCATGGAGCACCGCAGCGCGGTGTCCATTGACGTCAACGTGGGGACGGTTCAACCCCATGCGCCGGACGCGCCGGTGACAGGAGACCCGGGGCTGGTGGGCTTCCACAGCACGGAGAGCCGGCAGCGCTTCCTCGGGCGGCACGCGTCGCACGTGTGCGTGCTGCCGCTGCGCACCCCGGGCGGCATGGCGGGGATGATCTCCCTGGAGGCGGATTGCCTGGCCGCGATGGGACAGGAGTTCGTCTGGCGCGGCGTGGGCGAGCGCCTGCAATTGCTCGGAGATGTGGCGGCGCCGTACCTCACGGGCCTGCCGCAGCGCCCGGTGGCCACGCCCCAGGTGGACGAGTTCCTGCCCGTGGTGGGCCGCTCCATGGCGGAGCTCTTGCCCATCCTTCGCGTGTTCGCGCTGCAGGACGAGACCATCCTCATCAGCGGCGCCACGGGCGCGGGCAAGTCGCGGCTGGCGCGCTGGTGCCACGAGCGCTCCAGTCGTCGGGGCAAGCCCTTCGAGACGTTGGACCTGGTGACGGTGCCGGAAGACCTTCAGATGGCCGAGCTGTTCGGCTGGAAGAAGGGGGCCTTCACGGGCGCGGTGCGCGATGCCCCGGGCAGCGTGGCGCGCTCGGAGGGCGGCACGCTGTTCATCGATGAAATCGACAAGCTGTCGCTCAAGGCGCAGGCGGGCCTGCTGCACCTCTTGGAGTCGCGCAGCTACCGGCCGCTGGGAGAGGGCACCGGAGAGCGGCTGGCGGACGTGCGCTTCATCATCGGCACGAACGCGGACCTGCACGCCGAGGTGCGCGCGGGTCGCTTCCGCGAGGACCTCTACTACCGGGTCAACGTGTTGCCGGTGCGCATGCCCGCGCTCCAGGAGCGCCAGGACGAGATTCCGATGTGGGCGCGCTACATGGTCAGTCGGCGCCATCGGGAGCGACAGCCGGAAGGACACGCGCGGCTGACGCCGGAGACCGAGCGGCTCCTCGTGGCGAGCTCGTGGCCCGGCAACCTGCGGCAGCTCGACAACATCGTTCGGCGCGCCTACACGCTCGCGATGGTGGAGCACGCGGGCGCGTCGGGTGAGCTGGTGCTGGAGGAGCGGCACGTGGCGCGGGCGCTCGACTATGAGCAGGCGCCCGCGGGCCGGCCGATTCCCGAGGCCCTTCGCGCCGCCGCGCAGGCCTTTGTCTCCGAGGCTCGGCGCCGCAACGCGCCGCTCGACCTGGACCTCGCGGACGCCTTCCGAGGACTCGTGCTGGCCATGGCCATCCGACAGGTGGGGCGCGACGAGGCCTTCCGCCTGTTGGGGCGCGAGAGCCTGGTGAAGAACCGCAACCACCACAAGGCGCTCAAGCGCGAGCTGGAGAAGGTGGACGCGCTCTACAAGGCGCTCGGTGAGGACTCCTCGCCCTTCCTGGACTTGCTCAACTCGGAGGGCGAGGAAGCCGCCTGACGCCTTCGGCGCGTCAGTGCACCGCGTCTCCCAGGGGCTTGCGGTTCTCATCCCGCAGGCCCACCAGGACGCTGGTGCCGCTGTCCGCTACGCGCAGCTCGCCGTACTTCGCGTGCTCGTAGCGGTCGGCATGGCCCTCCTGGAAGAAGAAGGCTTCGGCGCCCAGCCGCACGCGGTGGTCTCGGATGCGGTAGCGCAGGCGGAACTCTCCGGGCGCCAGGGGCACCTCCGCCGAATCGAAGCGGACGAACTGGCCCACGCCATCCGAGTCCAGGCGCAAGACGAGGTTGCCGTCACGCGGGCGGCCATCGTTGTCCCAGCCCTGGTCCGTGCTGATGGCGTAGTTGAGCCGCATGTAGTCGCCTTGCATCAGCGAGCGCGGATCCACGGGCGCGAGCCGCAGCAGCACGGGCTGGCCTCGCGCGAGCACGGCCTCCTTCTGCATCACGATGACGAGCGCGGAGACGAGCACCAGCGCCAACCCACCGAGGATGAACGGTCCACGCATCACGGCACCTCGGTCGTCAGGGAGGGGGCGCGCCGAAGCAGCAACTGCCGAGCGCCGAGCAACACGAAGCCGCTGCCCAAGAGCGCGAGCGACTTGGCGAGCAGGCTCAACTGAAGGTCGTAGTAGTACGCCGAGCCGAAGCAGAGCAGGAACACCACCGCCAGCCCGAGCGTCACGGCGTCGCGCCGGTGGAAGCCCAGCAGCAGGATGCCCACGGCGGTGATGATGCCGGGCGTATGGAGAGTCATCACGGCGAGCAGCACGAACGTCCCGATGAAGCTCCAGGCCACGAGTCCCATGGGATTCACGTCCTGTTCCACCAGGATGACCCAGCTCGTCGCGCACACCATCGCGGTCATGCCCACCGTGACGAGCACCGCCTCCGAGGGGCCCCACAGCGTTTCGTCGAGCCCCAGGGGCACGCGCCCCATGCCCCAGCCGAAGAGCAGGTACCCCGCCACGGTGCACACGAGTCCGAGGGACACGGGACGGAGCCACGGCGCCCACCTTCCGCGCGCGAGCTTCGGCTCGGAGAGGAACAGCACGAACATCAGCGCCGCGCTGACGAGCGCCATCATCG
This sequence comes from Myxococcaceae bacterium JPH2, assembly GCA_016458225.1. Lineage (NCBI taxonomy): Bacteria > Pseudomonadati > Myxococcota > Myxococcia > Myxococcales > Myxococcaceae > Myxococcaceae bacterium JPH2. The sequence goes on along the minus strand of JAEMGR010000001.1, from coordinate 152,630 downwards.
CCAGGCCCACCGCGCCAGCGGCCTCGTAGGCGAGCACGGCCGCGGCGCTCGTGATGCCCAGCGTGGACATGAAGCGCATGAGCATGTCGGGATAGAGCGCGAGCAGTCCCGCGCAGATGATGATCTGCACCGTCGCGACGACGACCTGGACCTTCGTGGCGTCATGTTCGAACAACTGCGCGCAGCCCACCTCCATGCTGATCGCGCCCGTCAGGCACAGCGCCACCGCGAGCTGCTCCAGGAACGGACCGGAGCCCGTGCGTCGCAGGAAGAGGGTGCTCACGACGAGCAGGAACCCGACGCCGCAGAGGGCCTCCTCGTTCTTGGCGAGGCCCACGCATACGAAGAAGCTGACCATGAACAGCGCGGCGATCCACGCGCCCGCGCCTATCAGGACCTTGACGAACCAGGGCGTCCCGACCTCCGCCTTTCGATGCGTGGCCATGACCTCGCGCGACCGCGTCGCGAGGTCGTCATCCACCAGCCCCTCCGCGCGCAACCGCGTGAGGACATCGTTCAAAGACATTCGCAGCGCCATGTCAGACTTCCTCCGTGGCGCCCGTGGCGCTGGCCTCGTGACGCAACCACACGACCGTCAGTCCCAGCTCGAGGATGATCAGCAGGGGCATGATGAACAGGACCACCTCTTCCGATGAACTCCAGCTCTTGCTGAGCACGTAGCCCACCGCGGTCGTCACCAAGGTCATGGCGCACACCGCGGCCACCGTGAGCATGAACAGCTCCCCGCGCAGCTTGCGGTGCAGCGCGTAGGCCGCCGCCATGCACGCGAGCACGAACAGCAGCGGCAGGCCGTTGTTCCACCCGCGATGCGAGCTATCGACGATGAATTCCACCGCGGCCCCCAGGGGCGCGGTCACGGTCATCACCGCGAGCAGCCGCGGCATCCAGCGTCCCTGAAGCCACGTCACGCCCGCGTGGGCGAAGTGCTCATGCGTGGCGCAGGCCAGGCCGTTGAGCAGCCCGAGCCCCAGCGCCAGCCAGCCGAAGGTGTGCTCGTACGTGTCCATCCGCTGCTCCCAGAAGAGCACCGAGCCCGTGTTCACCAGCCCGAGCATCAGCAGCCACAGCGGCGCGAAGCGCGAGAGCGCGACCCACGGAATGATGAGCACGCTCCAGCCGATGAACAGCTCATAGGGGTCCGCGCCCGTCTGATAAATCTGTCCGTAGACGGCGAGCAGCGGACCCACCAGCACCGCCGAAGCGAGCAGCGCCATCTGCCCGGGCAGCCGCGTCCCCAGCTTCCAGGCCGCGAGGGCCATGCCCGCGATGGCCGCGCTCACCAGGCCGAGCTTCGCGAAGCGGTGCAGGGCCGCCCAGTTGTACGCGAAGAAGTAGATGACCCCCGAGAGCACGAGCAGCGCGCCCAGCGACAGCAGCGTGCGCGCGAGGAACGTCTGCCACGCATCGCGCGGCGGAGACGACAGGGTCAGGTCCAGCGCGCGCTCACGCGCCGACGCGGAGAGCACTCCCGCGTCAGCCAGGGCGCGCAGTCGCTCGGGAGTGGCTTGCAGCTCAAGCAGGTCGTTGGGCACGGACGGCAATGTACCGGAAGCCGTGCGCGCGCCTCACGCGTCCGGCTCGCCTGACTGCTGACATTGTCTGCAACGCCCTCCGCGTGCGGGTTCAGGGCTCGGGCGAGGCCGTGCCCGAGAGGAAGGACTTCAGCTCGGGGAGCAGTACCTCGGGCCGCTCCAGATGCGGACTGTGTCCTGCGTCCACTCGGAGCAGCCGCGCCTGGGGCAGGCGCCGCGCCGCCTCCTCGGCGAGGGTCGCTGGCAGTGTCTCGTCCCGCTCCCCCCAGACCAGAAGCACGGGCGCGGCTACCTCGGCGAGCCGCTCGCGTCGATGGAAGACAGGGCCCGTCAGCGGCACCAGCGTCCCGAAGGCCCTCGCGGCCTCGGGTCTGCCTCCACGCGGGGCGAGCAGCTCATAGCCGAGCGCCCCCAGTCGCTGGCCCAGCGGCGTGGGCGGGGGCGGCAGCATCCGGTCCATGGCCCACGGGCCCAGGTTGCGCGCGAGTCGTTCTGGCCCCGCCCGGAAGAACCAGCGCGAGGCGCGGCCCATCTCGGGACCCAGCCCCATGGCGTCCACGAGCACCAGCCGGGACACGGGCAGCTTTCCTCGCAGGGCAAGCTCCAGCGCCACCAGCCCCCCCAGCGAGTGGCCCACCAGCGCCAGGGGGCCCTCGACGAGCGTCCCGAGGCCCTCCTCCACCGGCTCGGTGAAGAAGCGCAGGCCGTCCTCGGCGGTGCGGGGCGTGGCCTCCGGGGGCGTGGACTGGCCAAAGCCGGGCAGGTCCACGGCAAGGACCCGGTGCCCCCGAGCCAGGGCCGTCAGGAAGGTGAACCACATCGTGGCCGAGTGCCCGCGTCCGTGCAGGAACACCACCGGCGGTCCCTCTCCACCCTCCAGGACGCGCAGGGCGCCCCCTCCGGGCAGCCAGTGGACGCGCGGGGTGAGCGCGGGCGCGAGCTGGGCCAGGAGGCCGGCCTCGATGGGCCCCACGGGCGGTGTCCGGCCCTCGGCGCCTTGCTTCCAGGCGGGCTCCCAGCGAGGCGGAAGCGACGTCGAGCGGGGGGAGGGAGGACGGGACATGGCGCGTTCCAGGGGGACCGCCTCGCACCTTACTGGAATGTCAGGCCCTCAGCGGTGTTGAGCCCGACGCCCGGGACACCCTAGGCTGCCCGCCGCCCAGCCTTACCAGAGGGGACATGAACACCGACATCCGCGCGCTCACGGAACGCGTGCAGCAGGAAAGCAGCTTCGTCGAAGTCCTCAACCAGGAGACCGGCAAGGTCATCGTCGGGCAGCGGTACATGCTCGAGCGCATCCTCATCGGCCTGCTGTGCAACGGCCATGTGTTGCTGGAGGGCGTGCCGGGTCTCGCGAAGACGCTCACCGTTCGCACGGTGGCTGACTCGCTCAGCGCGACCTTCATGCGCGTCCAGTTCACCCCGGATCTGCTGCCCGCCGACCTGGTGGGCACGATGATCTACAACCAGCAGACGGCCGCGTTCACCGTCCGCAAGGGCCCCATCTTCGCGAACATCGTCCTCGCGGACGAAATCAACCGCGCGCCCGCCAAGGTGCAGTCCGCGCTGCTGGAGGCCATGGCCGAGCGCCAGGTCACCATCGGCGACCAGACCTTCGGGCTGCCCTCGCCCTTCCTCGTGCTGGCCACCCAGAACCCCATCGAGCAGGAGGGCACCTATCCTCTGCCCGAGGCGCAGGTCGACCGCTTCATGCTGAAGGTGAAGGTCGGCTACCCCACGCGCGACGAGGAGAAGGTCATCATGGACCGCATGTCCGGGGGCGCGATGCCTCGGGCGCAGCGGGTCATCTCCCTGGAGCACCTGGTCCGTGCGCGCGAGCTCGTCCACGCCATCTACATGGACGAGAAGGTCAAGGACTACATCCTCAACGTGGTGTTCGCCACGCGCGAGCCCAACCGCTACGGCCTCAAGGACCTGGCGGACTACATCCAGTTCGGCGCGTCGCCTCGCGCCACCATCGCGCTGGCCCAGGCCGCGCGCGCGCACGCGTTCCTGCGCCACCGCGGCTTCGTCACGCCCGAGGACGTGAAGGCCATCGCGTTCGACGTGCTCCGCCACCGCGTCGCGCTCACGTACGAGGCCGAGGCCGAGGAGCTCACTGCCGAGAAGATCATCCAGCGCGTGTTCGATCGCGTCGAAGTTCCGTGACGCGCTGACTCGCCGGCCGCACCTTCCCCGAGCGCCCCGTGCTTCCCAAGGACCTCATCCGCCGCATCCGCAAGCTGGAGCTTCGCACCCGCAAGGTGGTGTCGGACATGCTCGCGGGTCAGTACCACTCGGTCTTCAAGGGCCGAGGCATGGCCTTCTCCGAGGTGCGGCAGTACCAGCCGGGCGATGAGATCCGCGTCATCGACTGGAACGTCACCGCGAGGATGAACGAGGCCTACGTCAAGGTCTTCACCGAGGAGCGCGAGCTGACGGTGATGCTCCTCGTGGACGTGTCGGCCTCGAATGAGTTCGGCTCGAAGGACCGCACCAAGGCGGAGGTCACCGCGGAGGTGGCCGCGCAGATCGCCTTCAGCGCCATCGCCAACAACGACCGGGTGGGGCTCATCCTCTTCTCGGACCGCGTGGAGAAGGTCGTGCCGCCGCGCAAGGGTCGCACGCACGTGCTGCGGCTCGTGAGCGACATCCTCACGTTCCGTCCCGAGGGCAAGGGCACGGACCTGTCAGCGGGGCTCTCGTACCTGCGGCGCGTGGCGAAGCGAAAGGCCGTCACGTTCCTCGTGTCCGACTTCCTGGCGAAGGGCTACGAGAAGCCGCTGCGTCTCGTGGGCCGCAAGCACGACCTCGTCCCCGTCGTCATCGAGGACCCCTTGGAACAGGCCTTCCCGCGCCGGGGCCTCGTGGAGATGGAGGACCCCGAATCGGGCGAGCGCTTCATCGTGGACACCTCCGACCCGGGCGTGCGCGGTCGCTTCGCGCGCGCCATGCAGGCCGCTCGCGACGAGCGCCGTCAGCTCTTCAAGAAGCTGGAGCTGGACCACGTGGAGCTGAAGGCGGGAGACGACCACGGCAAGGCGCTCGTGCAGTTCTTCCGCGCCCGTGCTCGAAGGATGGCGGCATGACCCGGCTCTTCCTCGTCCTCGCGCTGCTGCTCGTCACCTCGCCCACGGCCCGCGCCGCGCCCGCGGGTGCGCCCACGTTGGAGGCCGTCGAACCCTCGGGCATGTCGTTGAAGCTGGAGCCCGAGGAGGTGCGCATCGGCGAGCCGTTCACGTACACCGTGACGCTCACGCACCCTCGCGACCACCGCTACGAGCTGGTGGCGCCGCAGGCAGACAGCCCCTTCGAGTTGCTCGGTCAGATGCGCGAGCGCCAGGACGGCTCGGCCTCGGCGACCACCACGTTCAGCCTGAAGATGTCCGCCTTCGAGCTGGGCTCGCAGAAGCTGCCGGACCTCGCCTTCGAGGTGGCGACTCCCGAAGGGCCGCGCACCTTCACGGCGCCGGGCAAGATGCTCCAGGTGGCCGCCACGCTGCCGCCGGACGCGGACAAGCAGGGCTCCAACCTGTTCGACTTCAAGCCGCCCACCGAAGTACCCATCCGCTCGTGGACGCTCCTGTTCGTGCTGGCGGGACTCGTGGCCGCGGGGCTCCTGGCGTGGGCGCTGGTGCGCTGGTGGCGCAACCGCCCGAAGCGCGTGACGCAGGCGCCTCCGCAGCCGCTGGATGTGCGCGTGCGCCGCTCCCTGGACATGCTGCGCGGGGAGGACCTGCCGGGGCGCGGCCAGGTGAAGGAGTTCTACTTCCGCTTGTCGGAGATCCTCCGCGGCTACCTGGGTGAGCGCTACGGGTTCGAGGCGCTGGAGTGCACGTCCTCGGAGCTGATGGCCTCGCTGCGCCGCAAGTCCACCCCGGGTCTGCCGGAGGACGCGCTGATGCGCTTCATCTCCGAGTCCGACCTGGTGAAGTACGCGCGAGCGGAGGCCACGCCGGACACCTGCCGTGGCGCGCTCGCGTTCGGCTACGAGCTGCTGGACAAGACGTACGTCCCACCCCCGCCCCCCTCCCAGACTGCCGATGCTGCCGGACCTCGCGTTCAATAACCCGGAGGTACTCCCGGCCCTGCTGCTGGTGCCGCTGCTGCTGCTCGCGGCGCTCTGGGAGCGTCGCCGCCGCGCCACGCTGCGCTTCTCCGCCGCGCACGTCTTCGCGCGCGGGGGCAAGGGCCTGCGCACGTACCTGCTGCCGCTGCTGCCCGTGCTTCGCGCGGCGGCGGTGGCCGCGGCCGTGCTCGCCATCGCCCGGCCTCAGTCGCGCGACTCGCGCGTGCGGGACCTGAGCGTGGAGGGCATCGACATCGTGGTGGCGTTGGACTTGTCCACGTCCATGGAGGCCGGTGACTTCCGTCCGCAGAATCGCCTGCACGTCGCGAAGGAAGTCCTCGGCGAGTTCATCTCCAGCCGCGTGAATGACCGCATGGGCCTGGTGGTGTTCGCGGGCGCGGCCTACACGCAGGCGCCGCTCACGCTCGACTACGGCGTGTTGAAGGAAGTCCTCAAGCAGCTGCGCACGCGCGTGCTGGAGGACGGCACCGCGATTGGTGACGCCATCGCGACCTCGCTCAACCGCCTGCGGGACTCGGAGGCGAAGAGCCGCGTGGTGGTGCTCATCACGGACGGCGACAACAACGCGGGGAAGATTTCGCCCCTGGACGCGGCGGCCATGGCCAAGTCGCTCCACGTGCCCATCTACACCATCCTCGTGGGCAAGGGCGGCAAGGTGCCCTTCCCTGGGGGCACGGACCTCTTCGGCAACACGGTGTGGCGCGAGACCGAGATCCCCATCAACCCCGAGCTGCTCCAGGACATCTCGGACCGCACGGGCGGCGAGTACTACCGCGCCACGGACCCCGAGGGCCTCAAGCGCGGACTCCAGCAGGTGCTCGATTCGCTCGAGCGCTCGAAGCTGATGGAGGGCGGCGCGAGCGCGACGTACCGCGAGGACTTCCATCCGTTCCTGCTGCTCGCGTTCGGGCTCGCCGCGCTGGAGCTGCTCTTGCGCTCCACCTTCCTGAGGGTGTTCCCGTGACCCCCGTTGGACCCTGGCACTTCACGCTGCTTGGCTATCAGGCGGGACTGGCGCAGCCGCTCTTCCTGGGCCTGTGTCTGGTGGGCCTGCTGTTGGGCGCGCTCGCGCTCGTGGCGGCGCTGCGGCGGCGCTCGCGCTTGGGCATCCTCATCAACGAGCGGCACGCGGAGCGACTCGCGCCGGGCGTCTCGGTGTGGCGCCCCGCGGCGCAGGGCGGGTTGTATGGACTGGGGCTGATGCTGTTCGGCATCGCGCTCGCGCAGCCGCAGTGCGGCTCGAAGAGTGAGCTGACCAAGCGGCGCGGCATCGACGTGGTGGTGGCGCTGGATGCCTCCAAGTCCATGCTCGCGCGCGACGTGCAGCCGAGCCGCCTGGACCGTGCGCGGCTGGAGCTGAGCACGCTGTTGGACGAGCTGAAGGGCGATCGCGTGGGGCTGGTGGTGTTCGCCGGCGATGCGTTCATCCAGTCGCCGCTCACGTCGGACTACTCGGCGGTGAAGCTGTTCCTGCGCGCGGTGGACCCCGAGATGATGCCCCAGGGCGGCACCAACGTGGGCGCGGCGCTGAAGCTGTGCAAGCAGGTGCTCGACAACGCGGACCGCGGCGCCAAGGAGCGCGTCGTGGTGCTGCTGTCGGACGGCGAGGACCTGATGGGCGAGGTCGCCGAGGCCACTGAGGCCCTGAAGGAATCCAACGTGCAGGTGCTGGCGGTGGGCGTGGGCTCGGAGTCCGGAGAGCCCATCCCCGTCTATGACCGCCGGGGCGAGTTCGTCGACTACAAGAAGGACTCCAACGGCGAGACGGTGATTACCCGGTTGGATCGCGCGGGGCTGACGGCCATCGCCGAGGCGTCCGGTGGCGCCTTCTTCTATCAGCCGCGCGGCGTGGCGATGGGGCAGGTGGTGGAGCGCATCGACCAGATGCAGAAGAGCGAGCTGGAGAGCCGGGTGACCGTTCGTTACGACGAGCGCTTTCAGACCTTCGCCATCCCGGGGCTCGTGCTGCTGGTGATGGGCATGCTGCTCATTCCGTCGCGCCGGAGGGCCTCGTGAGCGGCCAGGGGATGCGGAAGGGGCCCGCGCGAGCCTGGGCTTGGACCGTGGCGGGACTCCTGTGTCTGCCGGCGCGAGCCTGGGCCGCGGGGCCGCTGGAGAAGGACCACCCGCTGGTGCAGCGCGGGCGCGAGGCCTACGAGGCGGGGCGTTACGAAGACGCCCTGCGCGACTTCGAGTCCGCGCGGCAGGAGCGACCCAACGACCCCGCGGTGGAGTTCAATCGCGCGGACGCGCTGGCCAAGCTGGGCCGCGTGGCCGAGGCGAAGGAGGCCTTCACGCAGGTGGCGCAGTCGGCCAAGCGCCCCGACCTGGCGGAGCAGAGTTGGTACAACCTGGGCAACCTCGCGGCCTCGACGGGCGACCGGAAGGAAGCGCTGCGTGCGTATCGCCGCGCGCTCACCCTGGATCCGCAGGACCAGCAGGCCCGGCACAACTACGAGGTGGTGCTGCGCAACCTGCCGCCGCCGCAGTCGCCTCAGCCGGATGGCGGAGTTGATGGTGGACAGGATGGCGGGCAGGACGGCGGCCGTCCGGATGCGGGCGAGGATGGGGGCGTGAAGGGCGATGGTGGTGCGCCGGTGGATGGTGGTACCGACGGCGGACCGGATGGGGGCGCGGACGGAGGCGATGGCGGCAGCGACGGTGGCCAGGGCGACGGCGGCGCGGATGGGGGGCAGCAAGGCCCGGGGAATGGCGATGGCGGCTCGGATGGTGGATCCGACGGAGGCCAGGGAGACGGTGAGGGCGACTCGCGCGATGGCGGCGCGGATGGTGGCAAGCCTCAGGAGCAGGATGAGGCGGAGGACTCGCACCGGGATGGCGGGACACCCGCCTCGGACGTCGACCGGCAGGAGGCCGAGCGCCTGCTGGATGCGATGAAGCAGAACGAGAAGAATCTCCAGCTCTGGCGTTTCCAGCAGAAGAAGAAGCCGAGGAAGGCCAATGAGAAGGACTGGTAGCGGCCGCGCGGCGTGGTTCGCCGTGCTTGCCCTGCTCGCCACGGCGCCAGCATGGGCGGATGACATCGAGTTCTACCAGACGGTGGACCGCACCGAGGTCGGCACCGAGGACGCCTTCCACCTCACGGTGGTGGTGGTGAACGCTCCCGCCAACGCGCAGGTGCGGCTGCCTCAGTCGGAAGACTTCGAGGTGTTGTCCAACTCACGCAGCAGCCAGCGCTCCATCTCGCTGTCGGGTGGTGGCCCCGCCGTCATCCAGGACGTGACGCGCCACATGCTCGTCCTGCGCGCGAACCGCGCGGGCACGCTCACCATCCCGCCCGCGGTGCTGAACGTGGGCGGGCGACAGATGAAGACGGATCCGTTGCGCGTCACCGTGAAGGAGGGCCACGCCTCGCAGGGCTCCGCGCAGGCGAACGCCCGCCCCGCGTTGCCGGACCCCTTCCGGAACCTGCCGAGCACCGCGAATGACCCCTTCGGTGAGGACGAGGAGGCCGACGAGCCCGTCATCCCACGGGGCGACTCGGATCTGTTCCTGCGTTCGACGTTGGACAGGGACGATGTGTACGTGGGCGAGCAGGTGACGCTGTCGCTCTATGTCTACTCCCGCGTGGACCTGTCCTCGGTGGACTCCGTCACCATGCCCAAGTTGGAGGGCTTCTGGTCCGAGGCCGTGGAGAACCCCACGCAGTTGTCGAGCGACCAGAAGATTGTCGACGGCATTCCCTACCGCACCTATCTCCTGCGCCGCTCCGCGCTGTTCCCCGTGAAGCCGGGCGCGCTGACCATCTCGGCGGCGGAGGCGGACATCACCACGGGCTTCCTCTTCGCGGGCCACCGCGTGCACCGCATCGCCAACGCGTTGAAGGTGAAGGTGCGGCCGCTTCCCGCGGGCGCTCCTCCGGGGATGTCCAACGCGAACGTGGGCAACTGGCGGCTGTCGCTGGACGTGTCCAACACGCGCGTGGAGCTGGGCCAGCCCGTCACCGTGAAGGTGGTCCTGGAGGGGACGGGCAACGTCAAGAACATCACGCCGCCCAAGCTCACGGGACCGGCCTCGCTCAAGGTCTACGACCCGACGACGACGGACAAGCTCACGCCCAACCGCAACCGCATCCAGGGCCGCCGCGTCGTCGAGTACCTGGTGATGCCGCAGCGCACGGGCGCCTTCACCTTGCCCGCGCTCGAGTTCCCCTACTTCGACCCGAGCACACGCCGCTACGAGGTCGCGCGCACCGACCCCGTGACCCTCAACGTGGAGGCGGGGGCCGGTGGCACCACCTCGCTGGGCACGCAGACACCGCGGCTGAATGACTCGGCCAGCGAGCAGAAGAACGTCCTCACGGCGGGCGGCATCCGGCCCGTGCGCTACCAAGCGCGCTTCGAGGCACCAGCGACACCCGTGTGGCAGCGCCCCTTCTTCGCGACCGCGGTGCTCGCGCCGCTGGGGTTGCTCGCGGGCGTGGCGCTCATGGGCGGAGTGCGAGGACGGATGGCCACGCGCACCGAGGCAGGGAAGGGCAAGCAGCAGGCGCGTGCCGCGCGCAAGCGATTGGCCGCAGCGGAGAAGCTGCTGGCGGGCAAGGACGCGGGTGCCTTCTACGCGGAGGTGGAGAAGGGACTGCTGGGCTTCCTGGACGCGCAAGTGGGCGCGCCGCTGGGAGGGCTGACACGTGAGGCGCTCAGTGAGCGTCTGGCCGCGGCGGGCGTGGATGCCGAGCGACGCGCGCGGGTGCAGTTCGTGTTGGAGGCGTGCGACATGGGGCGCTACGGCGGCGGCGTGGAGCCGGCCGAGCGCCGGAAGGTCTTGGAGGCCGCCGCCGCGGTCATGGAGGGCTGGGGGCGATGAGCACCGAGACGACCCAGGGCTACTACTCGCCCGACGAGGCACAGGCGCTCTTCCAGCAGGCCAACGAGGCCTATGCCCGCGAGGACTACGCGGCCGCGCAGGAGGGCTACGACAAGCTGCTGTCGCACGGCTTCGGTGGCCCGGACGTCCTCTACAACCTGGGCACCACGCATCTGGCGCGCGGCGACCTGGGCCGCGCGGTGCTGTCGCTGGAGCGCGCGCGGAAGCAGGGCGGAAAAGCGCCGGACCTCGAGTCGAACCTCACTTTGGCCCGGGCGCGCCAGGTGGACAAGGTGGTGGGCGCCACGGCGGATGAGCCATTCCTCTCCCGCGTGACGGCCGTGACGGACGGAGCGATGGTGTCGTGGATCTTCCTGGGCGCGTGGCTGCTGGGCTTCGCGCTCATCCTCGCGCGGCGCGCGTGGCCCTGGGCGCGCGGCACTGTCACCGCGGTGCTGATGGGCCTGTGCCTCACCGCGTCGGTGCCAGCGGGTGCGCTGCTCGTCGCGCATGTCTGGGTCCACCAGAACGTTCACGAGGCGGTGATTGTGGCGCCCACGGTGGCGGCGCGAGAGCTGCCACGTGACGGCGCTCGCTCGCTCTTCGAGGTTCACGCGGGCCTCAAGGTGCAGATGCTGGATGAGTCGGGACGCTTCGTGCGCATCCGCCTGCCCAACGGCCTGGAGGGCTGGGCCGAGCGCGAGGGTGTGGCGGACATCTGACCTGCTCCCGAGCGTCTCCGCATGCCGCGACGTACGGGCGTGTGTGAGAAATGGGAGGGTGTCTGGCGACACCCCAGCGTGAGACACCGCTGCGCGCGGAATCTCCGCGGGGTGTCGTGGGTACTTCGCTACAGAACGGGCGGGGGTTGCTGGTGCGAGCGGTGCCGGCGGGGCTATACCCCGCCCCCGCGCGCACGTTGGCGCAGCAGAGCCTGGCGAGGCTCCCGCATTCGAGTGAGGCCCGAGGGTCGATTCCGAGGAACGATGGCCGTCAACGCCCAGGCACCTTTCCACATCCTGCTCGTCGAGGACGAACCCGTCATTCGCGAACTCGTCCGCTCCATGTTGAGCGATGGCGCTGTGGATGTGGTGTGCGCTGCGAATGGGTTGGAGGGCCTGAAGCTCGCGAAGAGTCAGCCCTTCCACCTCATCTTGATGGACGTGGTGCTACCGCAACTCGATGGCGTTTCGGTCTGCCGCATCCTCAAGAGCGATCCGTCCACGGCGGGCGTGCCGCTCTACATGCTGACCGGGAAGGCGAAGAAGTCGGATGTGGAGAGCGCGACGGCCGCGGGCGCGGATGGCTACATCCACAAGCCATTCCGAGGCGCGGAGTTGATGGCGCTGGTGGAGCGGCTGCGCACGCGGATGGCCGCGTCGAGCTGACCGTCGGCGTTTCGCTCAGGGCAGGCGCGGATGGAGGAAGCGCGCCAGGGCGATGAGGTCGTCCCAGTCCAGGGGACCAAACTCCAGCGCCACGCCATCCACCTCGCGCCGCCGAATCTCGCACGTGGTGACGAGCTCTCGGTCACCCGGTAGCGGCAAGGCGATGGTGAGGGTCTGCTGGGTCTCCGCCGCGTGCGCGAGAAGGAACAGCCCGGCCATGGACACGTCGCGCGCCTGAGCCGACACGGTGCGCCCGGACAGGAGCACCTTGACGGGGAGATTGGCCTCGACGCGAGGGTGAAAGCGTTCGGCCGTGCTGGGTGCACCAGGGGAGGTCATCACCGGGTCTCTCTCCTTCGCGAGCGACAGGGTGCGACAACTCTGGAGCAGCCCGGCCGAGAGGCAAGTTTTCGAGCGGTCCGTGCTCCGTCCACGTCGGTGGACGCCTTCTCCGGGATGGGAGCGGCGCGTGGGGGCGCCGCAGGTTGTTCCGCCTGTCATTCCCACGGCTTGGCGGCTGGCATGCCCATTGGAATGAGCCCACGGCGACCCATCGCCGGAGGCATCCCTTGGACTCATCCCACGCACTTCCCTCGCTGACCATTACCCAGACTGTTGCTCGGCAGACGCCGCGAAGTGAGTTCGGCCCCAGCCTCGCGCGAGCGGCGCGCGAAGTCGTGCGCACGGGCGCGGGGCTCGTGGGCGGGATGATTCCGGGGGGGCCCATCACGAGCGCGGCCATCTCCAGCGTGAGTTCGGTGGTGGCCTCCTCCGTGGGGTCGACGACGGTGCCGCTGAAGGGGGGCACGAGCGTGGGGGGCAGCAGCGCGGGGCAGGGCGATGCGTGGGACTTGATGGAGGCCCAGAAGCTCATGAACGCGGAGGGCCAGAAGTTCAACATGGCCTACCTCCAGCTCCAGAACGAGATGCAGCAGGAGAGCCGCGAGCACAACGCCATCTCCAACATCATGAAGGTCCGCCACGACTCCGCGAAGGCGGCCATCAACAACATCCGCTGAGGCGCCCATGGGCATCGACAAGATGGGGCCCACGGGAAGCGTGGCCTCGGGTGTCTCGCCGAGAGAGTCGTTTCGAGACGTCCTGGACGGTGCGCGGGAGCTGCCGAAGAGCTCGGGGCCCCCGCGAGTATCGGGTCCGCGAGAGGGCGCGGCTACCTCGGAGGTGGCGCGGAGTCCATCGCGCGTGGACGACACGCGGAAGACGTGCGCTGCGGTGGAGGGCGCGAAGCCCGACACGCGAGTGGGCTCGGTTCAATCCGCGCGAGCGCAGCATGTGGCTCAGGTGTTGGAGGGCGTCGACCAGGCGCGCAAGCAATTGGACCACGTCATGCGGCTGGCCGAGTCCGGCCGCACCTTCACAGCCACCGAGCTGCTGGGCCTTCAAGCGCGAGTCTACCGCGCGAGTCAGGAACTCGATCTCGCGGGCAAGGTTGTCGAGAAGGCCACGAGCGGCGTGAAGCAGGTTCTGCAGACCCAGATTTGAGGAACTCCTCGCATGCGTTTCTTGTGTCGAGCCGTGCTGCTCCTGCTCTGTCTTCAGGGTGTCACGGCATGTCGTGAGCAGATTCAACACGGGTTGGATGAGCGGCAGGCCAACCTCCTTCAGACGGTCCTCATCGAGCGGGGGCTCGATGCGCGCAAGGTCGCGGAAGGGGGCAAGAAGCCCTCATGGTCGGTGGAGGTCGAGGAAGAGCATGCCTCCGACGCTGTTCGCATTCTCGCGGAGCTGGGGTTGCCGCGTCCGCCCGAGGAGTCGGGATGTGAAGTCTTCGGCGGAAGCGGACTGGTGCGCACCCCCCTGGAGGAGCAGGTCTGTCGAACGCGGGTGCTGGAGCGGGAGCTGGAGAAGACGCTGCAAACCGTGGACGGTGTCCTGCTGGCGCGAGTGCATCTGGTGCTGCCCTCTCTACCTCGGTCGGGACAACCCGTGGCCGCATCGAAGGCCGCGGCCATGCTGCGGGCCGAACCCGGTCGCGCCGCGCATCTGCGCCAGTCCACGGAGTCACTCAAGACGCTCCTCGCGGGTGGGGTGGAGGGGCTTTCGCCGGAGGGCGTGTCCCTGCTCGTGGACGAGGTGACGACCCGAGTGATGCCCGTGGCGCAGCCGAATGCGTCTCCGCTGGCGCGCCTGCGAATCCTCCTCGCGGCACTTGGGATGGTTCTCACCGTGCTGGCGGTGGCCCTGGTGCTGGTGACGCTGAAGCTGAAACACTATCGGATGCGGAGTGAGCCGTCCTCGGTGCCGACCACCCCACCGCGCCCCGTGCTGACGCCGGCCGCGCCCCGCAAGGTCACATGAGGGCCTCCGCATGGACGTGACGCGAGCGGGACGGGCCTCGCGGCCTGTGCGGAGGACGGTGGCTGCTCCGAATCCAGGGCCGCACGTCCAGTCGGAGCCGAAGGCATCTCCTTCGCTACCCCTCTCGTTGGAGCGCTGCGTCCTGGTGCTTCACGCCCTGGCCCGGGACCGAGCCTTGGAGTTGTTGGACGGACTGGTTGCTGCGGATGCCGAGCAAGCCCGAGGCCTGTTGGCGGAGGTCGCCACGCTGCAGTCGGCGCGCCGTCAAGCGAGGGTCGCCATGGCCTTTGGTGAACGCGAAGACGCGGCGGAGCGACTGCGCGCGGTGATGGCCTCCGCGAGCGGCCCATTGCGAAAGGCGCTCTACCGCGCGCTGCCTCCGTATCACCGCAGCCTCTTTCCAGGGCAGGTGCTCGAGGGCACAGCCCAGGAAGGCGCCTCCGGAATGGAGGCGCTCGCCGCACGACTCATTCGCGAGGCGACGCGCTGACCTGCGGAGTGTCCAGCTCCGTGTACTCGGCATCCGGCTCGCGGATGCCGCTCGCTCACAACCACCTGTTCCCACTCGCGCTCATGTTGGCCGTGCACCTGCATTGCCATGGCGCCCAAGTCCATGACGAATCCGTTTCGTGCCTCTTCTTCATCCCAGCGCAGCGCACGGCCGACCTGGTTGGCCATGCGCAAGCTCTCCCGTGCGCATCTGCTCCTGTCTCAGCGCCCGGATACGGCTGCGCTAGGGGATGCGGCACTGCGTGTCGCGTGTGAAGCGCTGACGCGCGAGCTGGACGTCAGCGTTTCCGCGGAGGCGCGGGTGTTGGAGTCGGTGCTCGTTCCGGCATCGGGGCTCGCAGCCGGAAATGTCTTCGCGGTGCTGGAGCTGTCCGCGGTGGGTGGAGTGGCGGTCCTGGAGCTGGAGCCCTCCCTGGTTTTCTCCGCGCTGGGGCAATTGGCGGGGGCAGGTCGCCGCGCCGCTCCGTTGGAGGCCCTCACCCGTCTGGAGGAGTCCACACTGGTGTTCTTGCTCCTCGCGGTGCTCTCGGCGACGCGAGCGCAGGGCGTGCCCCATGACCTGCTGGGACCGCGGCTGCTTGCGGTGACGGCGCGCGGTGCGGACGTCGTGGCACGGATGGAGGCGCGTCGGCGTCACGTGGGCATCGAGCTGCGCGTGCGTCTGGGGGAGGTGGTTGGAGGCGCGCGCCTCGTGTTGCCGGCGCACTCGCTCCAGGTCGCGCTTCAATCCCTGCCCCGTGCACCGGTGCGGGAGCCCGCGTCGCAATGGCTGTCGGTGGCGATTCCTGCGCGATGTCGCGCTGGACGGAGCCGGCTCTCGCCGGGCGCGCTGGAGTCCCTGCGAGGCAGAGACGTCATCGTTTTCGAGGGTGTGCACCGCGAGGCGGGCCACATCCGAGGTCCAGGGCGACTGGTGACCTCGGGGTTCGCCCTGAGCGGGTCGTTTCAGTCGGATGGTTTCTCGTTGAACCGCGCTCACTCGGGCGCGTCATCCCAGGAGTTGGTCATGGTCGCAGGCAGTGAGTCGAGCGAGGGAATGCCCCCGCTTCCCGTGGACGTGGAGATTGAGCTGGCCCGCGTGATGTTGCCGCTGACGGAGTTGATGGGGATGCGGCCGGGGGCGCTGGTCCCGCTGCACATCAACGCGAGTGATCCGGTGCTGCTGCGCGTGGGAGAACGGGCAGTCGCGCGAGCGGAGTTGGTCGATATTGAGGGCGAGGTTGGTGCCCGCATCCTCGCGCTGCTGCCATGAGGTTCGACGTGCGCGCATGGATGGCATCGCTGTCGATTCGGACGCGGCTCATGTGGGCGGTCGCGCTGATGCTGGGATTGCTTGCCGCCGTCCCCTTGGGCGGAGGCGTGTCGGCGGCGACGGTGGCGCGAGGGATTCTCGGTGTCTCAGTGGTCGGCGCGCTGGGCTGGTGGTGGCGCCGTCGCGCGATGGCGGGGCCTGGGGTGGTGCCCCCCTCACGGATGACGGTGGTGTCGAGGGCGGGTCTGTCGCAGCGCTGTGGATTGGCATTGGTGGAGGTGGATGGGCGTGGCTATCTGGTGGTGCACGGGGACTCCTTCGCGGAGATCCGCGAGACGAAAAAGCCGCGTCCCTTCGCGCGGTCGCTGCCTCTCTTGTGGCGTTCGCGATACCGCCGCGGATTCCCCAAGGTGGTGGCGTGATGACTCGGGTGCTGACCGGGCTGGCGCTGCTGGCGCCCACGGCCTCGTTCGCGGCGGGAGAGTCGCTGTCGCAGATGTCGTACGCGGGAAACCCCGTGGCGATGATGGGGCTGCTCGCGCTCATGTCGTTGCTGCCCTTCGCGGTCTTGATGCTGACGAGCTTCTCGAAGATCGCGGTGGTGTTGTCCCTGGCTCGCTCGGCGATGGGAACACAGCAGGCGCCGCCTACCTTGGTGCTCACGGGGCTGGCGGCCGTGCTGACCGGGCACATCATGGCGCCCGTGGCGGAGCACATGTACGACGCGGGGCGGGTCGCCTATCGCGACGTGGACTCTGGCACTGAGGTCCTGGTCGCGGCGGCTCGGGTCTCCGAGCCCCTGCGGGCCTTTCTGTTGAAGCACGGCAGCGTGGAGGAGCGTGCTCGCTTCGCGGACCTCGCGCGCGAGCTGCGGCCTCCCGAAGAGGCCTCTCAGGTCAAGGAGGAGGACGTGTTCGTCATCATCCCCGCCTTCGTCATCACGGAGCTGAAAGAGGCCTTTGAGATTGGCTTCATCGTCTTCCTACCCTTCCTTGTCCTGGACATGGTCATCGCCAATGTGTTGCTCGCCCTGGGGATGCAGACCTTGTCGCCCAGTCAGGTGAGTCTGCCCTTCAAGATCCTGCTCTTCGTCGCGGTGGATGGCTGGGCGCTGCTCGCGCGTGGGCTCATCTTGGGGTACCGGTGACATGACCCAAGACATGCTGCTCACCCTGGGGCGCGAGGCGCTGCTGTTGATGGTGCTGGCCTCGTTGCCTCCGATTGGCGCGAGTCTGGTGGTGGGCTTCGCGGCGAGCCTCTTTCAGGCCACGACGCAGATTCAGGAAAGCACGCTCTCGGTGGTGCCCAAGCTGTGCGCGGCCGTGGCGGCGCTGGTGCTCGCGGGACCGTGGATTGCGGCGCAGCTCGTTCGTTTCACCCAGCAACTCTTGATGCTCATCGCGGAGGTCTCGCTGTGAGTCCCGCGATGCTGAACGAGTCACTGACCGCTCTGGTACCCCACCTCGTCGCGGTGGCGCTGTGCGCGTCACGTCTCATCCCGATCGCCTTTCTGTGCCCACTGCTCGGAGGGCAGGCCGCGCCCACTTCCGTGAAGCTGGCACTGGTGCTGGCGCTCTCGTTGTTCTTACACCTGGAAGCGGGCGTGAGCTTGCCGCAACTCGTTGAGACGCCTTTCGAACTGGGGGCGCTCGTGGTGCGGGAGTTCGTCATGGGCTCGGTGATGGGGCTGGTGGCTGCCTTGCCGTTCGACTCGGCGCGGATGGCGGGGCGCATGATCGATCTCGTCCGAGGCACGTCCGCGGAAGCGAGTCTGCCCGTGGCGGGAAGTCGCGAGTCCGCTACGGGGGAGGGGCTCTACAACCTGCTGCTTGCGCTCGTGGTTTCTGGGAGTGCCTTCCCGCTCGTTCTCTCCGGATTGATTCGAGGATTTGGTGTCGTGCGGCTGGGTGTCTTTGTGCCGACGGAAGTCGCCGTCGTGCGGGTCGCGACTTGGGTGGGGGCCGCGATGACGACAGGGCTGGCGGTGGGGGCGCCTGTCGCCGCCGCGGTGCTGGCGGTGGATTGCTTCCTGGGGATGGCCTCGCGAGTCGCGGCCCAGGTCGACTTGAAGGAGCTGGGCGCTCCGCTGCGAATCCTGGGAGGCGGAGCTGTTCTCTGGCTCGGTGTGGGCGTCATGTGCGAGCGATTGCTCGCGGGCGTCATGGCGAGCGGCGAGGCACTGGCCTGGCTTGGGGAGAAGGTTCAGTGAGCGGGGAGAAGACAGAACAGCCGACACCTCGGCGCTTGCGAGAGGCGCGGCGCAAGGGCCAGGTCGCACGCAGTCGTATGCTGTCCGCCAGTGCGGTGACGCTGGGGGGACTTCTGGGATTCCTGTCACACGCTCGCGATGGGAGCGCGAAGTTGATGGCCTGGACTGCTCGGCTCCTGTTGGAGCAGCGGGCCCCGGATGTGGGGATGGAGGCCGCGAGGCTCGTCGTGAGTCTCAGTGGTCCCGCGCTCGGTGGAGCGCTGTTGGCCGCCTTCGGAGTTTCAGTGGCGACGGTGGGTTTCGAGCTGAATCCGGCGCATGTGCTCCCCAGTCTGGAGCGAGTCAATCCCGTCGCGGGATTCAAGCGATTGTTCAGCGGGCGCGCGATGCTGGAGGTGGGAAAGGCCTTGGTTGTGACGGCCTTGGTTGCCTTCGTGGTCTGGCGCGAAGTCGTCGCGAGCGGCGCCGATGCGCTGCGGTCCATCTGGAGTGACGGAGTGGGTGGCGCGCGGTTCCTGGGCGAGTGCCTGTCGGGGCTGTGTCTCCGCCTGGCATGGCTGCTGTTGGTACTGGGCGTGCTCGACTACCTGTTGGCGCGATGGCGACACCGCCGTGACCTCATGATGTCTCGCGAGGAGGTGCGCCGAGAGCACAAGGAGAGCGAGGGAGATCCTCGCAACAAGGGGCAGCGCAGGGCCCTCCATCGCCAGCTCTCGCAGGGAGGCGCGGCACGTGGGGTGCAAAAGGCCACCGCCATGGTCATCAATCCCACGCATATCGCGGTCGCATTGCGCTACGACTCCGCGGAGTGTGACGCCCCGTATCTCGTCGCGAAGGGCCGTGAAGCAGAGGCCCTGGCCCTGCGTGCAGAGGCACTGGAGCTGGGCATCCCCATCATCCGTGACGTCCCGTTGGCGCGCAGCCTGGTTCACTTCGACGTGGGCGAGCCGATTCCCGAGGAGCTGTATCAAGCCGCCGCGGTGGTGCTCCGGACGGCGCTGGAGGCGAAGTCCTCGGACATGCATCCGGCGAGGTGGACGCCATGATTCATCGCCTCGAGAAGGTGTGGGCGCGAACTTCGTCGGACGTGCTGCTGGCGCTGGCCATGGCCGCGGTCCTGGGCGCGCTCATCATTCCCTTACCTGCGTGGCTCTTGGATGTGGGGCTCGCGCTCAACCTCGCGGTGTCGGTGGCGCTCCTGGTCGCGGCGCTGTACGCGCGGGATGCGTTGAAGGTGACTGCCTTTCCCACGCTGTTGCTCTTCACCACGTTGTTCCGCCTGTCCTTGAACGTGTCGTCCACGCGATTGGCGCTCGCCGAGGGGCATGCGGGGGCCGTCATCCAGGCCTTCGGTGAGTTCGTGGTGCGCGGCGACTACGTCGTGGGCGGGGTGGTGTTCGCCATCTTGACCCTGGTGCAGTTGCTGGTGGTGACCAAGGGCGCGGAGCGCGTGGCGGAGGTCTCGGCTCGGTTCACGCTGGATGCGATGCCAGGCAAGCAGATGTCCATCGACGCGGACCTGAGAGCGGGGGCCATCGACCAGGCTGCGGCGCGGCGACGACGGCGCGACCTGGAGCGCGAGTCGCAGATGTTCGGGGCCATGGACGGCGCCATGAAGTTCGTGAAGGGAGATGTCATCGCGGGGCTGGTCATCGTCGCGGTGAATCTCCTGGGCGGAACGCTCATCGGCATGTTCCAGGGCGGCCTGTCGCTGGCGGACGCAGCGTCCACGTTCGCGCTCATCGCGATGGGCGACGGGCTCGTGTCCCAGATTCCCTCGTTGTGCATCGCGGTGGCGGCGGGTCTCGTCGTCACGCGCGTGGCCTCGGAGAACGAATCGGACTCACTGGGCTCGGAGATTGGCTCGCAGTTCTTCGGACAGGCGAAGACGCTCTGGGTCGTAGCGGGTCTGTGTGGTGCATTGGCCTGCATTCCTGGAATGCCCCATGGGACGTTCTTCGTGCTGGGTGGGGCCCTGGGCGCGCTGGGCCATGTGTTGCGACAGCGCGAGGTGTCGAAGTCGAGCCTGGGCGACCCATCCATGGGCAAGGCACCGGGGGCGGCGGCTCCGACGGTTGGAGAGGCTCCTGCGTCTGAGCGTGGCGGTGCGCCCGTGGGGGTCGCGCCGCTCACGTTGGACCTCGCTCCAGACCTGACGCCCTTGGCTGAGGCGGAAGGGGGCGCTTTCGTGCATCGGACGCTCAATGCCGTGCGCGATGCTCTGTTCTTTGAGCTGGGGGTTCGTGTCCCCGGTATCCGGGTACGGACGCAGGCGTCCTATCTGGGGCCCGGGGAGTACCGCTTGCTGTTGGACGAAGTACCGGCGGGCGCGGGCCAGGTCATGGTGGGGGCGCTGTATGCCCTGGCCCAGCCCGGTGAGGTGGCCTTCCTCGAGGTGAAGGCGGAGCCAGCCCAGGAGCCCGCCACTGGGCGCACCATCTGTCGTGTGACGGAGGCGGCACGCGCTCGCCTGGAGATGGCGCAGGTGCCCGTGCGACGGGCCGATGAACTCATCTCAGACCATCTGCGCGCTGTGCTGAGCGCGAGGGCCTCCGCGCTGCTGGGACTCCAGGAGGTGCAGCAGCTCCTCGAAGGGCTGGAGGCGCATGCCCCGGTCCTGGTGAAGGAGGCCGTGCAGAAGGTGCCGCTGCCGCTGCTGGTGGATGTGCTGCGGCGGCTCGTCCAGGAGCAGGTGAGCATTCGGGACCTGCGGACCATCCTTGAGGCGCTGGTCTCCCCGACGACGGAAGGAGATGCCGGTGCGCTCGCGGAGCGGTGCCGGCAGGCGCTGCACCGCTACCTGAGTCACAAGTTCGCGCCATCCGGACCGCTGTATGCCTACCTCGTGGATCCCGAGGTCGAGGAGTCACTCCGCACGGGAGGTCCTCGCGGCCCCGCGCTCGCGCCGGAGCGGGTGGCGGAAATCCTGGAAGGGGTGCGACGGATCTCCACGGGAGGCCGCGCCGTGTTGCTGACCGCGCCCGATGTCCGACGCTCCCTGCGAAAGCTCTGCGAGGGCGCCTTCCCCGAGGTGGCGGTGCTGACCTACGGCGAACTGGAGGGGGGGCTGCAAATCCGACCCGTTGGCCGGCTCACCGCGGTGTCCGCGGGAGCCTGAAGTCCGACGGGAAGCGCTTCTCTCAGAGGGTGCCGGTTCCGCTGCCCTTGCTCTCGGACGAGGGCGGCAGGTCCGTCTGGGCCTGCTGGGGGGCGGGGCGGTTGACGCGGTCGCGGAGTTCCTTGCCGGTGCGGAAGAGCAGGCCCCGCTTGGGCTTCACCGGGATGACCACACCCGTCTTCGGGTTGCGGCCCTGGTATCCCTGGTAGTTCTTCACATGGAAAGCGCCGAGACCGCGAATTTCGATGTTCTCGCCACGGCAGAGGGCGTCCTTCATGGACTCGAAGATCGTCTCGATGGTGGCCTCAGCCTGCTTCTGGGTCACGCCTCGCTTGCCAACGAGGATGTTGATCAGATCGGACTTGAGCATCGGACGCTCCCGCAAACCCGGTGACCCCTTCGCAACAGGGCGCTCTGGCCCGTGGTCGAATCCAGAAAACATAACAGAACCCCTCCGTCATGCAAGCCGACGAGGCTTCCAACCACTCAGAAACGTTACGGATTTCGACCACCGGCCACGACCCGAGGATTGGATGGGGTGGCCTCCTCCCTCGCGTCAGGTCCGGGCCCGGCGAGCAGATCGACCCAGCGGGTGCGCCGCAACAAGTCGATGCCCGCGCAATCGGCAGACTGAAAGAGCGGCTCGAGCTGCTCGAAGCCCGGGGCCTTCGGTCCTGTCCAGGTATCAGGCCCCCCGGTGATCATCACGCCATGGACCGCCAGGGTCGTGTCCGCCAGGGTCAGCTCGGCGGGGTCCTTCGCGGGGAGCAGGCCCCCTCGGCGCGCGTGCTCCAGCAGGCCGCCCTCGACCATTCGGTCGACGACCTCGTGGACGAGGGACTCGGGGACGCGGATGCGGGTCGCGAGTTCGCGAGGAGAGGGTGGGGTACGGCCTTCCACCCAGCAGAGCGTGGCTTCCTGGGCGACTCGGGCGGCCACCAGCTCATTGGCGCGAGGGTGACTCCCGAAGGCGAACAAGGAATCGCGAAAGGACGTGTGCTCCACGGCATAGGCCAGCCGGGCTCCGAAGAGCAGCAACAGCCAGCTCACATGGACCCACGCGAGGAACAGCGGCAGGGCGCCCAGGGAGCCGTAGAGGGGGTTGTAGTGGAAGCTGCGCTCGGCGAACTCGGCGTAGACCTGCTTGGCCAGCATCCACCCCAGGCCCGCGACCAGCCCCCCCGACAGCGCTGAGCGCACACGGACATGGGCATACGGCGTCCAGTAGTAGAGCAAGGTGAGGCTGACGATGGCGGTCAGCGTGGTGCCAATGCCGATGAAGACGAAGGCATACGGCATGTTGGTCTGCAGGAAGGAGCGCACCGCGCCCGTTCCGGAGATCGACACGGCGAGGAAGAACGGGCCCAGCAGCAGCAGCCCCGCGTAGATGAGCAGCCGCGCCATCAGCGGGCGCTGGCGGCGGATACCCCACAGCTCGTTCACGGCGCCATCGAGTTGGCGGAGGAGGGAGCCCGCGGAGAGCAACACGGCCAGGAAGCCCATGCTGCCCACCGCGATGGTGCTGCTCGGGTGCAGGAAGCGGTCGAGGAACGCCGCGGACTCCTCGCGCACCCCTGGCGCGAGCAGCTCGAAGATGACGAAGCGCAAGCGCTTCTGGAAGTTCTCCTGGTGGAAGGCCCGGAGCAGCACGAGGCCCACCGTCAGCAGCGGCACCAGCGAGAACATGCTGACGTAGGTGAGGGCGGAGGCCCGGAGGCGGAGGTTCTCCCCCATGAAGCCTCGGGCCACCGTTCTCGCCGCGAAGAAGGTGTCCGCCGCGAACTGGCCGAGCGTTGTCGCACCCACAGGGGCCCACAGGCGTGCTGCCCGCGTGAGCAACCAGTCGCGTGCGGCCACCGCGTGAGATGGGGAGCCCGAAGCCACGGTCTGCCTCACCCGCTCCAGCCCGCACGGGCATGGGCCCGGGGGGAAAAGCGGCCCGCTGGGACGAGGGGGCGCCGCGAGTGGGGTGGGGAGGGCCAGGCCATGCGGGTCGAGCGGTCCAGGCTAGCCAAACCGGGGGCGCCCGGGCCAGCCCACTCGGTGTGCTGTTCTGCCACAAGGTCACGCATTGCACGGACCCGGAGGCTCCGCGCGCCCGCGCTGGGCGGCGTCGCCGGGGCCGTTCTCCGCGCTCCGCGGGGTGGAACCCAGGCCGCAGTCTCTCCACCGCGAGGGTTCCAGGTGGGGCGCTGCGGCCAGCCCAGGGCTCGTCAGCGCGACGCCGGTCGGTGACACAGGGCCAACCACGACCGACGCCCCATCATTGCTTCGCGCCCTGAGGCGGGGCTCTTGGGACGATGGGTGTCCCAAGGCTCCGCTGCATCATGGCGTGGAGCCGTGGGACTTCCGTCCCACGACCCCATGGCGCGTGTCAGGCCGCGCCGCCTCCCGAGGGCTCCGAGCTGCCTCCCCCGGTCGAGGACGGCGGGGCGCCGCCGGAGTTGTCTCCGCCGCTCGGAGGTGTCTGTCGCGCGGCCTGCTCACCGCCGCGCTCTCCGCGGTCACCTCGTTCGCCGCGCTCACCTCGGTGCTCGCCGCCGCGCCGCTCGCGGTCACCGCCGCGCTCCCGATCGCCGCCACCGCGCTCACGGTCACCTCCGCGCTCGCCGCCACCGCGGCTGCGCTCGCCACCGCCCGAGCCGCCTCCGCGCTCAGGACGCCGACCCTCGCGCCGGTCTCCGCCGCCGCCACCGCCACTCCCGCCACCCGAGCGCTCCCGGTCGCGGTCACGACCGCCTCGACGATTCTGGTCCTGGCGGCCGTAGTTGCTGTCGGGCCGGCGCTGCTGCATGGCCAGCTCGCCATCTCCCGAGCCGGGAGACGAGGCCACCTTGTGCTCCGGGCCCGTGGCCGAGCGACCGTAGATGTCGTACTGCTCGCGGTGGTAGTTCTGCTGCGCCTTGACCTGGATGGACTTGTTGTAGCGGTCCATCAGGTGGCGCAGCTCGTTGCGCTCCTCACCCTGGAGCAGCCGCGCCACCTCGGCGTTGCAGTTGATGACGAGCGTCGAGTCCTTGTAGCCCGGCGCCTCGCGACGAATCTCGCGGAAGATCTCGTACGCCACCGTGGTGGCCGTCTTCACGAAGCCCTTGCCGTCGCAGTACGGGCAGTCCTCGTGCAGCACGCGGCCAATGGACTCGCGCACGCGCTTGCGCGTCATCTCCACGAGGCCCAGCTCGGAGATGCGCAGGACGTTCGTCTTCGCCTTGTCGCGTCCCAGCGCTTCCTGCAGCGACTTGAAGACCTTGTCGCGGTTCTGCGCCTTCTCCATGTCGATGAAGTCGCAGATGATGATGCCGCCGATGTTGCGCAGCCGGAGCTGGTAGACGATCTCCTTGGCCGCCTCGACGTTGATCTTGGTGATGGTCTCCTCGAGGCTCTTCTTGCCGACGTAGCGGCCCGAGTTGACGTCGATGGCGGTGAGCGCCTCGGCCTGGTCGATGATGAGGTAGCCGCCGCTCTTCAGCCACACCTTGCGCTGGGTGGCGCGCTGCAGCTCCTGCTCGATGCCGTACGCGTCGAAGACGGGCTCATCCCCGTCGTGCAGGACGACGCGGTCTCTCAGCGCCGGGTCCTGCGCGGTGACGAAGCCCTGGATGCGCTCGTACTCCTCCGGGTCGTCCACGACGAGCTTCTCCACGTCGTGGGCGAACAGGTCGCGCGTGGCGCGCAGGATGAGGTCCAGGTCCGGGTGCAGCAGGCCCGGGCCCCCGCGCTTCTCGTTGCGGCGCACGACCTGGTTCCACACCTCGATGAGGAACCGGATGTCGCTCTCCAGCTTCTCCTGGGGAACGTTCTCCGCCACCGTGCGGACGATGAAGCCCGTCCCGGGTGGGCGCAGCCGGTCCACGATCTCCCGCAGGCGCCGGCGCTCCTTCTCGTTGGAGATGCGGCGGCTGATGCCCACGTGGTCCACCGTGGGCATGAACACCAGGTGGCGACCCGGGATGGAGATGTGCGAGGTGAGGCGCGCGCCCTTCGTGCCGATGGGGTCCTTGGAGATCTGGACCACGACCTCCTGGCCGACCTTCAGCAGGTCCTCGATCTTGTCCGTCCGGCGCTGCTTGGGCTTCTCCTTCTCGTCCTCGCGCTTGTCACGGCGCTGGCCCTCGGCCGGGCGGCGGCCCTTGTCCTTCTCACGGGCCTCGCGGGCGCGGGGCTCGCGAGCCTCGCGGGGGGCGCGGCGCTCACCGGACACGTCCGCCGGACGCGCCACGACGGCCTCTGCCTCAGGCGCGGGGATGATGTCTCCCAGGGCGGTGGCGGCGGGCGGCGGGGCCTCCGCGGAGGTCAGCGCCACCCCGGCGCCGTCATCCGTGCCCGTCGCCATCGGCGCGGCTTCCGCGGGCGGGAGGGCGGACGCGTCGGTGGACACCGCCTCCAGCACCGCGACGGCCACGGACTCGGTGGGGGCGGGGGCCTCGGGGCTCGCCACGGCGGCGGCACCCTCGGCGGGAATGACCGCGACGGCCGCAGCCTCAACCGGGATGAGCGCGGGCGACGTAGCAGCCAGCTCCACCGCGGTGTCGTGAGGCAGC
Organism: Myxococcaceae bacterium JPH2; assembly: GCA_016458225.1. Classification (NCBI taxonomy): domain Bacteria; kingdom Pseudomonadati; phylum Myxococcota; class Myxococcia; order Myxococcales; family Myxococcaceae; species Myxococcaceae bacterium JPH2. The sequence continues at coordinate 126,823 of JAEMGR010000001.1, read as the reverse complement.
GCCTCGGTCAGCGGGGCGTTCACCTCGGAGCCCGCGGCCAGCGCCTGGGCCTCGGCTTCGACCTCGGTGGCGTGCGGCCCGGGTTCTTGGACGGCGGCTTCAGCGGCTGCCTCGGCGGCATCCGCCTCCATCTCGGTGGGGACCTCGGGGGCGTCTTCGTGCTCGCCCTCGGTCAGTTCGAACTGAGCGCGGGCGAAGTCAGGGTCATAGACGACGTCGCTGACATACAGGAACGCGGCCTTCTCCAGACCGATGTCCACGAAAGCCGCCTGCATGCCGGGGAGCACCCGGACGACGCGACCCTTGTAGATGTTCCCAACGACTCCCTTGTCCTTCTTACGCTCGAGATAGAACTCCGCGATGTGTCCGTTCTCGACGAGCGCCACTCGGGTCTCGCGACCCGCGGCGTTGATGACGAGGACACTGCTCATGGATGAATCCTGGACGCGCGCGCGGTAGGGCGGACCACACCGGACGGGGGGCGGCGAGGGGCCACGCCTCCGAGCACGCTGCGAGGGGAGAGGCGGCTCCAGGCCCTCCAGAGAAGCCGTACACCCCGGAGTCTCCGGGGGGGACCTGCATCGCTGGGGTGAGGGCCAAGGGGACCACCGCCTGCTCCTCCGAGTTCATGTCGCCCCGCATTGCAACCGGCACCGTGCCGGGGGGGCCTGCTTCTCTTCAAGCGTTCGAGGCCCTCCACCACGCGCGTGGGCCGCCCGCCCCCTCTTCCTCACCCGGTCGGTGCCCATCCGTGGGCATCTTGGGGGGGTGTTTGGGAGCCCCGGTGCGGCTGACGCGTTCAGAGGGATCCGGAACGCAACCCGTCGAAATTCCTGCCTGGACTTGACGTCCGACAACGCGGAGCGTCACACAACCGTCCAGAAACACGACGAGTTTTCCACGCCCCACCAGGTGTGTAAAGGCAAGAAGCGTCGTTCATCCACTGGGATGCAGATGTCCGGCGGCTGTCCGGCTGCCCGGTCAGGCCTGCGCGGGGGCTTGCTTGCGGCCCTCGGGCTTGTCGAGTCGGCCGCGCGGGCGGCGCACGAGGCGCAGGCCAGTCCAGGTCGAGTCGATGAGGCAGATCTTGTTGTCCACGAGGCCGATATCGAGCGCGGCGTGGCGCACGAAGTCCTCGGACAGCGTCGACTTCACGCCCTCTCCACCCGGCCAGCAGACCCAGATGCCGCCCGTGAGCGCCATGGCGCGCGCGAGCGCGGGCAGCCGCTGGACCAGCTCCTGGGCGTCGGGGGTGAAGAAGAGGATGACGTCCAGGCCCGTCTGCGCGGTGATGAGGAACTCCACTCCGTCCGGCAGCGGGTTGAGCCGCTGGACGAAGCCTCGAGGCGGGTTGATGACGGAGACCTTGGACCCTGCCCGGATGCCCAGCATGGTCGGCAGGGACGCCAGCGCGTACGGCGTCATGAGGTGCGCTCCACGGAGAAGAGGCTGTACTCGCCCGTGGCCTCGCTGTCCGTGCGCGCCACCTCGGTGACGTGCGCGGAGCGCGGGCCGCGATGGCTCCACTGGATGAAGAGTTCGAGCGCGGCGGGCTCACCCTCGGCGACGGCTTCGACGCTGCCGTCGCTCAGGTTTCGCACCCAGCCCGTGAGACCCAAACGCTGGGCCTCGGCGCGGGCGCTCTCCCGAAAGGAGACGCCCTGCACCTTGCCCCGGATTCGCAGGGTCGCGCGCCGCCGCGTGCTCATGCCTCGGTCCTCATCATCCTCTGGCGTCGCCTTGTAGCATCTGGAGGAACGCCTGCTCATCCAGGATTCTTACCCCGAGTTCCTGCGCCTTCTTGAGCTTGGAGCCGGCATCCTCGCCCGCGACGACGAAATCGGTCTTGCGCGAGACACTTCCGGACACTTTGCCGCCGCGCCGCTCGACTTCTTCCTTCGCTTGTTCCCGGGACATGCCGCTCATGCCACCCGTGAGAACCACCGTCTTTCCCAGGAACGGGCCGCTGGTGCTCACCTGCGGCGGGGCAGGGGAGACGCCTGCTTTCAGGAGCGCCTCCACGGCCTGCTGGTTCTGAGGCTCCTGGAAGAACGTGTGGATGACCTGGGCCATCACCGGGCCCACGTCCTTCACGCGGGTGATGTCCTCCAGGGTGGCGGTGAAGAGCCGGTGCACTTCCGGGAAGGCCTCGGCCATGGCCTTCGCCGTGGCGTCTCCCACGTGGCGGATTCCCAGGGAATACAGGAAGCGGCGCTGCGTGGTCTGCTTCGAGTGCTCGATGGCCGCGAGCAGGTTCTCCGCGCTCTTGTCGCCCATCCGCTCGAGCGTCAGGAGCTTCTCCTTGGTGAGCCCGTAGATGTCGGCGAAGGACTTCACGGTGCCAGTGGCCACGAGCTGGGTGGCGAGCTTGTCGCCCAGGCCCTCGATGTCCATGGCGAGCCGGCTGGCGAAGTGGCGAATCTTCTCCACGAGTTGGGCGGGACACGAAGCGCCGGTGCAGCGGATGATGGCGCCGTCCTCGTCCTTCACCGCGGCCGCGCCGCACACGGGGCAGTGCGCGGGGAACTCGAAGGGCCGCGAGTCCGCGGGGCGCTTGGACAGCACCACGCTGACAATCTCCGGAATCACGTCACCGGCGCGGCGCACGAAGACGGTATCGCCCTGGCGCACATCCTTGCGGCGCAGCTCGTCCTCGTTGTGCAGCGTGGCGCGGGACACCGTGACGCCGCCTACCTTCACCGGACGCAGGTGGGCCACCGGGGTGAGCGCGCCCGTGCGGCCCACCTGGATGCCGATGTTCTGCACCTCGGTGGACTCCTCCTCGGGCGGGAACTTGTAGGCCACGGCCCAGCGCGGACTCTTGGAGACCTGGCCCAGTCGGCGGCGCAGGTCCTCCTCGTCCACCTTCACCACCATGCCGTCCACCTCGAAGGGAAGGGCGTGGCGGCCCTTCAGCGAGTCGTCGTAGGCCTTGCGGATGCCCTCGACTCCCTCGACGCGGACGTAGGTGTTGATGGGGAGGCCCAGCTTGCGCAGGTGCTCGAGCTTCTCGACGTGGCTCTTGAAGGCGGGCAGGTCCTCGGAGGGGACGCACTCGTAGAGGTAGACGGTGAGGGGGCGCGAGGCCGTCACCTTCGGGTCGAGCTGACGGAGGCTGCCGGCGGCGGCGTTGCGCGGGTTGGCGAAGAGCGGCTCCCCGGCCTCCTCGCGCTTCTCGTTGAGCTTGCGGAAGTCCTCCTTGCGGATGAAGACCTCGCCGCGCACCTCCAGCCGCTTCGGCACCTTCACGGCGGCGTCCACGGGGAACAGCTCCATGGGCAGGCTGCGGATGGTGCGCAGGTTGCTGGTGACGTCCTCGCCCGTGGTGCCGTCGCCTCGGGTGGCGCCCTGCACGAACCGGCCGTTCTCGTACCGCAGCGAGATGGCCAGGCCGTCCAGCTTGGGCTCGCACACGTAGGCCACCTGGGAAAGCCCGGTCAGCTTGCGGATGCGGTCCTCGAACTCCACGAGCCCGGCGTCATCGAAGAGGTTGGCCAGGGACAACATGGGGGCCGAGTGGACGACCTCTCCAAAGTCATCCACCGGCGCGCCTCCCACGCGCTGCGTGGGTGAGTCCGGCGTGGCGAGCGAGGGATGCGCTGTCTCCAGAGCCTGGAGCTCCCGCATCAGCGCGTCGTATTGCGCGTCGCTCACCTCTGGCGAGTCGAGGACGTAGTAGCGGTGATTGTGGTGGGCCAGCTCGCGGCGGAGCTCTCGGGCTCGGGCTTCGGCTTTCTGGAAGGTGTCCACGGGGCGGGGTCCTTACTCCAATTCACGGCGTCATGGCGCGTGCCCCCGGTGAGGAGGCCCCGCGCCGTCAGTGGCTGGCGAGGCCCCGCACTCTACGGCCGCGACCTGACACGGCGTGCGCGCGCCGTCGGTGGAGCCTCCGCAGGGAGTGGGGCCGGGAGCCTGAGCCCGCCCGCATCAGGTGGTGGATCCGAGCGGGGACGTCGCTCCAACGCTGCGTCCCAGGTCGCGGCCTCCGGGGAGACTTCGCGGGTGGGGCGCGGCACTCGCGCGGAAGCAGATGCGCTCAGGTCGGGTCGCCAAGGGGCGCGCGCTCCCGAAAGTGGGAATCCTTGGCCGTGGCGCTGGGCGATCCCCCATCGTCGGGTGCACGGGGGGCCGGGGTGGGAGGTCATCGACTCGGGCGATGGGAAGAGGGTGCGGGAATGAGGTGTTGTCCCCACCAGGAGCCCACCTCGGTCGCTTGTGGGCCCGAATTTCAATGACATAGCGTTTTCCAGGTTCAGGAGGAGGCCTCCCTCCGGATGCAACCTCCTGAAAAATGGGTCGATACGGGGCACGGATGCCTTGACAGGCCCAGAGGGGGTCAATAGTTTCCGGCGCGATTCATGGCGCAGGGGTTCCCTCTCGCCCGTCTCTTCCCAACCAAAAGGCTTTCGCCCACCTCCGTCCCGTTCTCGGACCCGGGTAGGGCTGCCCTCCTGGAAGGTGCTTCCGAGCGCCGCGCGGCACGTTTCCGCGTCTCCAACCTGCCCGAGCCCTCGGGCGTTCCCCCCTTCCGTTGCTGCCCTGTCATGCCCAAAGCACGTTCCCCCAGAGAGAAAGTCACCGGCCCCGAGCTCGTCTCCGTGGAGGCGGACGAGAAGCCCCGTCGCAAGCGGGCCGCGAAGTCGGCTGAGCGCTACGAGGCGCCCGAGAAGCCCTCGCGCACCCGGCGCGCTCCGGCCCGGCGTGACGAGGCCGGCGAGGAGGCGAGCGCCGAGCCGCCCCGTCCCGTGCTGACGCCCATGACGCCCGTCTCCCGGCCGGTTCGCGACGACGACCTCCAGGAGGTCCGTTCCACGGAGGACGGTGAGGAACTCGCCGCCACCCTCCCGCCCGCGCCGGAGTCCCCCGAGGCGCCCGCCATCACGGAAGTCACCCGCGACGGCGCGCCCATGCAGGTCATCAAGCTCAATGACCTGAAGCGGATGAAGATCACGGACCTGGCCAAGATGGCCCACGATGTGGGCATCGAGGGCTACCAGGGCCTGAAGAAGCAGGACCTCATCTTCGCGCTGCTCGGTGGCATCGCGGACAAGCGCTACGAGGTCCACGCCGAGGGCGTGCTGGAGCTGTTGAGCGACGGCTTCGGCTTCCTGCGCAGCTCGGACAGCGACTACCAGCCGAGCCCGGACGACATCTACGTGTCCCCCTCGCAGGTGCGCCGCTTCAACCTGCGGCCGGGCGACACCGTGACGGGCCCCATCCGTCAGCCGCGCGAGGGCGAGCGGTTCTTCGCGCTGCAGAAGGTGGACAAGGTCAACTTCGCGGACCCCATGTCGGACGCGGCGCGCGAGCGCATCCTGTTCGACAACCTCACGCCGCTCTACCCCACGCGCAAGCTCAAGCTGGAGCATGAGGCGGGGGAGATGACCACGCGCATCATCGACATGTTCTGCCCCATCGGGCTGGGCCAGCGCTGCCTCATCGTGGCGCCGCCGAAGGCGGGCAAGACGGTGCTGCTGCAGAACATCGCGCACGCCATCAGCCGCAACCACCCGGACGTCTACCTCATCGTGCTGCTCGTGGACGAGCGCCCGGAGGAAGTGACGGACATGGAGCGCAGCGTGCGCGGCGAGGTGGTCTCGTCCACCTTCGACGAGCCCGCCACGCGTCACGTCCAGGTGGCGGAGATGGTCATCGACAAGGCGAAGCGCCTGGTCGAGCAGAAGTACGACGTGTGCATCCTGCTGGACTCCATCACCCGTCTGGCGCGCGCCTACAACACGGTGGTTCCCGCGTCCGGAAAGATTCTCTCCGGCGGCGTGGACGCCAACGCGCTCCACAAGCCGAAGCGCTTCTTCGGCGCCGCGCGCAACATCGAAGAGGGCGGCAGCCTCACCATCATCGGCACGGCGCTCATCGACACCGGCAGCCGCATGGACGAGGTCATCTTCGAGGAGTTCAAGGGCACGGGTAACTCCGAAATCGTCCTGGACCGGAAGCTGATGGAGAAGCGCATCTTCCCCACGCTCGACATCAACAAGTCCGGTACGCGCAAGGAGGAGCTCCTCTTGTCTCCGGGCGACCTCGTGCGCATCACTGCGCTTCGCCAGGTGCTCCACCCGTTCACGCCCATCGACGCCATGGAGTTCGTGCTCAAGCACATGCGTCCCACGGCTGCGAACGCGGAGTTCCTCGGCTCGATGAACCGTTAGCGACGACGAGGGTCCGCATGCGCCGTTCCGCAGTCGTGCGTCTCGCCACCCTGGTGTTCGGGGTGGCGTTCTCCGGCTGTGACGTGGGCGTCGAGGACCTGCCCGGGGAAGACTTGCCCCCGGTGCTCTCGCAGCGGGCCTGCTACGTGGACTCGGACTGCGTGGCGAATGCCTGCTGCGGCGAGGGCACGGCCGTCACGCACCGCCTGGACGGGCCCAGCTGCGGCGGGGTTTCGTGCACGGGGAGCTGTCCGGCCAACAGCATCGACTGCGGTCGCTGCATCCCCACCTGTCGCAACGCGCGCTGCGCCGCCGCGTGCCAGTGACGCGGGCCGCGCCTCACGCCGCGGAGGAGGACTTCTCCGCGATGGGCGAAGGCGGCACGGCCTCCACCACCGGGGGCTGCGCCTTGATGCGCGCGTAGTCGAAGCAGGCCACGAGGATGGCGGCGCTCGGCACGGCGAAGAGGGCCCCCATCAGCCCGTAGAGCTGCTCTCCCGCGATGAGGGAGAAGGCGACGATGACGGGGTGGATGCGCGCGGCCTCGCCCATGATCTTGGGGTTGAGGAAGTACGCCTCCAGCGCGTGGATGCCGACAATCCACAGCAGGATGGCCACGCCCTTCTGGAAGCCATCCGCCAGCGCGATGAGCACGATGGGCACGGAGCTCAGGATGGTCCCGAAGATGGGGATGAGGCTGAGGAACGTCGCCACCGTCGCGAGCAGGAAGGCGAACTTCACCCCGAACAACAGCAGGCCCACGAAGGTGAGCCCGCCATTGACCATGCAGATGGTGAGCTGGCCGCGCACCACGCCCGACAGCGAGCGGTCGATGCGATCCACCAGCAGCCTCGCGTCCGGGAGCAGCTCCGGAGGGACGAGCGTGCCGAAGTAGCGGCGGATGGCCTGGGCGTCGATGGAGAAGAACGCGGCCACCATCAAGATGAAGAACAGCATGAAGACGCTGGCCAGCACCGACGTGACGATGCGGCGTGACACGTTGACGATGTCACCCAGGTTCTCCTTCACCAGAGAGGAGCCTCGCGCCACCGTGTCCCCGAGCAGCTTCTCCAGGTCCAACGCCAGGCTGAAGTGCCCCGCGCCGCCCGGGCCGTCCTCGCCCTCCAGCGCGCGGTTGGAGAGCGCCACGGGGATTCCGTGGTCCGCCAGCCACGTCTCGCCGTGCTGGGCCAGCTCCTGGACGTGCTCGGGCGTGAGCGTGTTGGCGAAGGCCGCCGCCTCGCGACTGACGCGGGCCAGCTCGCGGTAGAGCTGCGGCACCAGCGCGACGAAGAAGAGGTACACGCCGAGGAAGAACCCCGCGTAGATGAGCAGCAGGGCGCCCCAGCGGGGAATCGCTCGCCCGGCCACCTTGCGCTGGGTGAGCCGCGCGACCAGCGGCTGCACCAGGTACGCGATGAGCGCCGCGCCCGCGAAGGGCATCACCACGGAGCGCAGGGCGATGAGCACTCCCGCGATGGCCACCCAGAGCCCCGCGAGGAGGAGGAAGCGCTTGCGGCGGTCGGCGGTGGCGGCAATCGAGGCGTCAACGGGCGGCGACATGGCCAGCCCGGCTTAGGGCACCCCATGGCCCGCTGACAAGTGGCGCGCGTGCGACAACGGCCGTCAGGCCTGGACCTGTGCCTGCCGCAGCCGCGCTTCCAGGCGCTCCAGGCAGTTCTGCATGTGGGCGCGCTTGACTCGGCCCTCGGTGGCCTCTCCCAGGCCCAGCATCTGCTCGGTCAGCCAGCGGCTGAGGAAGAGCAGCGGCAGGCGGTCCTCGGGGACGAGCCCTCGCTCCAGGTAGCGCTTGTTGCGCACGTACTCGTCGGAGGCGTCGAACTCGCGGGAGAGGTCCCAGCGCGCCAGCCGCAGCGCCTCTGTGTAGACAGCGGCGGCCGGCCGGGGCCGGGGCTCGGTGAAGAGGGGGGCGAAGGCTCCCCCCGTGTCCAGGTCCAGCTCCTGCACGGGCGGAGGCCAGGCCTGGAGGTCCTTGGCGAGCAGCTTCGCCACCTCGTCGAGGAGGTGGTCGATGAGCGCGACGGGCTTGAGGTCGAAGAGGTGGTCCCAGCGCGAGGGCATGGCGGCTCAAGAGCCGGCAGACGGGAGCGACACGAGGCTCGGCTCCACGGCGGGCTCCGGAACACCATACCCCAGCGCGAGTTCGCGGCGGATGACCTCGTAGACGGAGCGCTTGGTGAGCAGCTCGCCATGGGACACGCCCGGGACCTCCAGGTTGAAGACGTTGGGTTGACCGTCCACGTGGAGCACCGCCGAGGGCCAGGGCGCCACGGCATCCGCGCGCGAGTAGATGGACACCAGCCGCACGTTTCGGGGGAAGGCGCCCACGCTCAGGTGCTTGATGAAGGGCGACACGGGCGTGAGCTGCCACATGCCGCGGCTGGCCCAGCCGAGCGTCATGCAGCCCAGGTACGCGAGCTTCGAGCCCCGGTGCGGCGTGCCCAGCGTCACCAGGCTCTGCACGCGCGTGTCTCCGCCCAGCCGCTTCACGTAGTAGTGACCGATGAGCCCGCCCTTCGAGTGGCCGATGACGGTGAGCGGCCCCATGTCCGGGTGGCGCGTGTAGAGGCGCTCCACCTTGCCGCGGACCCGGCGGGCCAGCTCGTCCACGCCCTGCATGTTGAGGCGATCCAACATGCCGCCCAGGTGGAGGGTCCAGACGCAGTAGCCATCCCGACGCAGGCGGTGCTCCAGGACCTCGAGGACGCGGCGCGTGCTGAAGAAGCCGTGGAGCAGCAGCACGGGCCTGGCGCAGTCATGGAAGTCCGTGCGCCTGGGCACGGGCCGCGCCCGAGGTGTCAGATGGAGATTTCCGGTGAGGTGCCTCCACCGGCGCATCAGTTTGCGGTACTGCAACACGAAGAGATTCATGGCGCCCCCCCGCACTCAGTGACCCGAAACCCATTTCGCCGACTGGGTTCACGATAAGGTGCGAGTCCGGCACACGCCGGAGCCAGCGGGGCGCAACCGTCCACATTCGCGCGAGGCTCAGCTTCCTCCGTCCGCGTCGAGTCCTCCCGCGTCGGGAATCCCACCATCGCCCGTGCCCGCGTCCGGGGCGCCAGCGTCCGGCGTGCTTCCTCGGCAGCAGGCCGCGTCGCGGAAGTAGACCCCGGCCTGCGCGCACGTGACGTGGATGTTCCGGCGGTACGCACTGCAGCCCGACACGAAGCCCCGGCCGTCGCAGACGGGAGGCGCGGCGGTCGCCGGGTCGCACGCCGCCAGCTCCTGCGCGCAGACCGCGCGCGAGCGGAAGAAGCGCGCGTCGTTCGAGTCGCCCGGGACGACGGTGCAGGTGGTGCCCTCGGCGCACTCCAGCTCGATGGGCCCGGTGGAGCAGGGGCCCACCACGCACGAGGTATCGCAGTTGAGCGCGATGCCATCGTCGCACCGAGGCGCCAGCGAGCAGAGGTTTCCGTTGGAGCAGGCGCCGAGGGCGCTCGCGAGGAGGAGGACAAACAAGTGGCGCGGCACGCGGGGCCTCGGAAGAACGGCGAAGGATAGGAGCGCGGCGAAGTTGAGCAGGATTCGGCGCGCGGCGGGAGTCTCTCAATCGTCCAGTGGTGGGCAGATGCGAGCCCCGCGCTGCTCGCGCGTGAGGAACTCACGTGTGAGCGCCGGGGCTGCTTTCCACCGCATGACGTTCGGAGACGCGCGCGGTTGCCGAGCGTGGGGGCGGTTCCTACCGTGTCCGCCGCCCGGTGCCCCACGCCGGCTGCTCTTTGTTTCGTGCGCCCCCGCGCACCCCGAGGCCTCGCCATGTCCGACGCGCGCTCTCTCTCGCCGCAGCTCCCCGTGCTCCAGCTGCTCATCGATGGTCAATGGACGGATCCGGTGGAGGGCGGCACCTTTCCGGTGACGAACCCCGCCACGGGCCAACGGCTCTGTGATGCGCCGTCCGGCACCGCCGCGGACGTGGACCGCGCCGTGAAAGCCGCGCGCCGCGCCTTCGAGTCCGGGCCGTGGAGTCGCATGACGGGCCGCGAGCGCGGTCGGCTCGTGCGCAAGCTGGCGGACCTGCTGTGGGAGCGGCGCGAGGAGTTCGCGCTCATCGAGTCGCTCAACAACGGCAAGACATTCCGGGACGCGGTGCGCGGAGACGTGGCGCCGGGCGCGGGCACGCTCGCGTACTTCGCGGACCTGGCGGGCGGCATCCTCGGCGAGGTGCTCCCGGTAGCGGGGCCCTTCCACACCTACTGTTTGAAGGAGCCCGTCGGCGTGGTGGGCGCCATCGTCCCCTGGAACTATCCGACGTGCCTCTTGTGCTGGAAGCTGGGCCCCGCGCTGGCGTCCGGCTGCACCGTGGTGGTGAAGCCCTCCGAGTACACGCCGCTCACCGCGCTGAAGCTGGGCGCGCTCGCGCTGGAGGCGGGCTTCCCGCCCGGCGTGCTCAACGTGGTGACGGGCTATGGAGACCCCGCGGGCGAGGCCCTGGCGCGTCACCCGGACGTGGACAAGATTTCGTTCACGGGCTCGGCGCGCACCGCGCGTCGCCTGATGCAGGCCTCGGCGGGCAGCAACCTCAAGAAGCTGACCTTGGAGCTGGGCGGCAAGAGCCCGCAGGTCATCTTCCCCGATGCTGATTTCGATCGCGCCGTGGAGGCGTGCTTCTGGGGCATCTTTGGCAACAAAGGTGAGACGTGCAACGCGGGCAGCCGCGTGCTCGTGCACGAACATGCCTATGACGCGTTCGTTGCAAGGCTCGCGGAGCGCGCGAAGTCGCTGCGCGTGGGTGACCCGTTGGACCCATCCACGGAGATGGGTGCGCAGGTGAGCCAGCGGCAACTGGAGACCATCCTCGGCTACATCGACGCGGGCGTGAAGCAGGGCGCGCGCGTGCTCGCGGGCGGCGCACGCGACCTCGACGGCGAGAAGTCCCGGGGCTTCTTCGTGAAGCCCACCATCTTCGGGGACGTGAAGCCGGAGATGCGCATCGCGCAGGAGGAGATTTTCGGCCCGGTGCTCAGCTGCCTGCGCTTCCGCGACGACGCCGAGGCGCTGAGCATCGCCAATGGCACGCCCTATGGATTGGCCGCGAGCTTGTGGACGCGCGACGTGGCGCGGGCGCATGCGCTCGCCCGACAGGTGAAGAGCGGCGTGGTGTGGATCAACTGCTTCAACGAGTTCGACGATGCGGCGCCCTTCGGTGGCTACAAGGAATCCGGCTGGGGCCGGGACCTGTCGCACCACGCGCTGGAGGGCTACCTGCAGACGAAGGCGGTGTGGACCCAGCTGCCCTCGCTTCCCTGAGGTTTCCGTGCGGTAGCCCCGATTGCGAAAGGGATGGCCCTATGTCGACGCGACCCAAGGCGAAGGTCCTCACGCATCCGACGCTGGCCCGGCGCGCGCGGACGAAGGAGCGGGGCGAGACTTCGCGCAGTGCCCCCACGCGCGAGGGTGGCTCGGACACGCTGCATCGGTGGATGGATGCGAAGGGCGTGCGCAAGGTGAAGCTGGGCGCCATCGACTTGGATGGCGTCTGGCGCGGCAAGTACGTCTCGCTCGACAAGTTCTTCAGCGCGGCCAAGGGCGGCCTGGGCTTCTGTGACGTCGTCTTCGGCTGGGACCTGGGAGACGAACTGCTGGACAACACCGAGGTGACGGGCTGGCACACGGGCTACCCGGACGCGAAGGCCCGGGTGGACGTGTCCACCGCGCGCATCATCCCGTGGGAGCCGGACACGGCGGCCTTCCTGCTCGACTTCGTGAACCCGGATGGCTCGCCCTTCGAGGCGAGTCCGCGTCAGCTCTTGCAGAAGGTGGCCGCGCGCGCGCGCCAGCAGGGCTTCCTGCCCAGGTTCGGCGCCGAGTACGAGTTCTTCATCTTCAAGGAGCAGCCGCACAGCCTGCGCGAGAAGGGCTTTCAATCCTTGTCGCCGCTCACGCCGGGCATGTTCGGCTACTCGTGGCTGCGCACGTCGCTCAACGCGCCGCTGGTGCACGCGCTCATCGATGGCTGCAACGCCTTCGGCCTCGACATCGAGGGCTTCCATACCGAGACGGGGCCCGGCGTCTTCGAGGCCGCCATCCGCTACGACGACCTGGAGAAGGCGGCGGACAAGGCGGCTCTGTTCAAGACGGTGGTGAAGGAGATCTGCTCGCGCCACGGGCTCACCGCGTGCTTCATGGCCAAGGTGAACCCCAAGCTGCCGGGTTGCTCGGGGCACGTGCACCAGTCGCTGTGGAACCTCAAGGGCGACGAGAACCTCTTCCATGACCCCGATGCGCCGCAGGGGATGAGCGCGCGGATGCGGCACTACATCGGCGGGCAGATCGCCCTGATGCCGGAGCTGACCGCGCTCTACTGGCCCACCATCAACAGCTACAAGCGCAGCGTGGAGAACACGTGGGCGCCCACCACGGCCACCTGGGGCGTGGAGAACCGCACCTGCGCCATCCGCGTCATCGGTGACAGCCCCAAGTCCATGCGCCTGGAGTACCGCCAGCTCGGCGCGGACATGAACGCCTATGTCGGCATGGCGGTGAGCCTGGCCGCGGGTTTGTGGGGCATCGAGAACGAAGTGGAGCCGCCCGCGCCCGTGTTGGCGAATGCGTACTCGGCTCGGCATGCGAAGCCGCTGCCCCGAACGCTGAAGGACGCCGTGGCGCTGCTCAAGGAGAGCGAGCACGCGCGCGAGCTGTTGGGCGAAGCCTTCGTGGACCACTTCCTCCGCACCCGCGAGTGGGAGGTGCGCCAGTACGAGCGCGCCGTCACCACGTGGGAGCTGGAGCGCTACCTGGAACTCATTTGACAGGAGATGCCATGAAGCCGTTCGACATTCCCCCCGAGCCTCGCGTGACGGAGATGGCGTGGCCCACGCGCATCGTCTTCGGTGCCGGTGCCCTCCAGCGCCTGCCCGCGCAGGTGGCTCGGCTGAAGATGACGCGTCCGTTGGTGGTGACGGATGCGGGCGTGGTGAAGGCGGGGCTCGTCTCGCGCGTGTTGGAGACGCTGAAGTCCGCGGGCGTGACGTGCGCTGTCTTCGACCGCGTGGAGCCCAACCCCACCGAGGCCGATGTCTTCGCGGGGCTGGAGGCCTATCGGCAGAATGGCTGCGATGGCGTCATCGCGCTGGGAGGTGGCAGCGCGCTGGACGCGGGCAAGCTGGTGCAGTTGCTCACCACGCACGAGCCGCCGCTCAGCCGCTATGACGACGCGACGGGCGGCGACCAGTTCATCCGCGAGGATGTGCCTCCGCTCATCGCCATTCCCACCACGGCGGGGACAGGCTCGGAGGTGGGGCGCTCGGGTGTGGTGACGCTGAAGGACACCGGCCGCAAGACGGTCATCTTCAGTCCGCACCTGTTGCCGCGCGCGGCCGTGGTGGACCCAGAGCTGACGCTCGGGTTGCCTCCCGCCATCACCGCCGCCACGGGCATGGACGCGCTCACGCACTGCGTGGAGGCCTATGTGGCGCAGGGCTTCCATCCCTTGGCGGATGCGGTGGCCGTGGATGGGATGACCCGCGTGGGGCGCTCACTCGTCACCGCGGTGCGCGAGGGCGAGGACCTCGCCGCCCGCACGGACATGATGGTGGCCGCGATGGAGGGCGCCATGGCCTTCCAGAAGGGCCTCGGGGCCTGTCACGCGCTGGCGCACGCGCTCACGCCCATCTCGGGTGTGCCGCACGGCCTGGCGAACGCCATCTGTCTGCCGGTGGTGATGGAGTTCAACCGCGCGGTGTGCACGGCGCGATTGGCGCGCGTGGCGGTGGCGCTGGGAGACACCACTCAGGCTCGCGAGGAGGTGCTCGCGGGCAACGCCGTCGAACGCGTGCGACAGCTCAACGCGGCGGTGGGCTTGCCCTCACGCCTGCGCGACGCGGGCGTGCGCGAGGCGGACCTGCCGCTCATCGCGACGAAGGCGTTCCAGGACGCCTCGCATCAGGGCAATCCGCGCAAGGTCACCGAGGCGGACCTGCTCGCCCTGGCGCGCGAGGCCTACTGAGCCCTCGCGCGCTCCGGTGACTCAGTCCTCCTCGGGCTCGATGGGGAGGACGGTGTCGGCGCCCGCGTCGGCGCTGGCGGAGGTGCCGCCATCGGACAGCACCACGCTGCCCGAGCCGCGCTCGTGGCCCGCGTCACCGCCGTCGTGCGGCGTGAACTCCAGCGTCTCCACGAAGACCTTGCCCGGCAGCCGCAGGTCCATGGCGCTGATGCGGTCCTGGTTGCGCAGGTCGAAGAGCTGCTGCGCCACCGGGCCCGCGGGGATGGGGTCATCCGTGAAGAAGACGAAGAGGCGCACCTTGCCTTCCTGCACTGGGATGCGGAAGCGCGTGTGGCCGATGGGCTTTTGGGGCTCGCAGCGCACGGACTGATTCTCGCGCGTCATGGTGAGCTGGCGGATGACGCCCTTCTCGGACATCGAATACAGCAGGCAGTAGGGGAGCTGTCCCTCCGCGGGGAGCACCTCTACCTGCGCGCCCTGGATGGCGCGGACCTGGGCCCGCGCCGAGCGCTCCGGTGGCTTGTTGTTGGTGCAGCCCGTGGCCAGCGCGGCCAGCGCCAGCGCGCCTGTCCAGCGCATCATGTGTCTCTCCTGGCCCGAGGGGTTCCGGGCGGTCGTCGCGAGCCTACTCGCGGTCCTCGGGTCGCTGGTAGACGACGACCTGCGGCGTCTCGTCCACGTACAGCCCCGTCACCGGCGTGCGCGTGCCGAAGGCCTGCCACGTGAGGAACTCGTGCTCGCGGAACTCCTGATGGTACTGGTACGCGACGATGTCCGCCTCGGCCGGTGAGCCCACCGCGCGCAGGTCCTCGCGCAGCATCCCGTTGCGCTGGTAGTCGCGGAACGAGAAGCCATTCACCTCGTGCAGGTAGAGGCGCGCGCCGGACTTCGCGTGGGCGTTGATCCACGGCAGCACGCCCGTCACGTGGCTGGACCAGAACTGTCGCTGCATGCCCAGGGTGGCCGCGCCGGGCAGTCCGCCCGCCAGCTCCGAGTAGTACGCCGTCCCGTAGGGGAACACGCGCGTCAGCGCCCACAGCGCGGGCGCGAGCAGCAGGGCGAACACCGGCACCAGCACCGCCACGCGCGGCACGGTGGGGCGGCGCTCCTTCACTTGTTCCCACAGCGCATCGCAGCCCCGCACCACGGCCGCGCCCGCGAGGATGCCCAGGAACGGCATGGAGGGCAGCCAGTGCTTCACGCCGCCGAAGTGCGGCACCTCGGGATGGCTGATGACGAGGATGGACAGCACCGCGTTGACGCCCACGAGCCCCTCGGCGGGAGTCGGGACGCGCACCCACTCACGGGCGCGCGGTGAGCAGGACAGCACGGCCCGACCGACGAGCGCGGCCAGTCCCGTCACCATGGGCGCGAAGAGGCTGGTGGGCACCGTCAGCGCCGTCTTCACCACGACATAGGTGAGCGGGAAGGGGGGCGCGCGCATGAGCGTGCCCAGATAGAACCAGGCGTAGTGGTTGTGCGTCGCGTGGAACGCCAGGTACCACGCGGTGCGCTCCACCGGCTGGTGCCAGAGATAGGGCCAGTGCAGGTAGAAGATGACGGGCCCGAACACCGCCATCGCCGCGAGCGGCACCAGCGCGCGCGTCACGCGAGGGTTCACCGGCTCCAGGTCCTTCAAGAGCCACGCGCCGCCCGTCGCCATTCCGACGAACAGCATCGTGTGCGGACTGAGCAGGAAGAACTTGCGCTGGAAGCCATCCAGTCCGCCCAGGCTCACCACGAGCAGGCCGTAGAGTCCGGCCACCGCGGCGAACAGGCCCACGAAGCGGAAGAGCCGCGCGCGGGCCTCGGGCTGGGATGCGCTCTCCGTCCAGGCGCGCCACAGCGCGAAGGGCGCCAGCGCGAAGGGCAGGAAGAGGGCGTTGTGCTTGGTGGCCAGCGCGAGTCCAAAGGCCACGCCGCAGCCCACGCCCCACCGCGCGTCCTCCAGCGCGCGCCAGAAGCAGTACACGACCAGCAGCCACATCGCGGCCACGGGCATGTCGAAGCACGCCAGCTCCGCGTTGAAGTACTGCCGTGGCACCAGGAGGAACGAGAGCGCCGCGAACAGGCCCGCCGCGCGGCCATACAGCGCGCTGCCCAAGAGGAAGCTCAGCGCGGGAATCATCGCCGCCAGCGCGAAGGCCGGCAGGCGGAACGCGGTCGCGTCGCGCATGAGGCCCAACGTGTCGTGGAAGAGCAGGTGGCTCAGCCCGAACAGCGTCTTCATCAGCGCGGGGTGCTCGTGGTTGTAGTCCCACGCGCGCACGATGGCCGCGTCCGAGAACGCCTGCGTCGGCGCATGGAAGAGCAACCGGAACCAGCTCGCGTAGCCCTCCGCCGCCGCGAAGTAGACGCTCTCGTCGCGGGTGAAACCCACCGCCAAATCGGTGAGGCACAGCGCCACGAAGGCCAGCGCCCACAGGGCCCACGCCAGTCGCTTCTCGTCGCGCGTGGCCGCTCGCCCCGTCATCCCCGTCCTCCCACCGCCGGCTCCAGCGCCATCACGTCCAGACACACCTGCCGCGAGTCCGCGTTGTCCGCCTGCACCCAGACCTTCACCGTGCGCGGCGCGCCGGGCGGGAGGATGATCTCCGAGGCCTGCACACCCTCACGCCCGGGAGGAATCGGCACCTCCAGCAGGCGCGCGTGGCTCGCGGCGTCGTCCACGCCCAGGTACGCGGTGCTCAGCCGCGGATCCTTCGAGTGCGCGAACTCGAAGATGATGCCGCCCTCGAGCCGCAGCCCGAGTCCGCCCGGAACGTCGTCGAACTCGGCCACCAGTCGCTGCGGCCCGCCCGGGGCGTGCATCCACAGGCAGTGGCGCGGCTCGTAAAGAATCTCGTGCCACTCGGGCGCGACGTAGAGGTACGGCGGGCCGGGACACCGGTGCGCCTGTCCGTCGAAGGGGCATTCGTGGCGCGAGCCGTCCTGCTGCTCCAGGTACACGCGCGCCCGCGCGAAGGCCTCCGAGGCCACCCATCGGCGCGGTCGGTATCGCCCGTTGTCGTAGAGCCCCAGCGTCAGCGTGCCCGCGTGCGTGGTGGGGCCCGCCGCCTTGCGTCCAGGAAGGAACGCGGCGTCGAACGCGGCGGCATCCGAGCGCGGAAGCTCCGGCTGGCCCAGCACCCAGATGCGCGGGTGCGCGGAGAGGTCCGCCTTGTCCGAGGCGAGCCAGCCGTAGATGGGAATCTCAGGGGGAAGGTAGAGGCGCGCGCGCTCGGCCCACCAGGGGAAGAGCAGCACCGCGTCCCCAGGTCGGGCCTCGGCCCGCAGTCGCTCCGCCACCGCGCGGTAGTCCGCCTCCGAGGGAAGGCGGCCCGGCAGCCGGAAGTGGAAGAGCAGGCACAGGAGCGCGACGAGAAGCAGGCCCCCCAGCTCCACGAGGGGCAGCGCGCGCGTCAGCCTAGGACTTCGCAAGGCGAATCTTCTGCTCGCTCTTTTCCCGGCAGAAGGTGCAGAAGATGGGCTCGCCCTGGCTGAACGACGGCGTCCAGGGCGGGTACATCGAGCACCGCGGGTCCAGGCAGTGGTGCAGCTCCCAGAGGTGGCCGAGCTGGTGCAACGCGTGCCGGGCCAGGCCCTTGTAAGCGCTCTCCAGGTCCTTGTGCGGATGGATGCTGAGCACCGCGCGGTCCTTGCCCTGGCGAGCAAAGCCCACGGTGGGCGCGGTGCCGCTCGGCAGCTCGCGGTCCTTGAGCTTGCGCGTGGTGAGCAGCAGGACCTTGTCGTCCGTGTAGGCGCGGATGCCCTTCACCGCGTCCACGAGCTTCTCCGCGTCCAACGGCTCGGACATGCCCGCGGGAATCTCCGCGCTGCCGCTGTGCTCGCTGCCCACGCCGAACGCCGTGTAGAGCGTCCGGTTGAACTTGGCGAGCTGCTTGTCGTCGATGGGGTCCAACGTCACGACGCGAATCACGGGGCGTCACCTCGGCGGAGGAGGGGCGGGGAGGCCATCACGTCACTCGCCCTCCGGTGGCTTCACCTTGGGCGGGCGACCGCGCTTCTTGGGAGCGGCGGGCGCGGCGGCCTCGCTCTCCGGCGGCTTGGGCTTGGGCGGGCGGCCCCGCTTCTTCGGCGGCGGAGGCGGCTCGGTGGACAGGACCTCGGGCTTGGGCTTGGGCGGACGGCCGCGCTTCTTGGGCGCAGCCGGGGCCTCGCCCTCGGGAGGCTTGGCCTTGGGAGGACGGCCGCGCTTCTTGGGCGCGGACTCCTCGGAGGAGGACTCTTCGGACTCCTCGCCTTCGCCTTCGCTCTCGCCCTCGGCGTTCTCCTCGGGCTCGGCGGGGGCCTCCTCTTCGGAGGGCAGGTCCAGCTCGCCGCCGTCCAGGCCCATGAGGTCGCCGTCGAGGTCCATGTCGCCGTCCTCGCCTTCGGGGCGAGCGAACTCGGCGGCGGTGCGCTTGGGGCGCTCGCGGCCGGGCGGGAACAGGACGATGTCGATGGAGTCCTCGGCGTTGACCTCGGCGGTGCCCAGCGCGGCGGCCACTTCCGAGACCAGCAGGTGCCGAGCGGAGTCGTACAGCTCACGCTCCTTGGTGGGCAGCGGGCGCAGCTCGCTCAGGACCTGCAGCGCCTTGACGACCTCGGCCAGGCCGAGGATTCCGCCCTGGGTCATGCGGTCCAGGTTGGTGCGCGCGCGCTGCTTCCAATCCAGGTCCGCCTTGTCGCTGTCGGAGCGCAGGAACGCATAGATGCGCTCGACGTCCTCGGCGGTCGCGACCTTGCGGACCCCGATGGCGACGACCTTGGCCTCGGGCACCATGACGACTGCACCGTCTTCCTCGCGGCGCATGGTGACGAACGTGAGCTTCTGGCCAGCGACTTCCTTGACGTCAATCGCCGTGACGCGACAGACCCCTTGGTTCGGGTAGACGACCCGGTCGCCGACCGCGAGCTGGAGTGCAGCGGACCCTTCAGGCATGTCCCCCTCGAGGGCGAGTGAGAGAAGAACCGACGCGGACGCCGGTCGTAGCATTGAGCCACGCCGGACGCCACGAGATTACCGGGGGAGGGTGGCCATCCGTTCTCCGGCGCGCTGGGACTCCAGCAGCCGGCCCAGCACCTCGTGCGTCTGCGCGTCCAGGGCCGCCTCGACCTGGGCATCGGTCGGACCCTCGCCCGCCCCAGACTGCTCGGTGCGTGCATCCACGCGGGACGAGAGCCCCGCCGTCGCCACCACCGCGAACACGATGACCGCCATCAGCTTCTTCATGTTGAGTCCTCCGTGGCGACCCAGGGTAGGGGGAGCGCCCGGTGGATCAACTTTTCGGCAACAGGTCGCTGCACCGCTGTAGCGCCCGGTGGCTCACGGGGACGGTGGCGGCTTGCCCGCAAGCGGCATCAGCACGGACACGTGCAGCGTGAGGCTGCCCGAGTTGTCGTCCGCCGCGTCGTCCGGGAACAGGAGCTGCAACCACCGCGCGCCGTGCACCAGCGTGGGGTGGTTGACCTCCAGCACCTCCAGCGAGTCTGGATCCTCGCCGTTGCCGTGCAGCGTGAGCACCTGTCCCACGGGCTCGCTGCCGGGGCCGCGCGTGCGGGCGGGCTCGGCGCCCTGGCGCACGAAGACCTCGTAGGTGGTGTCCGGATCCAACGCCCGCAAGGTGAAGCCCTCGGCGGGCATGGGCGTCACCGTGTTGCGACGCGAGTCCAGGAGCAGGGTGGTGAGGGCGCCGGTGGCCTGCTCGCGCACATGGACCTGGAGGGCGCCGCGGTTGTCGTCCACGCGCCCGTCCAGGAGGAAGACGTAGAGCACGGCGGCCTGGCTCACCTCGACCTCTTCGTCGGGGCCCACCACGCCGAACGTGCGACGCGCGGGCAGGGCGGTGCTGCCCTCGACGAACCACGCGGCCTGCGCGGTGGGGACGGGACCTCCCAGCGACACGCGGCCCTCGGTGCGCAGGCCATAGGTTCGCGATGGGTCCAGCCGCACGCGCGCGGCGGCCGAGGGCGGTATCAGCAGGACCTGGGCCGCGGCGGACAGCGAGGGCGATGCCGAGGGCGAGAAGGTCGCCTCGTGGGACGCGGCCTCCAGGGCCTGCGCATGCGACGCGGCCGGCGAGGCCGTGGGGGGAGTGCGTCGCCGCAAGCGGGCATGGACGGCCAGGGTCGTGCCTCGCTCGGCGTGCAGCCGCTGGCTCCACGGCACCATGCCCGGCAGGGTCACCTCCACGAGGTGCTCGGTGTCCGAGTCCAGATGCGTCACCAGGGTGGGCGTGGTGTCGGAGATCGGCCGGCCATCGACGCGCAGGGCGGCACCCGGCGGTGACGAACTCAGCTCCACGGAGAAGCTGTTCGTGCCTCCCAGGAACAAGCCCAGGCTGGTGGCCACCAGCGCCACGCCCACGGGCGCGAGCCACACGGCGCCCCGACGCAGCCGGATTCGCTGGGGCGCGGGGGTGGGTGTCTCGGGGATGGGCTGGGTGGTGCGTTCGCCTCGGGGGCCGGGAGTGAGCGGCTCGGCCGGAGCGGGTCGCGGCGAGGCGGGCTCGGGCGCGCCGTCGGCGGGGCGTGACCAACGGGAGACCTCGGCGAGGAACTCTCGCGGCAACTGGACGGGGCGACCCTCGGTGACGAGGTCGGGCTCGAACAGGTAGCCCATGAGGTGCGCCAGCGCGCTGGACGACACGTCCGGGGCGGCGAGGTGGAGGAAGCGCGCCAGGGCCTCGGCGAACGACTGCGCGGTGGGGAAGCGGCGCGCGCGCTCGGTGGCCATCGCTGTCAGCAGGATGCGCTCCAGCGCCGCGGGGATGCTCGGGTCCAACGCGCGGGGTGGGGCGAAGTCTCCTTGGACGATGCGCTGGAGCACCTGGTCGCGCGGACCCTCGAACGGCAGGTGTCCGCAGAGCAGCTCGTAGAGCACGGTGCCGGCGGCGAACACGTCCGAGCGGGCATCGAGTGCCTCGCCCCGGGCCTGCTCGGGCGAGAAGTAGAAGTACTTGCCCTGGGCGGCGCGGGCCTCGGCTTCGTGGTGCCCGGCCAGCCGCGCGCGGGCGATGCCGAAGTCCACCAGCTTCACCTGCCCCTCGTAGCTGAGCAGGACGTTCTGGGGGCTCACATCGCGGTGGATGATGTGCAGCGGGCGGCCGCCTTCGTCGAGGCGCGTGTGGGCGTAGGACAGACCCCGCAGCATCTCGATGCCCACCAGCACCGCGAGCGGCTGGGGCAGGGCCCGCAGGCCCTTGTCACGCGCGCGGCGAAGGACTCGCGACAAGGGGTGGCCATCCACCCATTCCATCGCGAGGAAGTACTCCCCCTCCACCTCGCCGAAGTCGAACACCTGCGCGATGTTCCCGTGACTCAGCCCCACCGCGATGTGCGCCTCGTTGATGAACATCGAGACGAAAGCGGTGTTTCCCGCGTAGTCCGGGAGAATCTTCTTGATGACGACAGGCTTGGTGACGCCGGCGGCAGCGGTCATCCGGGCGCGGAAGATCTCCGCCATGCCGCCCGTCGCGATGCGATCGAGCAACGTGTACTTCCCGAATGGCTGGCCCGCGGGAGGCGGCGGCACGTTCGATTCGGCTCCTTCGTTGGGCAGCCCTCACGAAGACCGAGGAACGCTATCATGGACCCTATTAGACGCCATGGTTGAAAAATTCCGTTGAGCACATCCATTCGACACTTGACTGTTGCGATGTTGTTGGTGTCCCCAGCCGCCCTGGCAGGTCCGGCCGTCTGGGTGGCGCCCGCCCTGGCGAGTCCGGAGGGGCTCACCCTGGAGGGCCGGGTCCTGAAGGACGCCCCGAGTCCGGGCAGCTCGCCGCTGTCGCGAAACCTGCGGCGTCTGCTGGCTCCGAACTGGGAGGGCGCGTCGGTGGAGGTGGAGTTCCAGGGCGTGAAGGCCACCGTGACGAGCGGCGACGATGGCGCGTTCGCGGTGGACCTCCGGCCTGGAGAGGGTCAGCGCTTCACGGCTGGCCCCTCCGTGGCGGAGGTGCGCGTGGCGGGGGCTCGGGCGCGAGCGCGGGTGGAGGTCGTCGCGGACGACGTGCCCTTCCTGGTGGTCTCGGACTTCGACGACACGGTGGCGGTGACGGGCGTGACGAGCACGAGGCGCCTGCTGACCTCCGCGCTGCTCCGGGACGGAGACACGCAGGAGGCGGTGCCCGGGATGGCGGCCTTCTATGGCTGTCTGCGAGCGGACTCCGCGCCAGCGTTCGCGCTCGTGAGCGGCTCGCCCATCCAGTACCTGCCCCGCGTGCGGACGTTCCTGGCGCATAACGGTTTCCCGTCGGGGTTCGGGGTGTACCTGCGCGACCTCGGGCCGGGGACGCTGTCCGGCTACAAGCAGCCCATCATCCGGCGGCTGCTGCGCCAGTTCCCGCAGCCGGTGGTGCTGGTGGGGGACTCGGGCGAGAAGGACCCGGAGGTGTATCGGCAGATCCGCGACGAGTTTCCCGGGCGCGTGAAGGCCATCTACATCCGCGACGCCGGCCACGCCGAGGACCCGAAGCGCTTCACGGACATGGTGCTCTTCCAGGACCCGCGCGTCGCAGCGGAACACGCGGCGAAGGCCGGGCTCGCGAGCGCCGCATGTCTCGCGGCCTCGATGCCCGCGACGAAGGACGCACCGTGATGCTCATGCGTGGGTTCGCTCCGTGGATCCGAGGCGCGAGATGCCCTGGCTTGATTGCAGGAAGGACGTCGCGCCATGATCGCCGTGAGTGAACGTGTGCGCTGGCTCCAAGGCGCGGTGGTCGCCACGGGGCTCGTTCTCTTGGGCGCGGGATGTCGTGAGGACAAGCCCGCGGAACCGCTGCGCTCGCTGGCGCCGGCTCCGCTGCCATCGCTCGCGAGTGGATCCGCTCATGGCTCGGATGCGGGCCGCGCGGAGGACGTCCTGGTCGACCTCGCGCCCGCGCCCGTGTTCGGTGAGTCCCTGCCCGAGGACGCCGTGACGGTGGTGCTCCACGGAGATGGCGCGCGCGTGGGAGGAGAGGACTTCGTGCCGGCGCGGCCCGCGGACGCGGCGCGACTCGGGGCTCGGATCCAAGGGCGCGAGGTGCTGGTCGTTCCGGACGCTGACACGTTCCTCGCGCAGGTCTCCGAGCTGTTCGCGGTGCTGAGAACGCACGCCGCCGAGGTGTGGCTGCAACACCCGGATGCGCCAGCGGCGTACCACGTCACGCTGCGCGACGAGGACGGCTTCCGGAGCTGGTTGGATGATGTCGCGCCCGGCAGGCCGCGCATCATCCAGCGCGCGGACGGCTTCGAGCTCTCCACGAGCGTGGGCAAGCTCCCAGGGCCGGATGCCAACGGGCCCTCGGTGCCGGTGCGAGGCGGGCGACAGGACATCGCCACATTGCGCCGAGGGCTGCGCTTGTTGAAGGGGCGGTTCACCACCACGGAGGAGCTGTGCCTGGTTCCCTCCTTCGGCACCGAAGTGGCTCAGGCCGCGCGGGCATTGGGCGCGGACTATGTCGCGCCCGGCGAGCCCACCTTCGAGTCGCTCTGCCTCGTCTACCCCACGCCACCTCGGCGCGCGGACGGGGGCTAGGCTCGGGCGCTCGCGCCCAGCAGGGCTCTCCCTGCCTGCTCGCCGCGGGTTGCCGAGGCGGGCGACCGTGCTGACTACCCCACGAATGTGCCCCGCCGTACATTGCCTCCCGGAGCATCGCGCGCGATGCCTCGCTCAGAGGAGTCATCCATGGTCGCTGTCGTCGAGTCCGCTGCCCGTTCCCAGGCTGCTCTCGCCGGGGGAATGTTCCTCGCCCAGGAGGTGGGGGCCACGCCCTTCGTCACCCCCGAGTCCTTCACCGATGAGCAGCGCCTCTTCTTCAAGACGGCCCTGCAGTTCTGTCGCGAGCAGGTGCTGACGCAGGCGGAGCGCATCGAGGCGAAGGACAACGCGCTCCTGAGAGACCTGCTGCGCCGCGCGGGCGAACTGGGGCTGCTGAGCGTGGACATCTCGGAGGCCCATGGCGGCACGGGCCTCGACAAGACGACCTCGCTGTTGCTGGCCGAGGCCATGGCACAGCTGGGCTCGTGGTCGGTGACGTTCGGCGCGCACACGGGCATCGGCACGCTGCCCATCGTCTGGTTCGGCAATGAGGCCCAGAAGGCGAAGTACCTGCCGAAGCTGGCCTCGGGCGAGTGGGTGGCGGCCTACGCGCTGACGGAGCAGGGCAGCGGCAGCGACGCGCGCGCGGCGAAGACGAAGGCGGTGCGCTCCGCGGACGGCAAGCACTACGTGCTCAATGGCTCGAAGCTCTACATCACCAACGCGGCCTTCGCGGACGTGTTCGTCGTCTTCGCGCA
This sequence comes from Myxococcaceae bacterium JPH2, assembly GCA_016458225.1. Lineage (NCBI taxonomy): Bacteria > Pseudomonadati > Myxococcota > Myxococcia > Myxococcales > Myxococcaceae > Myxococcaceae bacterium JPH2. The sequence goes on along the minus strand of JAEMGR010000001.1, from coordinate 102,421 downwards.
GGTGGACGGCGACAAGTTCACCGGGTTCATCGTGGAGCGCGGCACCCCGGGCTTCAGCGTGGGGCCCGAGGAGCACAAGATGGGCATCCGCGGCTCGTCCACGTGCCCGCTGTACTTCGAGGACGCGCGCGTGCCCGTCGAGAACCTGCTGGGCGAGCTGGGCAAGGGCCACCGGATCGCCTTCAACATCCTCAACTACGGCCGGCTCAAGCTGGGCGCGGGCGTCATCGGCGGCATGAAGCTTCAGCTGGAGAACGCGCTGAAGTTCGCGCAGGAGCGCCAGCAGTTCAAGACGCCCATCGTCCGCTTCCCGCTCATCCGCGAGAAGCTGGCGCGCATGGCCGCGCTCGTCTATGCGCTGGAGACGATGACGTACCGCACGGCGGGCCTGGTGGACGGGCGGCTGGCGTCCAAGGACCGCTCCGCGCCGGACTACGACGCGCACCTCATCGCGGCCATCGAGGAGTACGTCACCGAGGCCTCCATCATGAAGGTGTTCGGCTCGGAGGCGCTCGACGCGCTGGTGGACGACGCGGTGCAGATTCACGGCGGCGCCGGCTACATCGAGGAGTACCCCGTCGAGCGGGCCTATCGCGACGCGCGCATCAACCGCATCTTCGAGGGCACCAACGAGATCAACCGCATGCTCATCACCGGCATGCTGCTCAAGCGCGCGGTGAAGGGAGACCTGCCGCTGTTCGCCCTGGCGCGCTCCGTGGAAGAGGCCTTGTCGCGCGGTGAGCGGCCCCGGGCGCACACGCAGGACGCGCTCGCCGCCGAAGAAGTGGCCGCCGAGTGCGCCAAGCAGCTCGCCCTCCATGGCATGCGCCTGGCGACCGAAGCGTTCGGCACCGAGCTGGACCGGCACCAGGAGGTCATGGCCCTCCTGGCGGACGTGGTGATGGACGCCTTCGCGCTGGACTCGCTGGTGACGCGCACGCGGCAGGTCGCCGGTGACGGCGCGCTGGACCCCACGCGGGTGGCGCTGGTGCGGCTGTACGCGCAGGAGTCCACGACGCGCGCCTTCGAGCGCACCCGCCGCGCGCTGTGCTCCATCTTGAAGGGAGAGGCGCTCCAGGCGGAGCTGAAGCGGCTGGCCACGCTGGACGCCTTCAGTCCGTATGACCCCGCGGAGCTGCGCGAGACCGTCGTCACGGCCCTGGAGTCCTCGGGCGGCTATCCGTACAGCGCCGCGTGACGGGCTGGCTCAGGGCATCCGCGCCACGGCGTCCAGACCGAAGCTGACCCGCGCCTGCCACGGCGCGGGCGGGAGCGCCTCCAGCGTCATGAGCGCTTCGAGGCGCGCGAGCATCTCCGGGCGCAGCCGGCCGAACGTGGCGCCGAAGCCGGGCGTCACCGTGTCCGAGCGCTGCCGGGGCACGGTGGAGGTCCACACCACCTCACCGTGCAGCATCAGCGGCCCCTCGCGCATCTCCAGCTCCAGGAGGAAGGGCGCGCCAATCTGCACCATGCGCGGCAGTGCCGGGGCCTCCACCTCCAGGCCCACGCCGCCGCGCGAGATGTCTCGCACCACGAAGCTGGGGGACTGGGGCCGGTCGTCCAGGGCGCGCACGTGCAGGGGCAGGCGCGGGAAGCGCCGCAATCCCGTGGCGTCGTCCTGGGCGAAGATGTGCTGGAGCACCGCGTCCAGGCCGCCCCGCTCGTGGCCGGCGTCGTAGCGCACGGTGAGGCGGAAGCGGCTGTCTGCCAGGGGCTCCACCTGGACCACCTCTCCCAGCACCTCCACGGGGCGAGGCACGCCGCCCACATGCATCTCGAAGGTGAACAGGGTGCCCAGGGGCAGTCCGCGGCGTGTCTCCAGCGTGACGCCCCCCCGGCTCATGCTCCGGGTGTACTCGCCCACCAGTGACTGCGGGGTCTTGTAGGCCACCTTCAGTCGAACGTTCGTCGTCACGCTGTCCGACTCTCGGGCGGGGCGTGGAAAGAATCAAGTTCACCCCAGCTTGAAGGGTAGGCCACCGCACCGCGCCACCCGGGTGACGCGTCAGGTGAGGTGCCCCGGAGCACGGCCCTTTGCCGGCCCCCCGCTGTTTCAACCTGTTGCGGTTTCTTGACCCCCCTGGAGGGGCCGCGTATGAATGCCCCGTTGGGTGGTAAGGGGTGGGAAGGAGTGGCGCAGTTTCCCGTAGCGGGTTGAAAAGGTGGATCGTCCCGCGTGTTCCGAGGCGTCTATGAGCATCAAGTCGACGCGAAGGGGCGGACGAGCCTCCCGGCGAAGCTCCGGGAGACGCTGGTCGGCGCGTACGACGAGCGGCTCATCCTCACGACCGCGCTGGACCCCTGCCTTCATGCCTACCCGGTGCGGGAGTGGGAGGCCCTCGAGGCGTCCCTGGCGAAGCGCAACCCCATGGAACCTGGGGTCAAAACGCTGATGCGCCTGTACGTGGCCAGCGCGCAGGAGTGCCCCCTGGACAGGTTGGGGCGGCTGCTCATCCCTCCGTCCCTGCGCAGCTACGCGGGGCTGGAGAAGGACGTCGTATGGGCGGGGATGGTGAAGGTGATTGAGCTGTGGAGTCGCGAGGGCTGGGCGAAGGCGCAGGAAGCAGCGCGCCAGGAAGCCACCTCCGCGGACGTGATGCGCGTGCTCGCCGAGCTGCGCCAGCAGTAGGTCGGAAAGTCGACAGGAGCCGGAAGTACCGGGAGGGTGGCAAGCGTATGAACCAGGTTCTGGAGGTGCGGCGAGGCGCGGTGGCGGCGGTGGGAACCGAGCGGGTGGAGACGCTGATGCTGGAGGGCGAGCTGGGCGAGCAGGAGCTGACCGAGCTGTGCGAGGACCTCGGGCGCAAGCTGAACCGCGGCACTCGGCAGGTCGTGCTGGACTTCCACGAGGTGTCGCACCTGAACTATCGCGGCGTGAAGCCGCTGATGGCGCGCGCCGAGGCGTTCCGCCGCTCCGGAGGGGACCTCAAGCTGTCCGCCCTGTCGCCGTACCTGGCCGCCATCTTCCGCGCGGCCGGTGCGCACGACACCTTCGAGATGTATCCGCACATGAACGACGCTCGGGCGGCCTTCACGCTGTCGCGCGCACCCTTCGTTTGACCCCGCGCGAGCCTTTGGACTTCCAGCATCAGACCGTGCTCCTCCAGGAGACGGTGTCGCTGCTGCAGCCGGGAGCGGGGAAGGTGATCCTCGACGGCACCCTGGGGGGCGGAGGCCACTCGGAGGCGCTCCTCGCCTCGGGTGCGACCGTGGTGGGCGTCGACCGGGACCCTGTCGCCCTGGCCGCCGCCACCCAGCGCGTGGGCGGGAGCCCCCGCTTCCAGGCGCGCCAGGGGAACTTCGGGGACCTGCTCCGCGTGGCCGCGGACCTGCTGCCGGTGGACGGCGTGCTGGTGGACCTGGGCGTGTCGTCGCCCCAACTCGATGTCGCCGAGCGCGGCTTCTCCTTCTCCAAGGATGGCCCGCTGGACATGCGCATGGGGCCGGACGGGCCCACCGCCGCGGAGCTCATCGCCAGCACGGACGAGCGCGACCTGGCCTTTCTCCTCAAGGACCTGGGCGAGGAGCCCTTCGCCCGGCCCATCGCGCGGGAGCTCAAGCGCGCGCTGCCCACGCGCACGCTGGAGGCCGCCGAGGTCGTCAAGCGCGCGGTGCCGCGCAAGGCGTGGCCCACCCGCATCCACGTGGCCACCCGGACGTTCCAGGCGCTGCGGATGGCCGTCAACGGTGAGCTGGAGGCGCTGGACGCGCTGCTCGCCGCGCTGCCCAAGCTGCTCAAGGTGGGCGGGCGCGCCGCCGTCATCTCGTTTCACTCGCTGGAGGACCGCAAGGTGAAGGAAGCCTTCCGGTCGCTGGCGGGCCAGTGCACCTGTCCCCCGGGCTTGCCGGTGTGCGCCTGCGGGGGCGTGGGAGACTTCGCGCTGCTCACGAAGAAGGCCGTGGCGGCGTCCGAGCAGGAAATCGAGGCCAACCCCCGGTCTCGCAGCGCGCACCTTCGCGGCGTGGAGAAGATTCGATGAGCAAGACGTCCCCGCGTGGCTCCGTGACCCTGACGGGTGTGCTGCTGCACCTGCTGCCCGCCGTCTTCCTCTTCGCGCTGTTCGCCGCGGTGGGCATCCTCCACGTCACCAGCCGCGTGCTCGTCGTGGACATGGGCTACCGGCTGTCCCAGGAGGAGGGCGAGAGCCGTGCCCTGGCGCGGGAGAACGACCGCCTGAAGCTGGAGCTGGCCACTCTCAAGGGGCCGGTGCGGCTGGAGCGCGTGGCGCGTGAGCAGCTCGGCATGGCCATGCCCGCGGGTGGCGCGGTGGTGTCGCTGGGCGCGGATTCGCGCCGGCCCCCGGCGTCGGCGACTCGGGTGGAGGCTCGCGCCGCCGCGCCCTCGACCCGAGTGGCGGAGCGGGGGACGGCTCGGTGAGGGATTTCAAGGCCGCCAGGGCTCCCGAGCCCAACGCGAAGTGGCTCAAGCTTCGGGTCCAGCTGCTGTTCGGGCTGTTCCTGACGCTGTTGGGAACGGCCTTCGCGCGCGCGGTCTTCCTCCAGGTCTTCGAGCAGGCCAAGCTGCGCGGGCTCGCCCAGGACCAGTACGTCCGTCAGATTGAGATTCCCGCCCGCCGCGGCGACATCTTCGACCGGCGCGGCACGCCCCTGGCCCAGAGCGTGGAGGTGGACTCCATCTGGGTGGACCCCTCGCTCCTGCCGGATGTGCGCGCGGCCTCGCGCGCCATGGCCCGCGTGCTGAAGGTGGACGGGGACGAGCTGTTCGGCCGGCTGTCGCGGGCCAAGCGCTTCGCGTGGGTGAAGCGGCAGGCCAAGCCCCAAGAGGTGGAGGCCATCCAGGGGCTGGGGCTCCCGGGCCTGGGCTTCACCAAGGAGCCCCGGCGCTTCTATCCCCAGCGAGAGCTGGCCGCGCACGTCGTGGGCCTGGTGGGCACCGACGGCCACGGCCTGGAGGGCCTGGAGCTGGCCTTCGAGGACGAGCTGTCGGGACAGAACTCGCGCCTGTCCGGCTTCCGTGACGCCAAGGGGCGCAAGCTCCTGGTGCAGGGCGCGTTGGATCCGCTGGAGCGGCAGGGCGCCTCGGTGACGCTCACGCTCGACCGGCACCTGCAATACGTGGCCGAGAAGGCGCTGAGCAAGGCGGTGGAGGAGTCCCGCGCGGTGGCCGGGACGGTGGTGGTGTTGGATCCGCGCACCGGCGAGCTGCTCGCCCTGGCCAACAACCCCCGCTTCAACCCCAACGCTCCCGAGGGGAGCGACCGCGGCTCCATCCGCAACCGCGCCGCGCTGGACACCTTCGAGCCCGGCTCCACGATGAAGTCCTTCGTCATGGCGGCCGCGCTGGACCAGAAGCTCATCACCGCCGACTCGACGTTCTTCTGCGAGAACGGCGCGTGGCCGGTGGGCCGGCACACCATCAACGATACCCACCCCCACGGGAACCTGAACATCGAGGGCATCCTCCAGGTGTCCTCGAACATCGGCACCGCGAAGGTGGCCAACGTGCTGGGCCGTGAGCGGCTGGTGGCGGCCTACCACGCGTTCGGCTTCGCGGAGCGCACCGGCCTGGCGCTGCCCGGCGAGGGGCGGGGCGTGATTCCCTTCCCCAAGGCGGACGTGGCCCTGGCCACCCAATCTTTCGGGCAGGGCATGACGGCCACCGCGGTTCAGGTGGCGGCCGGCTATGGTGCACTGGCCAACGATGGCGTGCTCATGCGTCCCTATCTCGTCTCCAAAGTGGTGGACCCGGACGGGGTAGTCTTGCTGGAGAACCAGCCCACGGAGCTGCGGCGGGTGGTCTCCGCGAAGACGGCTCGGCAGGTGGTGGGCATGCTCGAGAGCGTCGTGAACAAGGGAGGAACCGCGCCTCGGGCCGCCATGGCGGAGTACCGCGTGGCGGGCAAGACGGGCACCGCCCAGAAGGCGGACCCGGTGGCGCGGGGGTACTCGGACAAGCGGATCGCCTCCTTTGTCGGCGTGGTGCCGGCCGAGGCACCGCGTGCTGTGATTCTCGTCGTAGTGGACGAACCGAAGACGGACGTATACGGGGGGCTCGTGGCTGCCCCCGCCTTCAAGGAAATCGCAACCGCCGCCATGGCCCACCTGGCTGTGCCCCCGTCTCGGACGGTGGCACCTCCAGAGGGAGTCGCGGCGGCCGTTCCCCTGGCGCCTCCCCCGGCGTCCAAGGCCTCGGCCAAGGCAGCCCCCATCAAGGCGGCCCTGGCGGAAGCGGTGACCGAGACCCCGGAGCCTGGCACGGTGCGTGTGCCAGACGTCCAGGGACAGGCGGGCCGTGACGCGGTGGTGCAGTTGTTGGCCGCGGCTCTGGAGCCACAGGTACTGGGCAGTGGACGTGTGGTGTCTCAAACCCCCGCCGCCGGCTCAATGGTGGAGAAGGGGGCCCGGGTGACGCTGGAGCTTGCCACGCGGCAATAAGGCCGCGCCCGCTCCAGGCCCCGCGCTTGCAATACGTGTGAAGGGGAAGAGATGAAGCTGACGGATGTCCTCGCAGGGTGTGGAGCCGAGCAGACCTCGGGCGGCCGTTCCGCGGTTGACGTCACCGGTGTGACGCAGGACTCGCGGCGCGTGAAGCCGGGGGACCTCTTCGTCGCCGTGCCGGGGACCAGGGAAGACGGTGCCCAGTTCATCGGGGAGGCCGTGTCGCGCGGCGCCGTGGCCGTGGTCTCCGAGAAGCCAGTGCCCGCGTCCCAGGTGCCTTTCTTCAAGGTTGGCAGCGCGCGAAAGGCGCTGGCGCTCATCGCCGCCAATTTCTACGGACGCCCCGCGGACAAGCTCACGCTGCTCGCGGTGACAGGAACGAACGGAAAGACGACGACCACGTACCTGCTGGAGGCCATGAGCACCGCGGCCTACGCGTCCACGGGCGTGATTGGCACGCTCGGGTACAAGTTCGGCGGCAAGACGGTGGAGAGCCCGAACACCACGCCGGATCCACTGGAGCTGCACCGGATCTTCCGGGAGATGGTGGACGCGGGCGTGGAGACGGTGGTGATGGAGGTCTCCAGCCACGCGCTCGCGCAGGAGCGGGTGCACGGCCTGACGTTCAAGGCCGCCGGCTTCAGCAACCTGAGCCGCGACCACCTCGACTACCACAAGGACATGGAGGACTACTTCCAGGCGAAGCGGAAGCTCTTCGCCGAGAACCTGTCCGCCACCGGCGTGGCCGTGGTGAACGGCGACGACACCTACGCCAGCCGCGTCTACAACGAGCTGCGCGGCCAGAAGCGCATGGCGTGGAAGTTCAGCCGCCTGGGCAACGGTGAGGTCTCCGCCACGGACGCGACGTTCACGCTCCAGGGCATCAAGGCCACGCTCAAGACGCCCGCGGGTGACATCCCCGTGAAGAGCAAGCTGCTCGGGCCCCACAACCTGGAGAACATCCTCCTGGCGGCGGGAATCGGCCTGGGCGCGGGCTTCTCGCGCCGCGATGTGCAGGACGGCATCGAGCGCATGTCGCGCGTGGATGGCCGCATGGAGCGCGTGGAGAACTACGGCCCCGGGCCGGGTCCCGCGGTCCTGGTGGACTACGCCCACACGGATGACGCGCTCAAGCGCTCCATCGAGGCGTCGCGCGCGCTGGCCAAGGGCCGCGTCATCGTGGTGTTCGGCTGCGGCGGAGACCGCGACAAGGGCAAGCGTCCGCTGATGGGCGCGGTGGCCGCCGAGGGCGCCGACCTGGCCGTGGTGACCAGCGACAACCCGCGCACCGAGGAGCCCGAGGAGATCATCGCGCAGGTGACGCCGGGCCTGGAGAAGGGCGGCCTGCGCCGCATCTCCGTGGGCAAGGCGAAGAGCGGCGAGAAGGGCTACCTGGTGGACGCCGACCGGCGCGCGGCCATCGAGCAGGCCGTCAACCTGGCGAAGGAGGAAGACGTCGTCCTCATCGCGGGCAAGGGCCACGAGGTGCATCAGGTCATCGGCGCCCAGAAGCACACCTTCGATGACCGCGAAGTGGCGGCCAAGGCGCTGGCGAGCCGTACGCCAGGCTGAGCCGAAGCCCACCCGTCGCCGCGCTCGCACACCGTTATGGCCGCTCGATTCTCCGACGACGAGGTGGTTCAGGCGACCGGGGCCACCCGGCGCGGCGAGCCGGTCCCCACCGGCTTCTCCGCGGTCTCCACGGACACGCGGACGCTCTCCCCGGGGTGCCTCTTCGTGGCACTCCAGGGCGAGCGGTTCGACGCCCACGACTTCGTGGACGGTGCGGCACGCGGCGGCGCGGCGGGCGCGGTGGTGAAGCGCGGGCGGGGGCTTCCCTCCCTGCCCGAGGGCTTCGCGCTGTTCGAGGTCGATGACACCCTGGCCGCGCTCGGCGGCCTGGGGCGCCACCACCGGATGCGCTTCGACATCCCGGTGGCGGCGGTGGGGGGCAGCAACGGCAAGACGACCACCAAGGAGATGGTGGGCGCCATCCTCGCCGTGCGCGGCCCCGCCCTGAAGACCGAGGGCAACTTCAACAACGAGGTGGGCGTCCCGTTGACGCTCTTCCGCCTCGAGCCTCAACACGTGGCGGCCGTCATCGAGGTCGGGATGAACCGGCCCGGTGAGATTGAGCGGCTCACCCGCGTGGTGCGGCCGGACGCGGGCGCCATCACCGTGGTGCAGCCCGAGCACCTGGAGGGGCTGGGCAGCCTCCAGGGCGTGGCGGACGCGGAGGGCGAGCTGTTCCGCGAGCTGTCCGCGCGCGCGACGGCGGTGGTGAACCTGGATGACGCGCTGGTGGCCGCGCAGGCCGCGGGCTCGCCAGCGAAGCGGCTGACGTTCGGGCGGGCCGAGGGCGCCGACGTGCGGCTCGTGGCCGTGGAGACGCTCGGGCGCGACGGCATGGTGGCCACGGTGCGGCACGCGGGCGTGGACTGGCGGGTGCGGCTGCACTTCGTGGGACCGCACAACGCGCAGAACGCCACGGCGGCCTTCGCGGTGGCGCTGGCGCTGGGGTACACGCCCGAGGAGTGCGCGCGCGGCCTGGCGCAGGCGCGGCCGTACTCGCGGCGCCTGAATGTGTTGGACGGGCAGGGCGGCGTGACGGTGGTGGACGATTGCTACAACGCCAACCCCGCCTCGATGGAGGCCGCGCTGGCGACACTGGCCACGCTGGTGCCCGAGGGCGGCCGGCAGGTGGTGGTGCTCGGGGACATGTTGGAGCTGGGCCCCGGGGAGCTGGAGGAGCACGCGAAGCTGGGGGTGCAGGCGGGGCGGCAGGTGTCGCTCGCGGCCTTCTTCGGGCCGCGCTCCTCGCGAGGGTTCGAGTCCGCGGGCCTGGGTGAGGCCGCGGCGCACTTCACGGAAGTCGAGCCGCTGGTGGCGTGGTTGAAGCCCCGGCTGCGCTCGGGCGACGTGGTGCTGGTGAAGGCCAGTCGCGGCATGCGGCTGGAGCGGGTGGTGGCCTCCCTGACGGGCACGGCCGCTCCTGGAGGGAGCCACTAAGTGCTGTATTTCTTGTACGAGGCCATCCAGAACACGGAAGCGGGGCGCATCCTCAACTTCCTGCGCTATCCGACGTTCCGCATCATCGCGGCGGGGGTGTTCGCGCTCCTGCTCGGCATGCTCATCGGGCCTCGGGTCATCGCGCGGCTTCGGCTCACCCAGCACGGGCAGAGCAACGTGCGCGAGGACACGCCGGACTCGCACCAGAAGAAGAAGGGCACGCCCACCATGGGTGGCGCGCTCATCCTCGTGTGCATCGCGGCCGGGACGATGTTGTTCGCGGACCTCAAGAGCCGCGCCGTCTGGGTGATGCTGCTGTTGACGTTTGGCTACGGCTTCATCGGCTTCCTGGATGACTGGCTCAAGCTGTCCAAGCGCAACTCGAAGGGCCTGGCGGGCCGCAAGAAGATGGTCCTCCAGACCTTCTTCTACCTGGTGGCCGTCTTCGGGCTCTTGTGCACGTGGACGAAGGCGGATGGCTCGTTCGGGCCCACGCTGCTCATCGACACGCGCCTGACGTTGCCGTTCATCCCGTCGCACTGGTTCAACCCGGACCTGGGCTGGTTCTACGTCCTGTTCGGCTGGCTGGTGGTGGTGGGGACATCCAACGCGGTGAACCTCACGGACGGCCTGGATGGACTGGCCATCGTGCCCACCATCGTGTCGGCCGTGACGTTCTGCGTGCTCTGCTACGTGGCGGGCACCACGCTGCACATCGCGGACACCGAGACGGTGAACGGGGTGGCGCGCCTCACGGCCACGCCGCTCTACAAGTACCTGGGCATCCTGCAGGTGCCGGGCGGCGCGGAGCTGGCGGTGTTCTGCGCGAGCATCGTGGGCGCGGGCATCTCGTTCCTGTGGTTCAACACGTATCCGGCCTCGGTCTTCATGGGCGACATCGGCTCGCTCGCGCTGGGTGGCGCGCTGGGCGGGCTGGCGGTGCTGTCGAAGAACGAGGTCGTGTCCGCCATCATCCACGGCATCTTCTTCGCCGAGGCCCTGAGCGTGATGATCCAGGTGGCCTCGTACAAGATGACGGGCAAGCGCGTCTTCAAGATGGCGCCCGTCCATCACCACTTCGAGTTGAAGGGGCTGGCGGAGCCGAAGATCATCGTCCGCTTCTGGATCGTCGCCATCCTCTGTGGCGGCGTGGCGCTCCTGTCCCTCAAGCTGCGCTGAGCGCGAGCGAGGTTTCGCAGGCCATGACGACGTCGCTGTCCGGTCGGAAGGTGTTGGTGTTCGGGCTGGCCAAGAGCGGCGTGGCGGCCCTCCGCCTGCTGCTCGCGAAGGGCGCCCAGGTGACCGCGCTGGATGCGCGCTCGCGCGAGGCGCTGGGCGACGTGGCGACGGAGCTGGAGTCTCGGGGCGCGACGCTCGTGTCGGGGGCCACGCCTCCGGGACTGCTCGAGCGCCAGGACCTGGTGGTGGTGAGCCCCGGCGTGCCGCTGTCGCTGCCGGAGCTGCAGGCCGCGCGCGACGCCGGCGTGCCCGTCTGGGGCGAGGTGGAGCTGGCCGCGTGCTTCCTCACGGTGACGCCGCTCATCGGCATCACGGGCACCAACGGCAAGAGCACCACCACGGCGCTGACCGGTGAGCTGTATGCGCGCGCGGGGCTGCGCACGTTCGTGGGCGGCAACCTGGGGCGGCCCTTGGCCGAGGCCGCGCTGTCCCCCGGTGACTGGGACTCGCTCGTGGTGGAGCTGTCCAGCTTCCAGCTCGAGGGCATCCACGCGCTGCGGCCTCATGGCTCGGCGCTGCTCAACCTCACGCCGGACCACCTGGACCGCTACGCGAGCCACCAGGAGTACGGCGAGGCGAAGGCGCGCATCTTCCGCAACCAGCACGGCACCGACTTCGCGGTGGTGAACGCGGACGACGCGGACGTGATGCGGCTGGCTCAGGCCGCGCGCGTGCCGGTGTATGGCTTCAGCCTGACGGGCACGCCGGTCGCGCCCGCGCCGAAGCTCGCGGGGCTGGCGGTGGCGGAGCCTGGGGGCTTCCGCCTGGACTCCCTGGGCGAGCGCTACACGCTGACGAACCGCGCGCTGCGCGGGGCGCACAACGCGCAGAACGCCATGGCGGCCACGCTGCTGGCCCGGCTGGGCGGGGTGTCCTCGGCCGCGGCGCAGGCGGGCCTGGACAGCTACCCGGGCCTGCCGCACCGGCTGGAGAGCGTGCGCGTGTTGGACGGCGTGGAGTGGGTGAACGACTCCAAGGCCACCAACGTGGACTCGGTGCTGGTGGCGCTGCGCGCCTTCGCGGGCGACCTGTGGCTGGTGGCGGGCGGCAAGGGCAAGGGCGCGCCGTACGAGCCCATGGTGGAGGCGGGGCGGGGCAAGGTGAAGGGCGTCTTGACCATCGGACAGGACGCGGACGTGATTGCACGGGCCTACGCGGGCGCGGCGCCGGTGCATGCGTGCGGCACGCTGGACGCGGCGGTGGCGCGGGCTCGCGAGCTGTCTCGGCCGGGAGACACGGTGCTCCTGTCGCCCGCGTGCGCGTCGTACGATCAGTTCAAGAACTTCGAGGACCGGGGCGACGTGTTCAAGCGCCTGGTCAGAGCGCTGTGACCCGATGAAGACCTCTCCTCCCACCGCCGCGCCCGCGCCGCCTCCCGTGCGGTTCGACCCGCTGCTGTTGTGCGCGGTGCTGGGGCTCGTGTCGCTGGGCTTGGTGATGGTGTACTCGGCGAGCGCGGTGCTGGCGCAGGACAAGCTCGGCGACAGCCTCTACTTCCTCAAGCGGCAGCTGAGCGCGGCCGGCATGGGGCTGGTGGCCATGGCGGTGATGATGAAGCTGGGCTGGCGCCGGCTGGCGCGCCTGGCCTACCCGCTGCTGCTCCTGGCCATCGTGCTGCTCATCGCCGTGGCCATTCCGGGCATCGGGACGACGGCGGGTGGCGCGCGCCGGTGGATCCGCCTGCCGGGCTTCAGCCTCCAGCCGGCGGAGATCGCCAAGTTCGCCTGGGTCGTCTACCTGTCGTACTCGCTGGCGAAGAAGCGCGAGAAGGTGGCCACGTTCTCCATCGGCTTCCTTCCCCACCTGGCGCTGTGCGGCATCCTGGTGCTCTTGTGCATGCTCCAGCCGGACTTCGGCAGCAGCGTGCTGCTCGTCTTCATGCTCTTCGTGCTGCTGTTCGCGGCGGGCACGAAGCTCAGCTACCTGGTGGGCTCGGTGCTGCTGGCGCTGCCCATGGCATACGTCGCCATCGCGACCAGCCCGTACCGCATGAAGCGCATCCTGGCCTTCCTGGACCCGTGGGCGCACCGGCACGACGTGGGCTATCAAGTCGCCGAGTCGCTCATGTCCATCGGCTCGGGCGGCGTGACGGGGCTGGGGCTGGGTGACGGGCGGCAGAAGCTGTTCTTCCTGCCCGAGGCGCACACGGACTTCATCTTCTCCATCCTCGGAGAAGAGACGGGGCTCATCGGCGTGGGGCTGCTGGTGCTGCTGTACGGGGTGGTGCTGTGGCGGGGCGTCCGCGCGAGCCTCGCGGCGGGCGAGACCTTCGGCACGTACCTGGGCCTGGGCATCACCTCCATCATCGCGTTCCAGGCCACCGTGAACATGTCCGTGGCCATGGGCCTGTTGCCGACGAAGGGGCTGACGCTGCCCTTCGTGTCCTACGGAGGAACATCCCTGGTGGTGCTGATGGCCGCGGCCGGTGTGCTGTTGTCGTTGAGCGCGAGCGCGCAGGGAGCGGTCAATCGCCCCGTGCGGGCGGGTTCGGATGTTCGGGGGGTGACCGCGTGAAGGTACTCATCGCCGGCGGTGGGACGGGCGGCCATCTGTTTCCGGGCATCGCGCTCGCGGAAGAGGTGGTGACGCGCCACCACGCGAACGAGGTCGTCTTCGTGGGCACGGAGCGCGGGCTGGAGTCCCGCGTGGTGCCGCGCGAGGGCTATCCGCTGGAGTTGGTGAAGGTGCAGGGCCTCAAGGGCAAGGGACTCGTGGGCCTCTTGAAGGGGCTGCTCGCGCTGCCGCTGGCGTTCATCGAGTCCTTCCGCATCCTCGCGCGCCAGAAGCCCGACGTGGTGGTGGGCGTGGGCGGCTACGCGAGCGGGCCGGTGGTGCTGGCCGCGTGGCTGATGGGCATCCCCACGGCCATCCAGGAGCAGAACGCGCTGCCCGGCATCACCAACAAGCTGTTGGGGCGCGTGGTGCGCGTGGTGTTCACCGCCTTCGACGAGGCGCGCCGCTTCTTCCCCGAGAAGAAGGTCCAGCTCATCGGCAATCCCATCCGCCGCAAGCTGATGGACAACTACCTGCGCAGCAGCGCCGCGCATGAGCACTTCTCGCTGCTCATCTTCGGCGGCAGCCTGGGCGCTCGCGGCGTCAACGCGCGCATGTTGGAGGCGCTGGAGCATCTGGGCGACCTGAAGGAGCAGCTCTCGTTCTTCCACCAGACGGGGAAGAACGATGTGGAGAGCGTGCGCCAGAGCTACGCGGACAAGGGCTTCCACGCGACGGTGGTGGACTTCATCGATGACATGTCCTCCGCGTACGCGCGGGCGGACCTCGTCGTGTGTCGCGCCGGAGCCACCACGCTGGCCGAGCTGACGGTGTGCAAGAAGGCCAGCATCCTGATTCCCTTCCCGCAGGCCACGGACAACCACCAGGAGGTCAACGCCAAGGCCCTGGTGGACGCGGGCGCGGCGATGATGTTCCGCGAGTCGGAGCTGACGGGGCAGAAGCTGGCGGAGACGCTCCGCGCGCTGATGTCCGAGCCGGCGAAGTTGAAGCAGATGGAGAAGCGGGCGGCCCTCTTGGGTCGGCCCGAGGCCGCCAAGGAACTGGCGGACGTGTGCGTGGACTTGATGGTGCAGGCCTACGGCCCCTCGGGCCGGGACCGCGGCGCGCGAGAAGAGAAGAAGGCCCCCAGGAGCGAGTCGTGACCCGGTCCCCCCCCAGCAAGCCTGTCAGCCTGTTCAAGACGCGCCACGCGGCGCATGTGCACTTCGTGGGGATTGGCGGCATTGGCATGAGCGGCATCGCCGAGGTGCTGCTCAACCTCGGCTACCGCGTGTCCGGCTCGGACATGAAGGAGAGCGACATCACCCGGCGGCTCGCGAAGCTGGGCGCCACGCTCTTCGAGGGGCACCGCGCCGAGAACCTGGTGCACGCGGACGTGGTGGTCATCTCGTCCGCCGTGCGCAAGGACAACCCCGAGGTGGTGGCGGCGCGTCAGCGGAAGATTCCCGTCATCCCTCGCGCGGAGATGCTCGCGGAGCTGATGCGCCTGAAGTACGCCGTCGCGGTGGCGGGCAGCCACGGCAAGACGACGACGACGTCCATGGTGGCCACCGTGTTGTCCGCCGCGGGGTTGGATCCCACCGCGGTGGTGGGCGGCAAGGTGAACGTGCTCGACTCCAACGCCAAGCTCGGCAAGAGCGAGCTGATGGTGGTGGAGGCGGACGAGAGCGACGGCAGCTTCCTCAAGCTGCACCCCTCCATCTCCATCGTCACCAACATCGACCCGGAGCACATGGACCACTACGGGACGCTGGACGCGCTCCAGACGGCCTTCGTGGAGTTCTGCAACCGGGTGCCCTTCTACGGGCTCAACGTGCTGTGCCTGGACAACCCCAACGTCCAGGCGCTCCTGCCGCGCATCGAGAAGCGCTTCGTCACCTACGGCAGCTCGCACATGGCGGACTACCGGCTGGAGGGCATCTCGCTCGACGGCTTCACCACCACCTTCCATGCGTTCCGCCGCGATGAGCCGCTGGGCGAGTTCCGCGTCCGCATGGTGGGCGCGCACAACGCCTTCAACGCGCTGGCCGTCATCGCCGTGGCGGAGGAGATGGACATCCCGCTGGAGACGGTGCGCGGCGCGCTCGCCGAGTTCGGGGGCGTGCAGCGGCGCTTCACGGTGCGCGGCGAGTCCGCGGGCGTCACGGTGGTGGATGACTACGGGCACCACCCCACGGAAGTGATGGCCACCCTGGCCGGGGCGCGCAAGGCGTTTGGCCGTCGCGTGGTGGTGGCCTTCCAGCCGCACCGCTACACGCGCACGCATGACCTGATGAAGGAGTTCGCCACGTCGTTCAACGACGCGGACGTGCTGTTCGTCACCAGCGTCTACGCGGCGGGCGAGGAGCGCATCCCGGGCGCCACGGGCGACGCGCTGGCGGATGCCATTCGCGCGCACGGACATCGAGACGTCACGTTCGTGGAGAAGCGCACGGACCTGGCGCGGGCGCTCCAGGAGCGGCTGCGTCCGGGTGACCTTGTGCTCACCCTGGGCGCGGGCGACATCACCCAGGTGGGGCCGGAGCTGCTGACGCTGCTCAACGCCTCCGGGCTGGCGAAGGCATAGACCATGGTCGAGGCGGGCGTGAGCACCGCTCTGGCCGCGCGCGTGGCGCGGCTGGAGGGTTGTGAGGTGAAGGCGGGCGAGCCCCTGGCGCCGCACACGAGCGTGCGCGCGGGTGGGGCGGCCGAGGCGCTGGTGCGTCCCCGCTCACCCGACGCGCTGGTGGCGCTGCTGCGGCTCGTGCGCGACGAGGGCATGCCCCTCACGGTGCTGGGCGGCGGGGCCAACACGCTGGTGGGCGACGGCGGCGTGCCGGGCGTCACGGTGCGCGTGCCGGGAGACCTGTTCCCCGAGCAGGTGGACGTGGGGCCCGAGGAGGGGCGGCTGACGCTCGGCACGGGCTCGGCCATCGTCCGGCTGGTCAACCTGATGCGCGCCAACGGCCTGGTGGGCGCGGAGTTCCTCGCGGGCATCCCCGGGACGCTGGGGGGCGCGGTGGCGATGAACGCGGGCACGAAGAACGGCGAGTGCTTCCGCGTGGTGGAGGCCATCGAGGTGGCCACGGCGGATGGGGTGGGGTGGCTGTCCAAGGCGCAGGTGCCGCACGAGTACCGGCACGCCTCGCTTCCCGAGGGGGGCGTGGTGACGCGGGTCCGCTTCGCGCTGCGCAAGGGCGACGTGGTGGCGAGCAAGGCGGCCATGGACGCGGACCTGGGCTACCGCAAGCGGACGCAGCCGCTCAGCCAGCCCAACTTCGGCAGCGTGTTCACCAACCCGCCGGGCGACTTCGCGGGCCGATTGATTGAACTCGTGTCCCTGAAGGGGCACACCCTGGGGCGCGCGCAGGTGTCCACCTTGCACGCGAACTGGATCGTCAACCTGGGCGGCGCCGCTGCCCGCGACGTGCTGGGCCTCATCACCCTCATGCAGCAGCGGGTGCACGAGGCGACGGGCGTCGACATGAAACCCGAAGTCAAGCGCGTGGGAGTGTTCCTGCCATGACCCGAGGCACCCGAGGCTTCACCCAGGCCGAACTCAAGACGAAGCGCGTGGCCGTCCTTCAGGGCGGTCTGTCCGCGGAGCGCGAGGTGAGCTTGCGCACCGGCGCGGCCGTCTCCGGGGCGCTCAAGGGGTTGGGCTACGACGTGGTGGACATCGACGTGGGCAAGGACCTGCCCGCGCGCCTCCTCGCGGAGAAGGTGGACGTGGCGTGGCTGGCGGTGCACGGCCGCTACGGCGAGGACGGGTGCCTCCAGGGGCTCTTGGAGTGCATGTTCATCCCCTACACGGGCAGCGGAGTGATGGCGTCCGCGGTGGGCATGGACAAGGTCTACGCGAAGGAAATCTTCGTCGCGCGCGGCATCCCCACGCCGCCGTACCGGGCCTTCCAGACGGCGGAGGCGGCGCTCGCGGCGGTGGACTCGCTGCCCTTCGGCTTCCCGGTGGTGGTGAAGCCCAGCCGCGAAGGCAGCAGCGTGGGCGTGCACATCTGCAAGACGCGCGAGGCGTACGTGGCCGCGGTGGAGGACGCCGCGAAGTACGCGGGCACCCTGCTGGTGGAGCAGTTCATCAAGGGCCGTGAGGTGCAGGGCGCCGTGCTGGACAACGAGGCCCTGGGCGTCATCGAGGTGCGCGCCGCCCGCGAGTTCTACGACTACGAGGCCAAGTACAAGGCTGGCAGTGGCACGCAGTACCTCTTCCCGGCCCCGCTGGAGCCCGCGCAGTACGAGCGGGTGAACGCGGTCTGCCTCGCCGCGCACCAGTCGCTGGGGTGTGCGGGCGCGTCGCGCTCGGACGTCATCGTGACGGAGAGCGGAGACGTGTTCCTGCTGGAGATCAACACGCTGCCCGGAATGACGGCCAGCAGCCTGCTGCCCAAGATTGCCGCGGGGCGGGGCATCGACTTCCCGGCCCTCTGCGAGCGGCTCCTGCTGGGCGCGTCGCTCAAGGCCTGAGGGGCGCCGTCCGCGTCCCTCGATGTATCCGGGGCGTCCCCTGCGCCCCTCCGCGTGGATGAGGCGACCTCAGCGCTTCAGCGGGTCGCCGAGCTTGTTGTTGAGCGCCACGGCCTCGCGCAGCAGCGTCGCGAGGGAGGCAGGGAGCTGCTGGCCGGAGCGGAGCCGCACGAACCGCATCCCTTCGCCGTCGCCCTCCAGGATGTGGTCCGGGTCGCGGAGCTGGCCACCGCGCCAGAGCCCGATGGTCAGATGGGCCTTGGCCGGCTTCGCGAGCACGAAGGGGCCCGCATGGTCCCAGATGGGGTGGCCCCACTTCACATAGGCCGAGGCCTTCGGTGCCACGGAAGCGACGAGCGCCGAGAGGGCCCGCGCGAGGTCCTGCTGCCACGGCTCCATCTTGGCGATGAACGCATCCACCGCCGCGCCCTGGGACGGAGAGGCCTTGGTGGTCGAGGGTGCCTTGGCGACCTTGGGGGCGGGCTTGGCCGCCGCGGGGCTCTTCTTCGCGGCGGGAGCCTTCTTCGCGACGGGGGCCTTCTTCGCCGTGGCGGCCTTGGGGGGGGCGGTCTTCTTCACGGTCTTGCGGGGGGCGGTCTTCTTCGCGGTGGCCATGGATGGGGTCTCGGTTGGGTTGGAGTCGCCGTTTCATGGTGACGTCGAATGACCCTTCAAGAGATCGACATGCCTCCTGAAAATTCTCGCGACCGCACTTCGAGGGTGTACCCCTCCATGCTCGACCCACGGCACGGCTCACTCCGCGGGCGGTGGATTGTACTCCCATCGCCACGGCATGTCGGTGGGGCCCAGGATGGCCTCCACGAGCGCGGGAAACACCTGAGGGCCCTTCACGCTGTTCGAGAGCATCAACACGCAGCGCTGGCCCTGTTCCAGGCAGAGGACGAAGTTGTCTGTCCATTCGTCATGGCCGCCCTTGAAGTACGCCGGGCCCGCACGCCCGTGGAACACGACGACCCCCAGCCCGGCCGACAAGGCGATGTCCTGATTGCGAGCGTCGGTCTCGGTGAGCAGCGTCGGAAACTGGTGCGCCGTGGAGATGGCGAGCTGCGAGGTCAGCATCTCCGCGTGGGCCTTGGCGGAGAGCCCCTCGCCGCGGACGAGCACTGAGAGAAACCGCGCGTAGTCCTCCACGGTCGTGTCCATGGAGCCCGCGGCGCGGACGCTCTCCCGCCGCTTGTGGACCTGCGCGGTGCCGTGCTCGTCGTAGCCGGTGACGACGTTGGACTCGAAGTCGTCGCGCCAGACCATGCTGGTGCGGTGCATTCCGAAGCGGTCGAAGATGCGGCGCTTCATCTCCTGCCCCACATCGAGCCCCAGCCCCGCGTCCTCCAGGACGAACTGCAGCAGGTTGATGCCTTCGCCGGAGTAGGCGTAGCGCGTGCCCGGGTCGAACTTGAAGTCGAGCTTCCCGTCTGGATTGAGGAAGCGGAAGTTGGGGAAGCCGGACGTGTGACTCAACAGCATGCGCGGTGTGAGCTGCTTCCAGCGTGGATCCCCCGCGAGGTCCGCGTACTTCGGATACGAGGGCAGGGGCTTCTTCAGATATCGCTCGATGGGCGTGTCCAACGTGAGCACGCCTTCGTCGACGAGCTGCAGGACCAGATAGGTGAACACGACCTTGGTCAGCGATGCGCCGTACATGACGGTGTCGGTTCGCAGCGGAGCGGATTGGCTCACGTCCCGGACGCCATAGGCCTTCAGCGACTGAACCTGTCCATCCTGGAGGATGGCGACCGCGAGCCCTGGGAGCCGGGCCTGCGTCATGAGGCGATGGACCGTGTCATCGAGGTCCGCGCCCGACTTCACTCGGACCTCCGCGGCGGGTGGCTTCGGCGTGGCCACGGTCTGGGTGACGCAAGCCGAGGAGAAGGACGCGAAGAGCAGCGACGCGAGCGTGCCGAGGTTCATGGAGGCCATGGCTCGAAGCATCGGCAATGAATGGCATGCCCGCAACGTGGAGGGAGACCGCGGGGGCGCGAGCTGGGATGGAGACATGAGGTTCCCTTCCTACTCGCGAGCCACGGGGTGATTGCGCTGGGCCTGGGGCTCCGTGGACACCCGTGCGCCGAGGTTGGGATGCGATTCGTGTGCGGACCCGCACCCGGTCGAGTCGGCCACACCGCGAAGAGCCGGTGGCACCCGCGTAGGGAACTCTCCATGACGAACGTGTCACGAGTGGACGGGCCCACGCGCGCGTCCCCAGAGTGAAGCGCGCTCTGCACCGGTCTTGCACAGAGCCCGAGCCTCAATCGAGAAGGAGAACCGCATGCGACGAATGCATACGTTGACGGTCGGTGTGCTGGCGATGCTGGGGGGCTGTACCGAGAGCAAGGTGGCACAGGACCAGGACATCGTCTTGAGTGGGCGGCTCCTGGACGAGGCCGGTGCGCCGCTCTCGAGCGCGTTGCTGAAGGTCTACCGCAGCGAGAACTCCTCCTGTGCGTTCGCGGCGTTCACGTCGAGCTGGCGGTCGGCGAAGACTGGCTCCGACGGCACGTTCAAGATGGACCTGCTGGGCGCGGACACGCGCAATGGGAGCATCGCGCGGTGCTTCGTGGCGCGCTCACCCACGCAGACGCAGGGCCGAAGTGTCTCGGCCTTCTTCCTCATCCAGCAGTTGGACTACGCGCTGCCCGCCCTCCAGGAGTGGACCGGCGGACTGACCTCCACCGTGGATGCGCAGGGCGTGAGCGTGGGCTTCCGTCCCTTGTCCGCGACGCACGGGGCCGGCACGGATGAGCATTCGCTGATGCTCGGGCCTTCGAGCGTTCAGATGGCCTGGCAGGTGGCCAAGGCGTCCTCGCCGACGCATGTGAGCGACTACGTCCTCGAGGACATGGACGGCCTCAAGGCCACCCTCAGCGTCGAGCGCACAGCGAAGGTGGGGAGCGAGACCCTCACGATCGCCTACTCCAGCGATGAGCTGGCGATGCCGCGCCGTGCCCGTGTTCCAATCAGCCGTGGCGCGACATGCGTGTACCAGGACGCGGGGACGCCCTGCGCCCTCACGAACGGTGGCCTCGCGGGGCTCGTGCTCTTCAAGACGGGGGTTCGAGACGTCTCGCTGCGGCTCGCGCGGCCCGCGGTGCTGCGCAAGGCCGTGCTGCGCAACTTTGAAATCGCGGGCACCATGACCGAGGTGGTGTTGGAGGGAAGCGTGGATGGCACGCAGTGGTTGCCCCTGGCGAACCTCCTGGCCGGCACGGGCGTGCAGCGCTTCATGGAGGTGGACCTCACGGGCGCGACGGCGGTGTCGCAGGTCCGGCTGCGCGCGACCCCGAAGGACACGACGGCGGAGCTTCGCTCGCTCGGGCAGCTCTCCGTCTTCGAGTAGCACCGCGCACGGCCTCGGTCGCATCGGACTCCCACGACACCCTCGTCTGGGCGTCCGCTGCTCTCGCTGAAGCAGGTCCCCGAGCGGCCCGGTGGATGGTTGGTGTCTGATTGACACTAAGCTGGGATGCTGCGACAGTGGCGGCGTCATGGACACTGCCTTCGTCGCCTTCATCCCGCTCTCGAACTGGCTGCGCGGATTTGATCGCTACCGCATGCGGTACTCGAAGGCGCTCATCGCGGAGTCGACCTTCCCCGGTGCGTTCTACATGTTGAAGGAGGACGAGTCCTGGGTGCCTGGGCTCGAGAAGGCTCGACGGTTGGTGGCGAAGCTGGGGCGCGCGAAGGATCGCGTGGTCGCGTTGCGCGCACGCCTGCCGACCTCGGGTGCCCATGCCATGCGCACCAACGACGTCACGGGGACGGGAATCGGCTGGCACTGGCCCTCTCCGGAGGTGCCGTTGAGCGGTGTGGCTTGGGTCGCGGACGACGGAACGCTGCGTCCCACGATTCACGAAGAGGTGACCGCTCAGGCCTTCATGCTCGACGACGCGGGGCTGACCCCTTGGGCAAGCTGCAGGCCTCGCAGCTTCTCGGTGCTGCCGGTGGCGCGGGCGTGTCAGGCGAAATGTGCGTTCTGTTTCTCGAAGGCCAGCGTCTCGGACCTCGCGCGGCAGCGGAGTGCCTCGCTCGAAGTCCAGTTGGCGTGGGCGGACCTCGCTCGGTCACGCGGGGCGGAGCGCGCCGTCATCACCGGAGGCGGCGAGCCGACGCTCTTGGCCTGGAGCCAGTTGCGCGCCTTGGTCCGGGGCCTCGCCGAGCGATATCCCAAGACACTCCTCATCACGAACGGCGCGCGCCTCGACTCGGAGCAGGTGCGTGCCCTGCGTGACGAGGGGCTCACCACGCTGGCCATCAGCCGGCACGGCGTCACGCGCGAGGACGACGCGCGCATCATGGGGTTGTCGATTGACGCGACTCCGCTCGCGAGCACCCCAGGGCTGCGCACCCGAGCCATCTGCGTGCTTCAGCGTGGCGGCGTGGATGTCGTGTCCAAGGTCCGTGCGTATCTCGAGCGCAGCGCGCGCGAAGGGTTTCACGAGGTCTGCTTCAAGGAACTCTACGTCTCCAGCCTCTCCGAGAGCGCCTGGGCACCGAGCTCGGTGAATCAGTTCTGTGCCGCGAACCAGGTGCCTCTCGAAGTCGTGCTCCGCGCGATGGATGAAGCGGGCCTCCGACAGGTGGCCGAGTTGCCGTGGGGGAGCCCGGTGTTCGAGGGAGAAGTCGCGGGCCGAGTGCTCCGCGTCGCGGCCTATACCGAGCCCTCGGTCGGTTGGGAGCGAACGAATGGCCGGGTGCGCTCGTGGAATCTCATGAGTGATGGAACCTGCCTGGCGTCGCTGGAAGATCCGGCCTCGGAGCTGCACCGATGAACCACGACGCCTTCCTCGCGCTGCGAGACTCGTTGCGCGCCAGCCGCCCCGAGCTGGTGGACCTGTCGGAACTCAACGTCTACCGGAGCCTGGCGTCGTCGTTCGCCGCCATCGCTCCGTCGGCACATCCCGAAGCGCCGTATCGATGTCACGTCGCGGAGCGATTCCTCGCGCAGCTCGGGCTCGATGCCGGGCTCAAGTCCCGCACTCAGGTGAGTCACGGCGTGCGCCGCTCCTTGCGAGCGCTGTTCGGGTGGCTCGCATCGCGCAACGCTCGGGTGGCAATCCCCGCCGACGTGTATCCGGTGTACCTCCGGCTCGCCGAAGAGGCAGGCGTGCATGTCCTGCGCTTCTCCGCGAGAGAGGGCCTGCCGCCGCTCGACCAGTGCGAGGCGCTCCTCCTCTGCGAGCCGCTCAAACCGTGGGGCCTCACGCCGCCGCGCGAGGACGCAGAGAAGGTGGAAGCGTGGGTCCGCGCGGAGCCGAACAAGCGAGTGCTGCTCATGGATTCCGCATACGCGACACCGCCGACTCCGTGGGTGCTTCGGCTGTTGCAGGAGGAACTCGCGTTCGTCCTCGTCTCGCTCTCGAAGGGGTGGCTCATCCCCGACCACGTGGGGTTGTGCCTCACGCCCGAGCGATGGCGGGAGGAGGTGCGCTCCGTCTTCGCACCGCTGCCGAAGGACGAGCAGAAGCTGCGCATCGGCTACGCGGCCCTCACGGAACACGCCTCGCGTCCGCAACAGGTCCGCGCGCTGCTCGCCGAGCGTGCGCGCACCCTGGATGCCTCCACGGCCCGCAGGCCCGAGCTTCGTGCCTCGCGCTGCGTCGGGTACTTCGCCACGTCGCCGTGCTCCTTCGATGAACTGCTGGCGCACGGAGTCCTCGGAGTGCCTGCCTCGGTCTTCGGCGGTCCCTCGCGGATGAGCATCCTGTCGAGCCTGTCCCCAAGCCCGAGCGCAGTGGCCTCCTGACCTGCACGCGTGCTCGCGCGAGGGGCGGAGGGCTCATGCGTTATGCTCGGGCGCAGGAGGCTGTAGCGACCCCTCATGACGAAGTACTTCGTGAATCTCTCCGCGGCGCCCTCGGGGCATGACGTTCCAGCCTTGCTCACGAAGTTCGGTGCCTGGGTGGCTGAGCAGGACCACGGCTCGCTGGGCTCATTCGATGGACTGGCGGCCGAGGCCATCCCCACGGAGTGGAATCCGGCGAAGGCGGAGCGGCTCCGGCGTGATGGCTTCATGTTCCTGGGGCTTCCAGATGGTTCGTTGGTCGCGCTCATCCGCCCGGAGACGATGAAGCGAGCCGCGGTGGCCTTGCTGGGCTCGGAGGGCGAAGCGAGGACGGTCGCGAACAGCCTCGAGGAGTTCCTGTCGCTGTGGGCGCAGGGCGAGACGGGGCTCGACGAACTCGATGAAGCGGATTCGTCGGGTCGCGCGGCGCTGGTCGCGTGGCTGAAGCAGCACAAGGTCAAGGTTCCGAAGGGGGAGGACTTCGACTTCGCGGCCTGGCTCGATGGCGATGCACCGCTGGCCTCGGGCGCGGTGGCTGCTCCGCGATTCACTCCGACGGAGGTGCTGGCGAAGCTGGGGCCGAAGACGCAGCGCCTGGCCGGGGTGCTGGGACGGCGGGCCGATGCGCCCGAGGTCATCGCCTACGTGACGGAGGTGCTGGGCAAGAAGGTGCCCCGGTCCACCTCGGAGAATACGGACTCCGCGAACGTCTCGGCTCCCAAGCAGGGCGTCGAACTCGTCTTCTCGCACGACATCCTCAACGACGCCTTTCCTCCGCAGCAGAAGACGGCCAAGACCTTCATCCCGTATGTCTCCACCGCGTGGGTTCGCGCCGCGGTGGGAGAGACGGTCCTGGGTGTGCCCTGGAAGGCGGCCTCGGAGGACGAGGTCGTGCGGGTGCTGGGACCGCCGACGGGCCGCCGTGCCGCCTTCGCGGACGAGGATGAGCTGACCGTGGCGTTCTGGACCTGGGCGCTCGACACCGATGGGCACCTGGAGCTTGAACTCGAGTTCGATGACGGCGTCTCGGCCACCCTCTCCGTGAGGGGCGCGAGGGCGCTGGCGCGCTACCCGGACATCACGACCGGACTCTTCGTGGGCTACGCCGCCACGCGAGGCCTGCTGGTTCCCGAGCGCTTCCCGGCGCATCAGGAGCTGCTCGCCGCGGTGGCGCGACGGGAGGTCCAAGGGTCGCGCTTCGTCAAACAGGCGCTCCCGCGGGGCTTGTGGGACGACCACCTGCGGGACGCGCCGGGACTTCGAACTCTGGCCTACCGCTGGTTCCACAACATGAATGGTCTCTGGCTGACGGAGGACCTCAAGGCGACCTTCGGCAGTCGTCGAGGGCCTTTCGGGCACGATGAGCCCGTGCTGGATGACGACACCTGGGAGGCGGTCGACCAGGCGGCGCCCGTGCTCGATCGACGCTTGGGTGCGTGGCTTGGAAAATCGCCTCGCTAAGAGGCATCTGCGGTGTGTGTGCTCGCGTAGTCGGACACGGTCCAGTCTTGAGGTGATGCGTGGAGGAGGTTGCTGTCAGAGTCATGCTGTTCTGCAGCTGGGGGCTGTTCGCGTTCCTCGGCTGGTTCATCCTGTCGCGCTCGATTCGGGCGCGACAGCGGGACGAGCAGATCCGCCAGACAGGAGAGCCGGCGGAGGCCACGGTGCTCCAGGTGCAACGAACGCAGCTGCGCATCCACGGCACGCCCGTCTTCGCGGTGACCTTGGAGGTTCGACGCGCGGGGCATGCGCCGTTTGAAGTGCGGTTGGAGGACCGATTGGACGCCTGGGATGTGCCGGCGATGGAGGCCGGGCGGCGGGTCAAGGTGCGGCTGGACCCGAGCGAGCCGCAGAAGGTCTTCATCGTGGGGGCGGACCCTGTGCAGGCCGTGAGTGCCCCGGCTCACGGAGACCCCGTGAAGGCCCTGGCGGACCTGCAACGGATGGCCAACGACGGACTCATCACGTCCGAGGAGTTCGCGCGCAAGCGCGAGGAGATTCTCGCCCGGCTCTGACCCGTGAGAGTCTTTCGCGGCGACGCATCCTGTTGCGTTGCCGTGACGCTCCGAAAGACATCCGCACAGGGTTGAGTCTGCTCGGACTGCTCGCTTCGCCTCGATGCGGGAACTCAATCGAACGCATCGAAAGTTGCTGAGACGCACGGTGAACCCTTTACACTGTTCACCATGTCACGATGGTTGATCGCGCTGCTGATGCTCTCAGGATGTGCGGATTCCACCTCGCCGTCGGATGCGGGGACGTCGACGGACTCCCGCGATGCGGGCGCAGATGCAGGGATGCCCTTCGACGGAGGCGTTCGCGACGCTGGGACTTCTCCTGGCTGGGGCCATGGCCCCAATACCGGCACGTACTCCAATGACGTGTGGACGCCCGGGCGCGACAGCGCTGGGCACGTGAATGAATCGAGCTGGGCGCTCGTGCCGCGCGGTCGCTGGGTGAGCGTCTCTGGGACGAAGCTGGAGTCGCTGGGTGCGCAGATTCAGGCCGCCATGCCCGGGTGGAAGGACTACGGCACCAGCTCCTGGGGGGGCGTCACCGAGGCCTGGAACGCGCCGGCCTTCGACCTCGCCGGCCGCCGGCTGTGGCGTCATGGCGGAGGCCACAGCGACTCGAGCAACAACGGCATCTACCGCTTCGACCTCGACTCGATGCAATGGTCGATCGAACACATGCCGAGCGACTCCCGGCTCTGGAGTCAGGCGTACCGCACGTCAGGCACCTTCGCGGGCTGCCCCGAGTCGAGCGCGGCCTACAACGGGGAGGTCGACGCGGGGACGTGGTCTCAGCGCGACCACTGGTACTACGACGAAATCTTCTGGGACCGCACCGCGAGCGACCCCATTGGAAACCCCACGGCGCGCCACGTCTACGACGGCTTCGTCTACGTGCCCGAGAGTGACGAACTCATCGTCGCGTGTCGCCGGCTGTGGCGGTACTCGTTGGCGAACCACAAGTGGACGCTCAAGACGCACCCGCGCGCCAACGGTGACAGCACCGCGCTCACGGAGGAGGTGATCGCGGTCCTCGACCACGAGTCGAAGCTGGTCATCGGGTCTTGTGGTTCCAGTGGTCCCTTCGCCGCCGACTACGACTTGCACACCAACACCTGGCTCGCGCCGCGCGCCACGTGGGGGAGCTGGGACTGGAGCGGTGGCGCCTATACGCAGGAGGGCGACATCGTGACGATCTTCGTGCCGCCCAACAGCTCTGGGACCTATGCCTCACCGGGCCGGTGGCAGCGCTACGACGTGTCCACCCATTCGGTGCTCGCGTCGGGCTCGACGTGGAACTACGAGGGCGGCCTGTCGCTCGCCTCGTTCCCGGACACCGCTCACGCCACCGATGGGCACGGCATGGTCTATGTGCCGACCGAGGGCGTCTACTGGGTCTACACGAAGCTCAACAGCGGCATGACCTGGCTGGAGCTTGACCTCAAGACGACGCCTGCGACGCTGCGGCCGAAGACCTTCGCCAACGCCGCGCCGGCCTTGCAGAGCGGCATCGCGCGGCGCCGGGCCATCTACTTCCCCAGCCTCGATGCCATCGTGTGGATGAGCCCCGGGGACAAGGACGTCCTCGTCTTCCGGCTGTGAGGCCGAGGGCGTGAGGCCAGCGAATCCGCCCGGTGACGGAGTCGTCACCGGGCGTGGAGTCCATCGGCTCAGTCCACGATGAAGAGCCGAGCGCCCGTCGCGGTCGACGAGCGGTGGGCGCCGTCGTCGTCGGCGACCTCGTAGCTCATCATGGGGCCCAGCTCGAAACGCCGGCCGTCCTGCAACTCGGTGACGAGCGTCCCTTCGAGCACGAGCAGGATGTGTCCCCGGCGGCACCAGTGGTCCGCGACGTAGCCGGGCGTGTACTCGACCATCCGGACCCGGATGTCTCCGGCCTGGAGGGTTCTCCAGAGCGCCTTCCCTGAAGTGCCCGGGTGCTCGGTGGGGGCGAGGGTCCCCCAGTCCGTGGTGGTGAAGGGAATGTTCGCGATCTTCAAGGGAGGTTCCTTTCTGCGACGGCGCCTTGGCTGTTCGAGCGGGTGGCCAAGGTCTTAACCCACGCAGGGGCAGGGGGCCGTGACGCAATCCTGCATATCGACCTGCACGGAGCCGCATCGGCTCCGCGCTCCGGCGTGGAATGCATCGGATGCTTCACGGGTTCCACGCCGCGAGGGTGCCTTCTAGAGTGGACTCCCGTGAAGGGACTCGACGACCTCGCCGGAAGCGGATCCACGTTCCCTGCGGATGTGCCGCGCGCGCTCGCTTCACGCTGGCGTGGCCCCGTGCAGGTGGTGGCCGCGTATGCGCTCCTCGCTTTCATCTACGGCGTGCAGCTCTCCGTCTATCGGGCGTCGCGAGGCGAGCCGGCTGGCTTCGGTGAGTCGCTGCTGTCGGGGGTTCTCGTCTGGGGCGGCTGGGCCCTGCTCACCCCGCTCATCCTCGCCGTGGCCCAGCGCGTGCGAGGCCCAGGGCGACCCTGGCCGCTCCAACTGGTGCTGCACCTGCCGCCCGCGTTCCTCTTCGTCGCGGTGCACCTGTTGCTCTTGGCGGGCCTGCGGCAACTGCTGCTCCCGCCTCCTGAGGGAGGTGGCCTGGCCGCCGCGTGGACCCACTTCACGTGGCTCTTGTCGAAGACCACTGACTACGACGTGCTCATCTATCTGTCCGTCGTGGGGCTCGACGCGGCGCTTCGCTCCTCGCGACAGGTCCGAGAAGAAGCGGTGCGAGCCTCGCGCCTGGAGGCACAGCTCGCGCAGGCGCAACTGCACCTGCTGCGCAGCCAGCTCCGGCCTCACTTCCTGTTCAACACGCTGCACGCCATCTCCACGCTCATGCACCGCGACGTGGCCGCCGCGGACCAGATGGTGGGTCAGTTGAGCGAGCTGTTGCGCGCGAGCCTGGAGCGCGATGGCCGCCACGAGGTGCCGCTCTCCGAGGAGCTGGAGCTGCTGGCGCCCTACCTCGACATCGAGCGCACCCGCTTCTCCGACCGACTCCAGGTGGACGTGGAGGTGGCGCCCGAGGTCCGCGATGCCCTGGTGCCACCGCTCCTGCTCCAGCCGCTGGTCGAGAACGCCATTCGGCACGGCATCGCTCCGCGTCGAGGACCCGGCCGCGTCTGGGTTCGCGTCCAGCGCGTGGGCGAGCGCGTGGCCTTGGAGGTCCGCGATGACGGCGTGGGCCCACCCGCCGAGGGCGCTTCGCGTCTGAGCGAAGGAATCGGCCTGGGCTCGACACGCGCCCGCTTGGAGCGTCTCTACGGTGTGGCCCAATCCCTCACGTGGGCGGCGAATGTCCCGCGCGGCTTCGTGGTCTCGTTGTCGCTGCCCTACCGGAGTGCCCGCGCATGACGGTCCGTACGCTCATCGTCGATGACGAGCCCTTGGCTCGCGAGCGCCTGCGGATGTTGCTGGCTCGGGAGACGGACCTGCATCCCCTGGCTGAGTGCGGCGACGGACAGGAGGCGCTGGAGCTCATCGCCCGAGAGAAGCCCGCCCTCGTCTTCCTCGACGTGGAGATGCCGGAGCGAGACGGGTTCGGCGTGTTGGCGGATTCGGTGCCCACGCCGCCTGTCGTCGTCTTCGTGACCGCGTGGCCCCAGCACGCGCTGCGCGCCTTCGATGCCGCCGCCGTGGACTATCTGCTCAAGCCGTTCACGGTGGAGCGCTTTCGCCGCACGCTGGCGCGCGTGCGGGAGCGCCTGGCGGCTCCACCTGGAGTCCTGCGCGAGCAGCTTCACCAACTCCTCCAGGAGCTGCGCCCACCCGCGACCGGGACGGACCGGCTGGTGGTGAAGACGGGCATTCAGACGGTGCTGGTGCCGGTGGAGGAACTCGACTGGGTGGAGTCCGCGGGTAACTACGTCACCTTGCACGTGGGCGCGCGGACGCACCTGCTCCGCGAGACGATGGCGGAGCTGGAGGCGCGCCTCGCCACGCGACGCTTCGCCCGCGTCCACCGCTCCGCGCTCGTGAACGTGGACCGCATCGTCACCCTGTCTCCCACGCTGTCGGGAGACCATCGCCTGGTGTTGCGCGATGGCCAGGAGCTGACGCTGAGCCGCACCTATCGAGCCCGACTGGAACAACTGCTCGGCCATTCGTTGTGAGAGGAGCGGGGCAGGGGCGCACGCGGCTTGTCCCTTGCGATTCGCGGCCCATCCCCTGTCTTGGCGACTCGTCCCATTCTCGCCCCTTCGCGCGAAGCCCTCTCTAGCGTTCCTCTCGCCGGGAGCTTCCCGGGCACTTCGTGGGGAGGATGTCATGAGGCAATTGGCAGGGGCTGTGGTCCTGACGGCGCTCGTCACGGCATGCGCGTCCGGAACCGTGGCGCGAGGCCGGGACAGCAGTGGGGCGCGGAACGAAGGTCGCCGCTTCACCGAGTCCGCCGTCGCCGTGATGCAGGCGTATGACTTGGAGAGCCGCTTCCAGGAAGCGGCGGTCCTGGGCCGCTTCGCCAGCGAGCGGGCGCGACTGCTGGGAAATCTCGCGGGCGAGGCGCGGCTCCAGGCGGAGCTCGGCCGCGTCTTGTCCCGACAGCTCCAACATGAGCCGGGCCTCGACGCCGCGCAGGTGCTGGAGTTGCTGCGGCGAGCGCGGCGGCTCGCGGAGGACTCGGGAGATGCCCATGCGCGGGTGGCCGCGCTCGACGCGGAGGGCATGTTTCACTATTTCAACAAGCTCCTCGCGGGGAAGGGCGAGTGGGCACCCATCGCCGAGCAGTTCGAACAGGCCCGGGCTCTGGCCGAGTCCTCCGGTGATGCGCGCGGACACTCCGAAGCGCTGTTTCACCTGGGTCTCACCCGGCAGTTCCAGGGAGACGCGGCCGGTGCGAGCACCTTCTTCGAGCGCTCGCTGGCCGTGGCGCGTGCCTCCGATGATGCGCTGATGGCGTCGTATGGGCTCAGGCACCTCGCGGGGCTCGCCGAGGAACGGGGCGACTTGAAAGAGGCCCTGGCCGGGTTCGAGGAGTCGCTGCGCCTCCGGGAGCAGGTGGGATACCGGAGTGGGCAGGTGTTCGCGCTCGTCGCGGTGGCGAGTGTCCGCTCGCGCCTCGACCCGAGAGGCACCTCCGCGCTCGAGCCCGCGCGCAAGGCATTGGAGCTGGCCTTGCTCCTGAAGGACCCCGCGAGCGAGCGCGAGGCACGCGCCAACCTGGGCCGCATCCACCTGCGGCGAGACGACGCGACGGCTGCGCTCCCGTTCCTGGAGCAGGCCCTGGCCAACGCGGAGTCTCATGAGGACTGGCTCACGGTCGTGGAGGTGCTCCTGGACTTGGGGAAGGTCCATGCCATGCGAGGCGAACCCTCGCGCGCCGGGGAGCGGCTGCAGCGCGCTCGCGCCGTGGTGACGGACCATCGGTTGACCGGATCGCTCGCGCAGGTGGAGCAGACCGAGCGGGAGCTGGGCGCCAAGGCTCGCGCTCACTGAGCGCGGTCGCTGACGTGCTTCGTTTTCTTGAATGACCCGGGTGAATTGCCTTTTCGAGAAGTCATCGCGTTGGCGCGCGATGGTGGTTAGAAGAAGGAGCACTCATGAGCAAAGACATCCAAGCTGTGACCCAGCTGATACAGACGTACTTCGACGGGCTCCATGAGGGCGATACACAGAAGCTCGGCACGGTCTTCCACGAGTTGTGCAACGTCTACTCCATCAACGAGGAGGGGGGCGTTCGGATCGTCCCTCGCACTCAGTGGCTGGAGTTGGTGGCGAGCAGGCCCTCACCGAAATCGCGAGGGATCGCGCGCACGGATCGCATCGTGACCCTCGACATGACGGGGCCGGAGATGGCGATCGTGAAGGTCGAGCTCTCCATTCACCCGCGCTACTACACGGATTGCCTTACCTTGCTTCGCTCGAATGACGGCGGCTGGAAGGTTGTCTCCAAGACCTTCCGCATGGACGTGAAGGAGTAAGTCGCAGGCCTCCCTCCGCAGCGGGATGGAGCGCTGCGGAGGGGGCTGTATTCCAGGGACAGCTCCTAGTTTTGACTCGGGCCCGTCGTCGGTTTCCGGGTGGCGCGGTTGATGGCGCTCCGGGCGATGTTGCCGGCGCTGTCCTTGTACGTCACCCGTGTCGTGATCTCATCCGGCGCGAAGGACTCCACGATGGTCGCGCTCTGATGTCCGGCGGGGCTGAGCAGGCTCCAGGTCAACTCCTGTCGAGCCGCATCCCAATGTCCTTCAAACTCGTTGACCAGCCCGATCGACGAGAAATACCAGCGACGATAGACATCCTTGTCCGGGTCATACCCGTACACGATGGAGTACTCCTCGCGCGTTGAGCCATTCGAGGTCTGGCCGTTGACGCGGATGAACTGCCCATGGAGCTGCGGCTGGCCGTTCGCGGTTCCGGTGAAGTGCGCGCCCTGCGGAGACTGGGCGCTGGGTGCCACCTGGATGTCGAGCGTCCAGCTTCCCACCCAAGGAGCAAGTGCCTGCAGCTGCGCGGGAGGCGCGTTGCCAGCGTAGGGAAGCGAATCCTCTGGAGCCACGGGGGGCGCATGCGCGGCACAGGAAATGGCTGACGCTGCCAGGGCGGGCAGCAAGAGGCTTCGGGGCGAGACTCGAATCAGGGGGAGGTGAAGGCTCACGGGTGTGGGGCTCCTGGAATGCGCGTGCAACGCTCATTCCGCCGTGCCATTCCCGTCAAGATGATCCGCTCACCCTCCTCGTCTTCATCAGGCGGAGCGTTGCCGCAAACGATCGCGCTTTGTTCAGTTCTGCCATGTTCATGCGGGGGCGGGGCAGGGACGTGAGCGGTTCATTGCCAGTGCTGAGTGGAGTTGTTACGCCAAGGCTGTCGCTGTGATTGCGAGCAGATGTTTGTGTTGACGGATTGGGCGAAGTTGGAAAGGAGAGCCGATGTCGGGGTCGAATGGGGACGCGGTCAGTATTGTTTTGGTTCACGGCGGATTCGTCGATGGCTCGGGTTGGGCCGGGGTCTATCGCATCCTGGCGAGCCGGGGCTTTCGGGTCAGCGTCGTCCAGAATCCGACGCTGTCCTTGGCGGATGACGTCGCCGTCACGCATCGAGCCATCGCGGACGCGGGTGGCCCGGTGTTGCTCGTGGGCCATTCCTACGGTGGGGTGGTCATTACGGAAGCCGGCATGCATCCCCAGGTGAAGGGGCTCGTCTATGTCGCCGCGTTCGCCCCGGACCGAGGAGAGTCGGTGTCGAGTCTGATCAAGGACCCACCTCCGGGCGCCGCCGTGCCGCCCATCCTGCCGCCGCGTGATGGGTTCCTGTTCCTCGACAACACCCGGTTTCACGCCTCGTTCGCGGCCGATCTCGACGCGGAGACGGCCGCGTTCATGGCCGCCTCGCAGGTTCCCTGGGGCGTCGCCGCGCTCGCGGGCGCGGTCTCCGAGCCCGCGTGGCGACACAAGCCCAGTGACTACCTGGTCGCGACGGATGACCGCATGATTCCGCCGCCTGTGCAGCGCATCATGGCCACGCGTGCCGGCTCGAACAAGACGGAGATGCCTGGCAGCCACGCGGTCTATGTCTCGCAGCCGAAGGCGGTCGCGGAAGTGATTGGCGCGGCGGCGAAGCGCCTGGGTTCCGGTCGATAGAAGAATCAGCTCGGGCGCTGGCGCCGCCACGCGCCCGGGCTTGTTCCGACCGCCCGCGTGAAGGTTCGCGTGAAGTGACTCTGATGGGCGAACCCGCACGCGACTGCGATTTCATTCAGTGACTGCGTGGACGTTGCGAGCAGGTGTCGGGCCTTGTCCAGCCGCCGCTCTATGAGCCAACGGTGCGGCGGCTGACCGGTGCTTTCGCGAAAGGCGCGCGCGAAGTGTCGCTCCGAGAGCCCGCAGGAGCGGGCAAGCTCCGCGAGCGACACCGCTCCGTCCAGGCGAGAGTCGATGAGTTCCTTCACGCGTCGCACGTGCAGCGGAGTCAGGCCGCCGCGGAGGTGGGTGCGCGCCGCGCGGACCGCTCCGTAGGCGCTCGCCAGATGCGAGACGAGCGCGAGGGCCACGTGGTCTGCATAGAGCGAGCTGACCTCCTCTGGAGCCGTCAGCGCGGGGCGCAGGGAGAGCAGCAGATGTTGCACGACGGGATCCAAGAATCCGACGCCGGGTTGGTGCCGCAGGTCCTCGAGTGAGGGCGCTCCCGCATCCTCGGCATAGGCGCCGAGGGAGCGGCGCGGCAGATAGATGCTGACGTAGTGAAACGGTCCCACGTACTCCGAGGTCAGCTTCGAGCGCAGGTCGACGATGCCTGCGTGGCCCGCGTGGAAGTTCTCCGGCTGAATCCAGCGGTTCTCCGCGCGCATGGCGCCGCGAGGCCGCTCGCGCAGATGCAGCGTGAGCACGTAGGCCTCGCTGCGTGGCACCGCGCCGGTGACGAGTTCGTTGGGGGCGTCCGAGCGGAACTCGCCCGCAATCAAGTTCGAACGCTGGAGGACGCGGGACTCGAGCTGGGTCGCAAACGTGAAGGGCCGTTCAACCCGTTGCGCTGAGCGTGAGTCAGTCATCGCGTGCGTCTCCGCAGAGCCCTGTGTGACGAGAAATCCTATATGTGCCCGACATCTCAGTAAACGTTGGGAGTTCCTCACGGACGGGCCAATAGACAGACATGTCGTGACGCGACCTGAGTCCTGGACCCGGAGCCGCGCGGTCCCTCCGCGGGGCTGGGCCCCCGGGCATCGGTAGTTCGACCGGTGGCGCTTCATTCTGGAACCGCGAAGGATGGCGGGCGCCTCGCATTCGCGCGGGCCTGTTCCCATTCCTGGAGCGCACTCGATGGTCGTCTCCGCCCTGCTGTCCGTCTTCACGAGCGCGTGGGTGTTCGCGGCGGCGCCGTTCACCGTCACCCTCAAGTCCGTGGGTTACTCGGCTCGCTCCGATGGGGAGCAGGTGACCGTCTCCCGCGTCGAGCAAGGCAGCGTCGCCGACCGTGCAGGGCTCGAGCCGGGAATGATCCTGGTGCGAATCAGTGAGCCCCCGCGAGGGTTCACCTCCCGCACCCCGCTGGCCCAGCTCAAGGAGGCCGACCTGCTGGACGCGCTGACGCCGCAGCCCGCGGAGTACCTCGAGCTGAAGGTGAGGGCAGAGGGAGCGATGAAGAGGTCACGGAGCCGCGTCATTCTCCAGAGCCCGGAGCCGCTCCCCGACAATCCCTTTCCCACGGTCCCCTTGCCGCCGGAGCAGATGGCGCGACTGACTCCACGGCAGCTGAGCCTCTACTTCGCGCGTCTCGCGGTGGCCGGCAGCGAAGCGCGGAACAGACCCCGCCTCCAGGTCTCCCAGGAGACGACGGCCCATGTCGTGAAGGGCCGGCTGGCGGGAGTGGATGGGGGTGGGTTTACTCCCCTCTGGATCCATCCGAGCCTGGTCCTGGATGCCGACTGCCACGGCCCTCTGCAAGAGGTGGCGCTGAGAGGGGGAGAGGGGGGCCCGTCGCGCACGCTGAAGCCTGATTCCATGGGCCGCACGCAAGAGCGCTTCACGGTGGACCTTCCCCTCTGGTCCACGCGAGAGGTCATTCAGGGGTGTTCCAAGGAGGGACCTGTCTTCGAGCGTCGCCTCCACGCCAGCCTGTCCTGCCAGGGCAAGCCCACCCTGGAGCAGGACATTCCGGTGAAGTTGACGGTCCGCTGCGCGGACGCGCCACCGAGAGGTTTTGTCGCCAGGCGGCTCCTCTTGTTCCTGGATGAGCCCACCGCGTTCCTCGTGGGCGACCAGGCTTCGGTGCAGGGCGAGGTGGACTTCGACAAGATTCTGCCGAGGCCCGCGGAGGCCGCGCTGGTGGAGTTGGATGCCGCGGGTGCGGTGAGTCGGCGCATCCTGGCCATCCCGATGGACTCGAAGACTCGGCCCAAGGCGCAGGCCCCTCTGGATACGACGAACGCGCGGACGGTTCGCCTGGCCATTGAGGCGCGCTTCGCGGATGGCAGCACCTGGATTGGAGAGCCCCAGACTCGGGAGATTCGCACCCCTGCGCAGGTCGAGGCGCTGAACCAGCGGGTGACCGAGCACCGTGCGAAGCTGGATGCGTTCGAGAAGCGCTTCGCCGCGCAGTTCGATGATCCCTGTCAGAACCTGTCTGCGACGATGACGTGGCTCCGGGCGCAGGACGAGCTGGAGTACGCGTCCGCCGAGGACGACGGACACTCCTTCTCCTACAACGTGAAGGGAGGGCTCGCTCCGGTGATCTTCAATTGTCATCGGTGGGAGTGAGCGCTGCGCGGCGAGTATGCCTCGCGGTTCCGCTTGACGCTAGGATGCTAGCATCCTAGGTTCATGCGCATGGCAGGGGACGTGAAGCAGTTCAATGTGTATCTGCCGCCCGAGTTGATTCGCGAGCTCAAGCACCACGCCATCGAGACCGAGCAATCGCTGTCGGCGCTCGTGGCCGCGGCGCTTCGCGACTACCTCGACGCGCAGCGCCGCAAACGGAGACCGCATGGCAACTGAAGGCATCGAAGGTCTGCTCATCGAGACCCACAACTGGGGCAAGACGGTCGCGTTCTGGAAGGCGCTGGGCTACGAGGTCGAGTTCGAGACCGACCACCACTCGGGGCGGCTGCGTCATCCCTCGGGCGGGCCCTACCTCTTCGTCGCCGAGCGGCCGCCCGACCAGGAACTCAAGGTGGTGCCGGCGGTCGCCGTGAAGGATGCCTCGCGGTTCTCGCCGCCCAGCTCCGCCACGGTCCTTCGTCCATTCGCGCCGCAGCATTGGCCGGCGCTGGAGATGCTGCTCGCCGACCCCGATGGTCGCGACCTCAGCGTTCAGGCGCCGCTGCCCGCGAGCCACGGATAGGAGCACCATGGCTCGCAATCCCAAGGTGGAAGCCGAGAACACCGCGGTCCGCGTGGCCCTGTGGCGGGCCTTGCACGTCCAGGCCGATCCCCCGCCTCACGTGTTCCACGACGAGCTGGGCCTCGCGCTCGCCGCGCCGGAGCAGGGCTGGCAGGCGCGCCCGGACATGAGTCCCTTCACGCGCCCCTTCCGTGCCTCCATCGTGGCGCGGGCGCGCTTCATCGAGGACCTCGTCGAGGAGCATGCCGGGCAGGGCGTCGAGCAGTACGTCATCCTGGGCGCGGGGCTCGACACCTTCGCTCAGCGAAAGCCCGAGCTGGCTTCTCGGCTGAGAGTCTTTGAGATCGATCAACCCGGCCCGCAGGAATGGAAGCGCCAGCGCCTTCACGCGCTCGGCTTGGGGGTGCCAGCATTCTTGCGCCTCGTGCCGGTCGACTTCGAGGCGGGGGATGACTGGTGGGCGCGGCTCGTGGAGGCGGGGTTCGATGCCTCGAAGCCGGCGGTCGTGGCGTCCGCGGGCGTCAGCATGTACCTCACCCGCGAGACGATCGCGGCCACGCTCCGTCAGGTCGCGACGCTCGCCCCGGGCTCGACGTTCGCCATGACCTTCATGATGCCCATCGAACAGTTGGATCCGGAGGTGCGCCCCGCGGTCCAGCGCGCGGCGGACGGCGCACGTGCCAGTGGCACGCCGTTCATCAGCTTCTTCACGCCGGACGAGATGCTCGCGTTCGCCCGTGAGTCTGGCTTCCGGCGCCCGCGGCACGTGTCGATGGCGACGCTCGCGGAGCGCTACTTCTCCGGGCGGAGCGATGGCCTTCGCCCGCCGAACAACTCCGAGGAGTTCCTGGTCGCGACGACGTAGTGGCGGGGCCATCCATACCCAGGTGGTAATGCCAGACGGGTAGGGAGGGCCCGCGAGTCCTTGGTTCCCCTGGCATGGAGTGGCTAGCATCCGGCTTCCGTCACGGGGAGGGCCGCCTTGTCACAGCAGTGGATGCTTTCCGGTGGCGGAACCTCCTACGTGGTTGTCTGGTGGAACGACGCGGAGGCGAAGGACAAGAGCCGACAGGTTTCGCCCGCGCGCATGCGGATGTCCCTGGATGGATGGCTGCGCACGCAGCGGCAGACCCTTTGGGACATGTACAACGCCGTCACCCCAGCGGCGAGCCGAGGGGCTGGGCAGGCGCAGCTCGATGAGCAGATCAAGCAGCACCTGTCCGATGCCTTCATGACGGGCCGGCTCGTGGGGCTGACACCCTCCACGCTGCTGATGTTCACCGACGCCCCGCCCGACTCGCTCATGTCGTGGGTGGGCGGGACCCCTGCGCCCGCGCACGGTGTAGCCGTCGTCGTATGGGACAAGCAGCCTCCGCTCGCGCTGCGCTCCAGAGCGGAAGCGGGTAACAACGTCCTGTCCACGCTGGAGTTCAACACGCCCGTGCAGGTCGTCGCGCAGATGCCCGGGAACTGGCTGTCGGTGAGCACGCGGGATGGGCGCGTGGGCTTCGTCGCCGCGGACTCTGTCTGGGGAGCACCGCGCCACCCGTTGCCCGAGCCAAACGCCCGACTCCATCGGGTTGCCTCGGGCGTGAAGGGCACGGCCATCGCCATCGCCGAGACGTACTATGGCGACGTGGCGCGCACCTGGGGCTCGGACCTCCGCTTCTTCGTGGCGGTGCTCGCGCAGGTGAATCGACAGACCATCCCGGCCACCACGAATGGGTGGAGGTCTGTTGCGTTCAAGGCCGACACGTTCATCTGGATTCCCAGCACGGACTTCGCGAAGGGACTGCGGGGGACGGTCAACTCCGGCTCGTACTCGTTCAATGCCTTGGATGCGTTGGGCATCGCATCCGGCTTGCAGTGGATGGATCAACTCCTGCGCGACATCGAGCAGGCCATCCGGCTGTCCCTTCAGTACATCCCCAAGGCGGTGGCGGCCCACGTCGAGGACGCGGCGATCTCCATTCTCGTCGCGCTCCTCGAGATGGCGGCGGGCGCCATCCTCCTCCTCGCCATCTGCACGGCGGTGGGGGCCGCGCTGGGCGCGCTCGTGGGTGGAGCGGGAGCCGCGCCCGGAGCCGCCGTGGGCTTCGAGGTGGGCGTCGCGCTGCTGGAATGGATGGGGTTGGCGTTCCTCGCCAAGTGGATCCTGGATTCGCTCCAGAAGGTCGGCGCGGCGTTCGCGAAGTTCTTCAGCTCGGTGTGGCAGGCGCGAGGGGATGCGCAGCAGCTCGACCAGGCGGCGCGCGACCTGGCCGAGGCGATTGGCGTGCTCGCGGGCGTCCTGGTCGAGGCGCTGGTGATGTGGGTCATGGCGAAAGGGGCCGGCGTCGCGCTCCGGATGTTGAAGGGCACCGCCGTGGAGCGGGCCTTCGGCTCAACGCGACTGGCCTCGTGGCTCAAGGAGCGCATGGCGAGGCGCGCCGCGGGCAAGTCGCCCTTGCCCCGTTCGCGCCGGGACGCCGAACTCCTGGACGAGCGAATGAAGGGCCCCCCGCCGACCCTGCTGCAACTCGCCGAGAAGGCCATGCCCGAGTACGCGAAGCAGCTCGAGCCCGCGCGCGCGAAGGTGACCCAAATCTTCCAGGGGCTCGGAGAGATCCGCGCGAGGGCGAAGGACCCTGTCTCCGCGGTGAATCGCTTGCAACGCGCGATCACCCGATTCGGCGCGAAGGTCACCACGGTCAAGGAGGTCATCACCCACCTCTGGGATGCCATTGGGACGCGACTCATCCTGTCTGACACCTCGCCTGCGATGATGAATCGCGTGGTGACCCGGCTCGCCGAGGCCATTCAGCGAGGGGAGTTGGAGGTCGAGGTGATCAACAACCTCCATGGGCCGGGCGGCCAGCCCTACTTCACGGCGCAGCATCTGGAGACACTTCAGTTGGCAGCGGCCCAGGCCGGAAAGCCATTGCGGATCAACGGCTCACAGGTGATGGAGACCGGCTACACGGTGGTGTGTGCCTATCTGAAGCACGCCAACGGGGTTCACGGAGAGCTCCAAATCATTGGGTCGCGTGTCCTGGAGTTCGCGGATGCCGAGCACATTCCCTACGACGTGGAGCTGGGCAAGCCGCTCGTGCGCAACGTGCCCGAGGCCGCGGAAGCGGAGCTCAAGGCCCTGGTCAAGCCCGTGGAGACCGCCATGGCCTCGCTGACCCCAGAGCAGAAGACGCAGTACTTTGACTACTTCAACAAGTGCTACATCCACATGCGCATGCTGGAGCAGAACCGGCCGTCCACGCCGCCCCCGCTACCCGAGGGATTCAACAAGGTCCTGGGCTTCGAGCAGCTCCAAGCGCTCAAGCGCGCCATCTCGGCGATCGAGGCGCGGTACAAGTCCCGCTGAGGAGCCCCATGCCGATCGTCCAGGATGAGAGGAAGCTGCAACAAGCGATTGGCGCCGCGCTTCTGACCTTGTCGGAGCGCGCGCGGGCGTCGTTGCCCGACACAGGCGGGTTTGCCCCGATCCTCGCTCGCTTCTCGTGTGACTCACTCCTCCAGAACATGGGCGAGGCCGAGCTGAAGATTGCCCCCGTGGGCGGGGATGCGAACGCGAAGGAGCGCTTCCTCGAAGCGAAGGTCGCCACGCGCAGCGCGGGCAGTCACTCCGCGGAGTGGGTGTTCTACGGGAGCTCGGCCGCGCTCAAGGCGCTGCTCCAGAACCTGCCGCACCTCCAGGCCAAGGTGCGCGCGACCCTCGTGGCGGGCGCGGAGTCGCTGCTGCGCAACGAGCTTCCGTGAGGCGCGCCGTCACGGCTCGGTGAAGGTCGCCGTCAGGGCATGATGGTCGGAGGCCGCTCCGACCTCTACCACGTCCGAGCCCACGAGCCGTCGCGCGAGGGCCGGCGAGGCGAACACGTAGTCTGTGCGGAAGTCGAGGACCTCTCCCTCACGCTCGCGCCGCGCGGTCACCCAGCGGCGCGAGGCGGGCTTGCGGCGCAGCGTGTCCACCCAGCCAAAGTCCTCCAACTCGTCGATGACATCGAAGCGGGGAGGGTGGCCATACTTGTCCACCCGCGCGCGCCGCACGCGGTCCGCGAGGTCCACCGGATAAGGGTCCGCGCGTGACAATGCATTGAGGTCCCCCGCCAGCAGGGCGTCACGTTCGGCGAAGTCCCCGGCGTTGAGCAGCGAGCGCAGGTAGCGTGCTTCCACGAGGCGCAGGTCCTCGTTGTGCGAGTCGAAGTGGGCCGCGAAGAGCGTCAACGTTCCCATCTCTGTCTCCAGCGCGCACTCGAAGAGGCAGTGGCCGATGACACGGGCATCGGCGTGCGGGCGGGCCGAGTGCAACGGAGGGCGGCTCGCGACAGCAACGTGGTAGCGGCGGCCACTGGGGCGGGGCCGGGCGAGGCCCAGCCGCACGTGCGACTCGGTGGCCGGGAGGTTCAGCGCGGCAGCCACCTGGCCGAGCCGCACGCCATCCTCCCAACCCAGACACTCTTGCAGCACGAGCACGTCTGGGTTCTCACGGGCGATGAGGGCCAGGAGCCGCGGCATCCGCTCCTCGCCCCCCATCAGGATGTTGAGCGTCATCACCTTCAGCGACATGCCGGGCAGACCCTCTTCCTGGACACCCTCGCGAGTCCTCCGCCGCGCTCAGTGAGGCGTCTGCAAGGGCTTGCGCTCCTTCACGCAGACCTGGATCAGGTCCAGCACGCTCATGCGGGTGCCATCCACCTCGAACTTCTGGTCCTTGAAGTCGGGGTAGCGGTTCTCGAGGATGCGTCCCTCCGCGATGCACTCGTTGAGCTTGGTGAGCGCCTCGTCCTTGCGGCCCGAGGAGAGGAGCGGCTTCGCCGAGTCGTAGGCCTTCTTCGGACCTTCCTGGAACCGGAGCTGCGCGTCGGCGCGCTTCTGGGGCTCCTGGAGCGCGTCGGCCTTCTGCGCGCATTGCGCCATCACCTCCTGCGGCCGGGCCGGGACACCCGCGACGAGCACGTCGATGGTGGCGAGGCTGACGTTCTCCTTCACCATCCTCGCGCCGTCCTCCTGGCAGGCCTTGAGCTTCTCCAGCGCGCCCGCGTACAGCTCCTTGCGCTTGCGCAGGTCCGCGGAGGCGGCGGCGGTCTCCGCGGTCTGGGTGGCCGAGGCCAGGGCCTCGGCGGTCATCCGGCGCAGCGCCCGCGCCTGCCGAGCGAACTCGAGCGACTCCATCAGCTTCTGCACCTCGGTGCGTGCCCGCTCCGCGTAGGACGCATAGCCCGCATCCTGTCGCGTCAGCTCCGCGCGCGAGTCGAACAGCTTCACGACCTCCTCCATGTTCTTCGTCGCGGTCTCGACGTCACCGTCGGTGGAGGAGACCAGCTTCGCGGCGTCGATGCTCTGCCGTGTCGTGGTGATTCGCTCGGTGAGCTGAACGCGGGCATCCGCGGCGGCCATGACAATCTTCCGCCGGTTGATGCGGTCGCTCAGCTCCGCCATGCGCTCCTTCGTCTCCTTGGCGTAGATGGCATAGTCGCGGTCCTTCTTGACGAAGGCGACGCCGGCCTCCAGCACCACGCCAATCTGCTGGACCGCCTTCTCGGCGTCCTGGATCTGCGCCTCCGAGGGCTTCGGCTGCTGGACCTGGGCGACCATGGCCGTCGCGTTCTTCCGCGCCTCGTCGACCTTCACGCGCTGCTGCAGCAGGTCGACCTCGTATCGGCGTCGCTCCAGGGTCGCCCGGCCGTCCTTCAGGAGCTGACGCGCCTCGGCGGCGGACGGGCTGATGGCGGGGTTCCTCGGCTGAACCGTCTCCAGCGTCTTCTCCAGGACGACGAGCGCCGTCTTGGTCTCTTCGAACTGCTCGGCGGTCGCGGAGCGCTTCTCGATGTTCCGCAGCGCCTGCGTGACCTCGGCGCGAGCCGCATCGAGGCTGCGGACCTGGAGGGCCACCTCCACCTCCGCCAGCGTGTTCTTGACCTCGGCGATGTACTGGCCGATGGGCTGGCTCCGCGAGGCCTGGGGCTCGTACTTCTCCACCAGCTTGCGGACGACGAACGCCGCGGTCTTGGCCTCGGCGAACTGCTCGGGCGTGGGGCGCTTGGCGCGGAGCGCCTTGGCGGTCGTGACGAGCTCCTCGTGGGCGGGACCCATCTCCGCCTTGACCCGCGAGACGCCTGCTTGCACCACGAGGTCATCCATCTTGCGCCGGGCCTGCACGAGTTCGCCGCGAGCCTTCTCCGCCTCGCCGCGATACGTCCTGTCGCGCTCCTCGAGCGGCTTGCCCTCGTCGAGTTGCTTCTGCAGCGCCAGCACCGCCTTGTCCGCGACGCTGAACTTGTCATCGGACCAGGCCGGGGCCAGCTCGGTGAGGGCGGTGGACAGGGCCTTGCGGCGCTCGTCCAGGAGTCCGCGCTGCTGCTGGGCCGACTGCTGCAGCCACTTGTCATCGAGCGTCTTCGTGTGCCGGGCGATGGTCGCGTCGACCTCGCTGAGATAGGTGGCGAACTTGGGATCCTGGCTCGTCAGGGAGCGGTTCTCGTCCGCCAGCTTCTTGAGCGAGGCCACCGAGGCGCGGGTCTCGTCCATCGACTTGGCGTCGAGGTCCTTGTCGGCGAGCTTCGCCATGCGCTCATTCAGAGGCGCGAGCGCGGCATCGATGCGCCGGCGGGACTCGAAGATGTGAATCTTGGCGCGGCGCTCTTCGACGTACTCGCGCTGCGTGCGCAGTTGCTTGCGCGCGACCAGGACGGCCTTCGCGTAGTCGAGGTCCTGCGTCTCGAAGTCCACGCCCGCGTTGAGCGCGTCCTTGAGGGCCTCCACCGCCGCGACGGCGGCATCGAGGTCCGCGTTGCTGGGCGGATCCTTCTCGATGCGCTGAACGGCGGTGGCGAGGGTGGAGCGAGCGCTCTCCAATCGCTTCGATGCGTCCTGGACGGACTTCGCGGCGCCTGCCTCGGGAGGCGCGGCCATGGCGGCGGCGGAAGCGAAGGTCAGGAACCCAATCAACACCAACACGGGGGGGCGTACCATTCGCGGCAACTTACTACGGCGACGGTGGCGTGACGGGAGTTCCGTGTTCGTCTCGCACTTTGCGTGGTCCTCATTCATCCAGTTCCGGATGGGGCACAGCCCCGGAGCAGGCGTCCTTGCGTCGGAGTGGCCACGTGTCGTGACGCCGCGGGAGCGCCGGTGAATCAACCGAGCGTTCTCGCGGCTCCGGAGAATTCCGTTCGTGGCCGCAGTGGAGGTG
Source organism: Myxococcaceae bacterium JPH2 (assembly GCA_016458225.1). Lineage (NCBI taxonomy): Bacteria > Pseudomonadati > Myxococcota > Myxococcia > Myxococcales > Myxococcaceae > Myxococcaceae bacterium JPH2. Next base: position 59,032 of record JAEMGR010000001.1, on the reverse strand, counting down.
TGGGCCGAGATGAAGCCTCGCTGCGCCGTTCCGTGGGCTGTTTCTCCAGCGGCGTGCGGATCCGCTGTGCTATGCGGCTCCGCGAAGGAAATCCAGACACGGAGTCAGCCATGCGAAGCCTTATCTTCTGGACCCTGCTGTTGTGCTCCACGACCGCGCTGGCGACCGAGACTCGGCTGGTCGTGAGGGCGCGTGCCCGAGATGGCAAGTTCGTCGGGACAACGATGGGCGGCGTGCGCGTGGTGCTGAAAGACGCGCAGTCTGGCCAGGTGCTGGCCAGCGGCGTCACCGCCGGCTCGACGGGCAACACGCAGACGCTGATGAAGCAGCCGCAAGTGCGAGGGGCGCCGCTCGCGGACGAGGCCTCCGCGAAGTTCACGGCCACCGTGGACATCACCGAGCCGCTGCTGGTGACGGTGGAGGCGTCAGGGCCGCTCGCGCAGCGTCAGGCCCTGGTTACCAGCACGACCCAGCTGTGGCTGCTGCCCGGAAAGCACATCGAGGGCGATGGCATCATCCTGGAGCTGCCGGGCTTCGTGGTGGACGTGCAGACGCCGTCCGCGCACGAGTTCATGAAGCTTGGGGCAGACAAGAAGCTCACGGTCCCGGTTCGAACCAACGTGACGCTCATGTGCGGTTGTCCGACGGAGCCCAAGGGACTCTGGGACTCCAGCCGGTATGAGCTGCAGGCGACGGTGAAGTACAACGGGAAGCCGCTCACCCAGTTCCCGATGAAGTTCGCTGGGAAGACCAGCACCTACGAGGGCGCGCTGACGGTGCAGCAGCCAGGAGCCTACGAAGTCACGGTGACCGCCTACGACCCCGCCACGGGCAACGTCGGAGTGGACGCCACGACCTTCATCGTCGAGTCGTAGCCCGAGCGCCTCCGAATCGAGCACGGCGCAGTCCGGCTGACCCGAATGGCGACAGAGGACCTCCTTCGGGTTCAGCTTCGACGAGATGTGTCTGTCTTCTGTTTGCTCGTGGTGCGCTGAACTCCGGACTCCCGCGCCTCAAGCGTCTTCGCTTCGGTGAGCAACCACTGTCGCACGGCGCTCAGCCGCTCGGCATGCCGTGGCGTGTCCACGTAGACGAGGTGGTAGGCGAATCCTCCTAGGTCGGGCCCGAATGGCTGCACGAGCGCCCCGCTTGCCAATTCCTCTGCTACGAGCACGAGGCTGACCATCGCGATGCCTTGCCCGGCGATCGCTGCCTGGATGGCATGTGATTCGTCGGTGAAGCGCAGCTCACCGCTCGGGGCTCGGTAGCGCCGTCCGATGCTCCCGAACCACCGGCTCCAGGTCGGCGTTGCCTCCTCGACGCGGCGCCACTCGAAGTGGATGAGCGGATGCCGGCTGAGATCCTCCTGGCTGCGCACGCCCAATCGCGGACTGCACACGGGCGCGAAGCGGTCCTGGCACAGCAGCTCCGAGCGCAGGCCCGCATGGGCTCCTCGGCCGTAGCGGATGGCCAGGTCCACGTCGCCCGCCCGTAAGTCCACGGCCTCATCGGAGGCGTGAAGTCGCAGGTCCAAGCCGGGGCACGCGGCCCGGAACGCGGGCACACGCGGCACCAGCCATTTCGACGTGAAGGCGACCGTGGAAGAGAGCGTGAGGACCTCCTGGCGGGGCGCCGCCCTGATCGCGTCGATGCCACGGACCAGGGTGTCGAAGCCCTCTCTCAGCGAAGGGAACAGCTCTCTTCCTTCCCGAGTCAGGGCCACCCGACGAACTTGCCGCTCGAAGAGCTGAAGCCCCAGCCACTCCTCCAGCTGACGGACCTGGTGGCTGATGGCCGTAGGTGTCACCGAAAGCTCCTCGGCGGCCTTCTTGAAGCTGAGGTGCCGCGCGGCCGCCTCGAAGGCCCGAAGCGCTGACAGAGGTGGGAGGTCCCTCATGAATCACCCATGGATGAATCAGGCTCAGCCATCGCCTGAGGAATACGCGTTTGTCAGCAAATTGGCCAGCTCCTATCTCCAGCGGTGTCCGGTCCGCTCGATGGATGAGCGTGCCTCAACCGAAACCGCCGTTGGAGACATCCCATGGTCAAGATTCTTCATCTCGATTCGAGCGCTCGCGCAGGTGGGTCCGAGCAAACGCCCCATGGCTCGCATACGCGCCGCCTGTCCTCGCGCTTCGTCGCCGGTTGGCGAGCAGCCCGTCCGGGCGACACCGTCGTCTACCGGGACGTCGGGCAGGCTCCACCCGGGCCTGTGACGGGGCGATGGATTCATTCGGCCTTCACCGCTCCCTCGAAGCGGGAACCGTGGATGACCGATGTGCTCGCCGAGAGCGACGCGCTGGTGGATGAGCTGCTCGGCGCGGACCTCATCGTCGCGGGCGTGCCCATGTACAACTTCAACGTGCCCGCGCAGTTCAAGGCATACATCGACAACATCATCCGCGTGGGTCGCACCTTCGGGTTCGACCGCTCACGGTCCGGCGATCCCTACTGGCCCCTGCTGACCGAAGCGCGCAAGAAGCTCGTCATCCTGAGTTCGCGCGGAGACTTCGGCTATGGGCGCGGCGAGCGACTCGAAGCCATGAATCATGTCGAGCCGAGCATTCGCACCGCGTTCGGCTACATGGGCATCACGGACGTGGACTCCGTGGCGATTGAGTACGACGAGTTTGGCGGTGAGCGCCTCAAGCACTCCATCGCCCATGCGGAGGGGCAGGTGGATGTCCTCGTGGCCCGACTGCTGCGCGAGTGGGCGCCACGTCAGCAACTCCCGACGCCGGAGGCCGCTTGATGCAGTCTCCGGCCACGCCAGAGGCAGGCCGTGGAGGAGAGTCGCTTTACCGAAGGACTCAGGGGCGCGAGTCCGCGCGCCCACGGGTCCCCGTCCGAAACCTTCAACCCCATCGCAAGGACGGGGCTCGTTCCGTGGCGCCTCGCATGGCGATCCATCTCAACAGCCTCTAGGATGGCGCGAGGCATTTGAGCAGTCGTGGACGGTTCCTCGTTCTATGGCTGATGTCGGGACGCTATCCGCAGCTTCGCAGCCGACAGGGTGCGTCTCGAAGCATCCAGTGAGTAGGAGACGCCGTGTCCGGGGTAGCGCCGAACGAAGACGTCGTGAAGCTGAACGCAGACCGGCTGATGCGTGCGTCGGACGTCCTCCCTCCGATGAATTCCACAGGTCAAATCATCGAGCTGCGGACCTCCGCCGGTGGGTTGTGGATGACCGGGGCAGAGGCGGGCGCCGCAAGGGCACACCTCTCCAGGGTACGAGTTCTCGCGGCCGCGCTTGCGTTCCTATGCGCCGCCTGTTCGGGCGAGCCGCCGGAACGCCCCCCAGCCGCCGTTCCAGGCCTTGCCATGGTCCAGCAGCCCGCGGTCCCGGCGCTTCCTGTGCCCGTGTCCGCGGCGCCGGCGCCCTTCGCGCCAGCGCCCACCACGCAGGTGTCTCCTTCGTCAGCTCCCGATCCTGCGCTGCTGCTCTCTGACCCCGCGGAGCTGATCCTCCTGGAGCGGCAGGGGCTGTCTTTGGGGCAGCAGTTGGGCGCACCGGATGAGGATGCCCAGAGCCTCCTCAAGTCGCCACGATATGCGTCCTTCGTCTCGGTCATCGAACGCGACGTGACCGAGTTGTCCAGTCGGGACGGCATCGCGCTCAGCCAGTTCCCGCTCGATCCCAAGCGCGTGAACTACGTCTTCGATCCGAAGTGGCTGCGCTCGCCCGGCGCGCGCTTCCAACTGGTGGGAGTGGTCGACCGGCTCGACATGCGCTTCGCGACGCCCAAGGAGTGTGGCCAGCTCCGGCTCATCTATCGCCTCTCCTTGCAGCCGAAAGGCAGACCTGTTGTCCGTCTGCCCATGACCGTCAACGTCATCCGGCCGTTGCCCATGGGGCCAGGCGGGAGTTGCAAGGCGATCGCCCAGCAGTGGCGCGGGCTGCCGGCGAATGCCCCCGAGCGCGTCGCCGCGGTAGGGCGGATGGTGACGCAACTGCCGCCCATGAGCCGCCTCGAGACGAACTTCCAGAACCTGCACGGGCCGGGAACTCCTGATGCGGACGATCATGCGGAGTACGTCCTCAGGTCCTTCGACGTGCGGTCGGATCGCCTCGTGCCGCGGCCGCTCCTCAACACGCCTCGGGCAGACCTCAGCCCGGTGGAGCAGAAGGCGCTGGCGGACTGGATCGCGAAGAACTTCATGGCCATCGATGCTGGTCGCTCCGTCATCCCGGACAGGTTCTTGGCCATGAGGGCCATCTCAGTGAGCCCCCGCGGGCTCGCCAGGCCCGCCAATCGCGTCTTCAGCTCCCTCTTCAAGACACAGCTCGACTCGGGCGCGTTCGCGGATCTCCCCTATGCCAAGGCGAAGTTGGTTCGCTCCCCGCGAGGACTCCTGCGGCGGTTGGACGGCTTCACGTGTACGGGCTGCCATCAGAGCCGGTCCGTGGCGGGCTTCCACCTCCCCGGCGAGGAGCGCGATCCGAGCCAGACGTTCAACGCCCTCGCGGTGGGCGTCTCGCCGCACCTGCATGAGGAACTCGGCTGGCGCTCACGGATGCTCGCCAGCGTGGCGGATGGGGCGGCCTTCACGGAGCCTCGACCGTTCCCTGAACGCGCTGCCTCGGCGGGCATCTACGGCTCGCATTGCGGGCTTGGGGACCCAAGCTTCGCGGACTGGACGTGCATGGCCGGGCTCGAATGTCGCGACAGCCACCACGACGAGGTTGGGTTCTGTGCGCCCACGATCCGGACTGCCGGTGACGCCTGTGAGAACGCGCGGGTGATTGCGCGCCCAGGCGCGAGCGGAGATCAGATCGTCGCGGATTCGCCCGAGGTGTGCCAAGGGCAGCCCCCGGACGCCATTCCGTGCATCGCCAATCACTACGGGTTCCCGCGCGGATTCTGCAGCGTGGCGTGTGCCCGGCCCGGCGCGCGCTGGGGTACATCGGTGTGCACAGCAATGCTCGTCTCCAGCTACGAGCAGGTCTGCTTCCCGCTGGATGAGCCGATTGAAGAATGCGTCCGGAAGCGGGGGCTCGTGGCCGCCATGGCTTCGCGCGCCTGTTCGGTCGACGAGCCCTGTCGAGACGACTATGGCTGCAGCCGGTACCCAGGAAGCGCTCCTGGGACAGGGGCATGCGTCCCGCCATACTTCCTATTCGACTTCAGGGTCGACGGGCCGAGGCCCGACCGCTACCTGGCTGCGCAGTAATTAGGACGCTTGCCATGGCATGACCTCCCGCCAAGCCTGCGTGGGTGGGGATGTGGTGGCGTGAGAAGCACGCTCCACGGCAAGCAGGTGGACTTGCCCCGTCAGCGAGGAACACGGTCAGTTGAGTGAATCCATTCGGCGATACCCGAGGGGACCTGCATCCTCAGGCCCTTGTGAGGATGGGCGTGTTGTAGGCAGCGAGCCCAGTGGCCACATGCAGGTCAGTGGGCGATGCCGCGCCGTCCGGGCGCCAGGGGACGGCATCCCGCCTGCAATGCTCGACAGTGGCGCGGTCCCGTGTGTCACGGTGGCAGCGATCCAGCGAGTGGGGCTCCTTCATGCGAACGCATTGGTTCTTCGGGGCGTGGTTTTGCGCCCTCACCGTCTTCTCCTCGTGCCGAACCTCGCCGCCCCTGCCCGAGGCGACTGCGGCTGCCGAGCCACTCCCTGAACTCTTCGGTCCCGTGACGTGGGACTCCACGGAAGCGGAGCTGCATTCCCGCTTCCCTGAAGCCTCCATCTCCCACCGTGACGCTGATCTCCAAGGAGCCCACACCGTCGGCGTTCTCCTCTTGGAGGGCGCTCGGCTGGCCCCCTTCGGCTCCGCCCGGGTGCGCGTGATGCGGCGGAGTGGGGTACCCACGGGCGTGCTCGTCATCGAGCACATCGACAACCCGGCGGAGACGTGTCCCACGGACTCGGACGCCTTCGCGGCCTGCGCGAAGCGTCTGGAGCACGAGCGGCAAGCCCTCTTCGACTCCCTCGCGGACCCGCTGCGGCGCCGCTATGGCCCAGGGCGGTTCGATCCTCACTTTGGTTCCGATGAGGTGGAGGGGCAGGACCCTCGGCAGTTCTCCCTGTCCTGGGCGCGGCCGGGGTACACGCTGGAGCTGGGCACCGGACAGGAGCCCTCGGGTCACGCCGAGTGGACCGTTCGGCTCGTGGCCATCCGCGACCCGGAGTACCCGTTCCTGTGAGCCCGCCGGGCCGGGAAATTCGCTTCAAAATGGGGTGTCACAACTCGGAAGCCCTCGGTGTCTTCAGGTCGAAGCAATCCAACGCTGACCCCAGGAGACGTGACATGTCCTCGACCAGGATTCCCCCGAAGCAGATCACCGGCCTCTACGGCGCGGTCGTGAAGATGTTCGCCCAGCGGACGTTGGGCCAGGTCCCCAAGGCCTTCGGGGTGCTGTGGCACAACCTGCCGGTGCTCAAGGCCCAGATGGGGCTCTCGCAGAAGCTCCATCAGTGGAACGCATGCGACGAGAGCCTGAAGTCTTATGCGCACATCGCGGTGGCCTCGTTGGTGGGCTGCTCGTTCTGCCTGGACCTCAACTACTTCATGGCCCGGAACAAGGGGCTGGACATGGACAAGGCGCAGCAAGTCCCGCAGTGGCGCGAGTCCAACGTGTTCACGCTCCTGGAGCAGGAGGTCTTGGAGTATGCCGAGGCGATGAGCCAGACCCCTCCGCGAGTGACCGACGAGATGGTCTCGAGCCTTCGCGTGCAGCTCGGTGAGGCGGCGCTCATCGAACTCACCACGGTGATCGGCTTCGCCCACATGACGACCCGCACCAACACGGCGCTGGGCATCGAATCCGAGGGCTTCGCTGCCTCGTGCGGGCTGAAGCCGGTGGTCCTGCCGAGCCCACGGCTGGGAGTCGCGTCCGCGTCATGACGGCTTCGATCCACCCACCGTCATCCGGAGTCGCGGCTCCTGACGATGCGCCGATTTCAACCTCCGCGCCCGATGGCACCCCTGCACCGTCGAGCGCGGAGGGCCTCTTCGCCACCCATCGCAGCCTGCTCTTCACGGTCGCGTACGAGATGCTCGGCTCCGCGGCGGATGCCGAGGACGTCGTGCAGGAGGCCTGGCTGCGATGGGCCGACATCGGCGAGGCAGGCCGAGCGGAGGTGCGCGAGCCGCGCATCTACCTGGTCCGAATCGTCACCCGGCAGGCCCTCAACCGACTGCGCACGTTGGCCCGCCGCAAGGAGGACTACGTCGGTGAATGGCTCCCCGAGCCGCTCTTGACCAGCCCCGATGTCTCCGAGGACATCGAGCTCGCGGAGAGCGTCTCGATCGCGATGCTCACCGTGCTGGAGACGCTCACTCCGGCCGAGCGGGTGGTGTTCGTGCTCAGGGAGGTCTTCGACATGCCATACGAAGAGATCGCCCCGATGCTCGACAAGACCGCCGCCGCCGTCCGGCAGATCGCCCACCGCGCGCGCGAGCATGTGGCCGCGCGGCGGCCGCGAATGCAGGTGGACCGAGCGGAGCAACAGGCCGTCCTGGAGCGGTTCCAGACCGCCGTCCATTCGGGTGACCTGCAGAGCCTGCTCGACGTGCTCGCCCCTGACGTGGTCCTGGTCGCGGATGGCGGTGGCGTGGTGGCGGCGGCCCTGCTCCCCGTGGTCGGTGGGGCTCGCGTGGCCGGAGCGCTGACTCGCTTCTCCAAGATTGTTCCTGACGCTCAGGTGTCGACCGTATGGATCAACGGTGCGCCCGCGCTTCGGGTCGACATCGCGGGTGCGTTCGACACCGCCATCAGCGTCGTGGTCGAAGGCGGTCGGATCTCCCGCATCTATGCCATGCGCAATCCGCACAAGATGGGCCGACTCACGCAGCAGGTGGCACTGAGTCGGTAGCAGCGCGCGGAAACGCCCGAGCCTCGGAGGGGCTCGGGCGTCGTTCAGGCTTCGCCCTCCACGGGTTGGCTCAAGGCCTGGTGTCCGCGAGCGAGGCGCTTCGTCAGGTCGCGCAGCGTCTGCAGGAGCACGTACAGACCCGGGATGAAGATGAAGTTCACCGCGGTGGACACGAGCATCCCGCCGAACACCGCGGTGCCCAGCGAGTTGCGCGACGCGGCGCCGGCCCCCTGCGCGGTCATCAGTGGCACCACGCCCAGGAGGAAGGCAATCGACGTCATGAGGATGGGGCGCAGCCGAACCTCCGCGGCCTCCACCACCGCGTCCACGGCATTCTTGCCGCGCGCACGCAGTTGCTCCGCGAACTCCACGATGAGGATGGCGTTCTTGCTCGCCAATCCCACCAACATGACGAGTCCCAGTTGGCAGAACACGTCATTGGCGAACCCGCGCAGCAACTGGAGCCCCAGCGCACCCAGGATGGCCAGGGGCACGGAGAGGATGATGACCAAGGGCAGGCTGAAGCTCTCGTACTGTGCCGCGAGCACCAGGAACACGAAGAGCAGGCCCAGTCCGAACATGACGCGCGTCTCCGCGCCGCTCTGCCGCTGCTCCTGGCTGATGCCCGCCCACTCGCCGACCATTCCCTGCGGAAGGCCGCGCGCCGCGAGCTCCTCCATCGCCTCCATGGCTTGTCCCGAGGACAGGCCCGGCGCGGGCTGGCCGCTCAGGTCCACCGCGCGGAAGAGGTTGTGGTGGCGAATGACCTGTGCGGAGACCGTGGGCACCACCTTCACCAGCGACTCGAGCGGAATCATGTCCCCGCTGTCGCTGCGCACATAGAAGGCGCTGATGTCCGTCGCGCTGTCGCGGAACTGCTGCTCGGCCTGGACATAGACGCGGTAGGCGCGGCTCGCGTAGTTGAAGTCATTGACGTACTGGCTGCCGAGGTAGACCTGCATCGTGCTGTAGATCTGCTCGATGGGGACACCCAGCGCCTTGGCCTTCTGCCGGTCCACCTCCACATCCAGCAGTGGCGTGTCCGCGTTGAAGCCCGTGAAGACGCCGCGAAGTCGCGGGTCCTCATTGCCCTTCGCCATCAGCTCCTGGACCGACGAGGCCAGCGCGTCCAGCGAGTAGGTGCCCGTGGTGTCCGTGACGATGAACTGGAAGCCGCCAACACCGCCGACGCCCCGGATGGCCGGAGGCTGCAAGGGGATGACGCGCGCGCCACCGATGCGGCCGAGCGGCGCCCGCAGTCGCTCGACCAGCGCGGCCACCGACTGGTCCGCTCTCGGGCGCTCCGCCCACGGCTTCAGGGGAACGAAGATGTTGGCCATGTTGGCGCCCGTACCAAAGGCGGAGAAGCCGCCGTTGGCGAAGGTGGCGCGCACCTCCGGCTGTGCTCTCAGCACTGCCTCCACCTGCTCCATCACCTTCTCTGTCTGGGACAGTGCCGTCCCCTCCGGCCCCAACACCGACACGAGCAGGTAGCCCTGGTCCTCATCGGGGATGAAGCCCTGGGGCGTCGCGCGGATGAGCGCGACCATGGCGCCGATGCACAGGAGGAACGCCACCAGGATGATGGCGGGGCGCTTCAGCAGCCAGCGCAGGCTCCGACCGTACGTGGCCCGTATCCCATCGAGCACGCGGTCCACCTGGCGGAAGAACCCCCACTTCTCGCCGGGCGCATGCGCGAGCATCCGCGCGCTCAGGGCGGGCGTCAGGGTGAAGGCACAGAAGGTGGAGATGGCCACGGACGCGGCGATGGTCAGCGCGAACTGGCGATAGATGGCGCCCGTGGTGCCCGGAAAGAGCGCCACCGGAACGAACACCGCGACCAGCACGATGGAGATGGCAAGGATTGCGCCGGCCACTTCGTGAATGCCCTCGCGAGCGGCCCGGTCGGCGGGCAGCTTCCGCTCCACCATGATGCGCTCGATGTTCTCGATGACCACGATGGCATCGTCCACCACGAGCCCCGTGGCCAGCGTCAGTCCGAAGAGCGTGAGCGTGTTGATGGAGAATCCCATCCACCGCACGAAGGCGAAGGTGCCCACCAAGGAGACGGGGAGGGTGAGCGCCGTGATGAGCACGCTGCGCCAGCCGTGCAGGAACAGGAAGATGACGAGGATGACGAGGAGGATGGCCTCGACCAGCGTCTGCAGCACCTCGTGGACGGTCGCGCGGACGGCCAGGGTGGTGTCCGTTCCCGTCTGGAACTGCAGGCCGGGTGGGAACTGCTTGGACAGCCGCTCCAGCTCCGCGAAGACGGCGTCACGCACGTCCAGGGCATTGGCCGTGGGCAACTGGAAGACGGCCATGCCCACCGCCTGCTTTCCGCTGAAGCGCAGCAGCGTGCTGTAGTTCTCCGCGCCCATCTCCACGCGCGCGATGTCCTTCACGCGCACGCTCTGCCCATCCGACTGGCGCATGACGACGATGTCCCCGAACTCGTCGGGCTCCACCAAGCGGCCCCGGGCACGCACCGCGAGCTGATAGGGCTGCGCCTCCGCGGAGGGCGGTTGCCCCACCTGTCCCGCCGCGACCTGGAGGTTCTGCTCCTGGAGGGCGCGCGTGACGTCTTGTGGGGTGAGCTTGCGCCGAGCCAGCTCCGTGGGGTCCAACCACAGTCGCATGGAGAACTTGCGCTCACCGAAGATGCGCACGTCTCCCACGCCGCGCACGCGCTTGATGGCGTCCTTCAGGTTCACGTCCGCGTAGTTGCTGAGAAACTTTGTGTCATAGCGGTCGTCCGCGCTGAAGATCGCCACGGACAAGAGAATCTGGTTGGACGCCTTGCTGACGACGACTCCGGTCTGGTTCACCTGAGAGGGCAGGCGCGAGGATGCTCGGCTGACGCGGTTCTGCACGTCGATGGTGGCCACTTCGATGTCGCGCGTGGGCTCGAAGGTGAGGGTGATCTGGCTGCTCCCGTCATTGCCGCTGGTGGAGGAGATGGTGCGCATGCCCTCCACGCCATTGAGTTCCTGCTCCAGGGGAATCGTGACGGCGCTCTCCACCACCTCCGCGCTGGCGCCCACATAGTTGGCGATGACCGTCACCTGAGGTGGGGCCAGGTCTGGGTATTGGGCGATGGGGAGGGTGGTGAGGGCGATGGCGCCTCCCAGCGTCAGCAAGATGGAGCAGACGCTGGCGAAGACGGGCCGGCGGATGAAGAAGTCGATGAACATGGCGCGCTTGCTCTCCTGGGCTCAGTGCCGGCTTCCGGCCAAGGCGCTGTCTTGCGTGGGGGCCGGCCTCCGCGCCTCGGCGCGAGGCGCGGATGGTGGGGTCTTCAGCGTCACGTCCATGCCATCGCGCAGGGCATACAGGGACGAGACGGCCACGAGGTCTCCCGCGTCGAGTCCCCCCTCTACGACGTACGTCTGGTCTCCCAGTGGTCCGAGGGTGATGGGGCGGCGCGCCACCACGGTCTTGTCCCCGGTCTCCCGGACCACCAGCACGAAGGGCTGGCCGCTCTGGCGCACCACCGCGAGGGCCGGGACCTGCAAGGCATTGCGGACGGAATAGACCATGCGAGCACGCACCAGCTCACCGGGGCGCAGCCCCAGGGTGTTGCTGAAGGCCGCCTTCACCTCCACCAGTTGCGTGCGAGGGTCGGCCTGGGGCGCGATGAAGAACACCGTGCTGGTGAGCAGCACCTTGCCCCGCGCATCGAGCACTTCCAGTGTCGTGTCTGGTTTCATCGCACGCGCGCGGTGCGATGGCACGGCGACGCTCACCTCCAGCAGGTCCGCCTGGGCCACGCTGGTCAGCGGTGTCGAGGCGCTGACGAAGTCACCCACGCGCACCAGCACGTCTCCCACGGTGCCGGCAAAAGGCGCGCGCACCCCACGGAGTTGGAGCTGAACCTGTCGCTGCGCCACCTGTGCGGCGGAGGCGCGTGAGGCGGCCTCGGCGGCCTCCACCTGGGCCTTGGCGCTCTCCAACTCCTGCTTGCTCGCGAGTCCCTCCGCGTGGAGCGCCTCGGTCCGAGTCAGCGTGCGACGGGTCAGCTCCAGGTTCACCTGCGAGGCGCTGTGCTGCGCTTGCGCGCTCTCGAGTGTGGCGACCTCTTCTCGTGCGTCGACCTCTACCAGCAGCGCGCCTTCGGTCACCCGTTCGCCGGGGCGCACGTGGATGCGGCGCACGTACCCCGCCACCTGGGGCAGCACCGTGACGCTCTGCCGCGATATCAATGCGCCCAGGTACTCTCCGGTGTCCCGCACCGGCTGCGGGACGATGGAGACCACCTCGACCTCACGTGGCGGCCCCTTCGCCGGGGGCGCGGGTGTCCCCGAGCAACCGGCCAGCGCGACACACACCACCCCAATCCATATCGACTTCATCCGCGCCTCACGGGAACGCATCCACATCACCAATCGCACCGGGCCTCCGTCAGGAATGCGGCCAGGCGTGCCTGGACGCGCTCGAAATCACGCAGCACCAGGCTCAGCTCCGCCTGGCGAAGGGCCGCTCCGCTCTGCACCAGCTCGAGGCTCCCGCCCCGGCCCATCTCAAAGGCACGGCGAGTCAGCGCGTCGGTCCGGCTCGCGAGGTCACGCGACTCCACTGCCGTCTGGGTGAGTGCCTCGGCGACCTCCACCGCGCGCCGGGCCTGGGCCACCTCCACCGCCGCGTCGCGACGCGCACGCTCCAGCACCGCCGCCGCCTGGGTCTCCACGCCCGCCCGCTCGCGCACCAGCCCGTCGCGTCCTCCGCCCTCCCAGAGGGGCACCGACAGCACGGCCGCGACGTTCCAGGTGGAGAACCGGCCGAAGCCTGGGTCGGTGGTGAGCCCGAAGAGGGTGCTGGAGATGCCCAGCGTGGGCAGATACCCCGCGGACGCCTGACGCCGGCTGTCGCTCGCGGACTCCACCTGCGCGCGCGCTGCCACCAGGTCGGCCCGCGCGTCCAGTTGCTCCAGTGGCGCACAGTCTTGCCGGGTCTGCTCCACCAAGCCCTGGAGGTTGAACGTCGGGGCGACGCCCACGGCGTGGTCGAGGCCCAGCGTGAGGCCCAGCGCTTCGCGGGCCCGACGCAGTTGCTCGTCACCGGCGATGAGCGTGCCGCGCGCGACCGCGACGTCTTGACTCACACGCACCACGTCCAACGCGTTGCCGGTGCCAAGCTCGAAGATGCGGCGCGTGAGGACCTCTCGCTCCAGGGCCTGCTGAAGACCCACGCGGTTGATCTCCGCGGCGCGCTCGGCGGCCACGGTGGCGACCAGGGCTTGAGCCAGCCCCAACGTGAGGCGACGTTGGATGTCGCGGAGACTTGCGGTCGCGCCCACTTCCGTGGCCCGTGCCGACGACAGCCCTCGCCACGCCCCCACGTCCACCACGGTCTGCGTCAACGTCGCGGTGACGGTGCCCAGCGGCGACGTGGGCGTGCGCGTGCTCGCGCCCGTGTTCGCACTGACGGGTGTGTCAGGGTTGAGCACGTCCATGGCCACGCTGGCTTGGACGCGCGCGTTGGGCAGCAGAACCGACAGGGCTTGTCGCCACCGGCCTCTGGCGCGCTCCACCTCGGCCTCCACCCTCCGGAGGTCCGTGGAGCGCTGACGCAAGAGCGTCACTGCCTCATCCCACGTCGTCACCGAATGGGACGCGGGGGGCACGGGCGTGAGCATCGCGTCCTCCACTGTGCGCTGGGCGAGGTCCGGTGGATGCTCGGCTGAAGCATTCGCGGAGGAGGCGGGCTCGGAGGGCATCGACGTGGCGACGAGCGCGAGGAGAAGGACGGTAGGAGTGGCCATGCGCCAGAAGTGGAGAGAGGGCAGGCGCCACGGAAGGGCCGAGTGGCTTGCGCGACATGGCGACCTCCGAGTGCGGCTGAGACAGGAGGCACAGTGCCCGCGCGCGCGTCGCGTGAGCGGAGTGTTCAGCCAGTGGGGCGGGGCGCGCGGTGAACCGGCCCCAGCGTGCGGCGAACGGGCCAGGGGGGCGCACCCGCCACGGCGTCCGCGACGCGTGGGCTGAACGGCGCATCCCGTCTCGTGGTGGATGGACCCTGAGTCCCCACCGAGAGCATCAGCTGAGGTCGGGTGACGTGCCGCGCACCGCGCGACTCAGCGCAGGTTCTGGAACTTCTCTCGGTGACTGCGCGCCACGCGCAGCTCCATTCCACCGGTGAGCACCACCACGAGGTCTCTGCGTCCCTCGTTGCGCAGCTCGCGGATGCGCCGCGAGTTGACGATGGCCGAGCGGTGGATGCGCATGAAGCGCTCCGGATCCAGGCGCGACTCCAGGCTCTGCATGGTCTCGCGGTGGAGGTACGCCTTCCCGCCCGCGTGAATCTGCACGTAGTAGTCGGCGGCCTCGATGTATTCGATTTCGTCCACGTCGAGGAACACCACGCGCCCTGTGTCTCGAATGGCGAGCCGACGCACATAGGCATCGACGGGGGCGGGAGGAGCGACTGGCGCGGGAGTGTTCTCGCGCTCGCCATAGGTGGAGAGCACGGACATCAGGCGGTGGCCGAGGTCGGACATCCGCGCGAGGCGAATCTGAGCCTTGGCGCGGCCGATGGCGTCGTGGAAGCGATCGTCGCGAAACGGCTTGAGGAGATAGTCGAGCGCGTGGATGTCGAAGGCGCGCAGGGCATAGCGGTCGTATGCGGTGACGAAGATGACGGCCGGCACCTCACCCGGGTCGAGCCGGGCCAGTACCTCGAAGCCGTTGAACTCCGGCATCTGCACGTCCAGCAGGACGAGGTCCGGCCGCTGCTCGCGGATGAGGCGCACGGCCTCCTGTCCATTCCCCGCTTCGCCCACCACCGTGACGTCGGGATCCACGGCCAGCAAGAGCCGCAGGCCCTCGCGAGCCAGCGGCTCGTCATCCACCACGAGCGTCCGAATGGCGGCGGCCACGTTCATGCGCCGCGCTCCTCGGGGGACGCGGTGACGAAGGGCAGCTCCATGCGAGCCCGCACACCACCCCCCACGCGGTTCTCCATCGTGAAGGTGTGCCGCTCGCCGTGGAGCTGGAGCAGACGGGCCCGCACGTTGGCGACTCCGATGCAGCCCTCCTTGTGCTCCCAGTTCGGAGCCAGTCCGGGGCCGTCATCGAGCACCTCCAGGATCAGCCAGGCGCCTTCGCGCGAGGCGCGCAGCTCCACCCGGCCTGCTCCGGAGCGCGGGGCAAGGCCGTGCTTGATGGCGTTCTCCACCAGGGGCTGGAGGATGAGGCTGGGCACGAGCGCGCCGAGCGTCACGGGGTCGATGGCGCGGACCACCTGGAGCCGGTCCTGGAAGCGGGTCTGCTCGATGTCGAGGTAGCGCTCCAGGAAGTCGAGGTCCTCGTGAAAGGGGACGTGCTGTCGCCCCGTCGTATTGAGGGCCATGCGCAGCAACTCGCTGACGCCGGTGAGCATGCGGATGGAGCCCGCGGTGTCCTGCTTGCGCACGAGGACGGAGATGGCGTTGAGCGTGTTGAAGAGGAAGTGCGGATGGAGCTGGGCGCGCAGGGTGTCGAGCTGCGCGTGCACCAGGCGCGTCTCCAGTTGGGCCTGGGCCAGCTCTCCCTCCCGGTAGCGGCGGTGGTACTCGACCGCGTGCCCGATGGAGAGGATGCCGCCGTAGATGAGCAGGCTGATGATGCAGTACTTGGCCATCATCATCGGCAGCAGCTGGCTCAGGGAGTTCTCGAGGTACCACTTCTCGCCCGCGGCGCGAGAGGCGGTGTAGACGAGCGAGACGTAGGGGACCAGAAGGACGCCGAGGGTGCACAGGTGGACCGCGAGGCTCCGAGGCCAGACGCCGCGCTCCACGTGGAAGCGCCGCCCGAGCGCGAGGATCAGCGGTGTGGCGAGGGCCCAGAACTGCCAGGGCGGCACCTGCATCAGCAGGGCCCGCGCGAACGTATAGCTGGGGTCCTTGGCTTGGGCGAACGCCCAGGCGTGCGTCGTGGAGATGAGTCCGGGCACCGCGAAGATGAGCATCATCAGCGGCAGGCGGCGCAGCTGGGAGAGCAGCGCGGACGCGGCCGATGTGCCGGACTCCGACGGGAGGTTCGCGGCGGAGGTCAGCGGGACGGAGCGCACGGTGGGAGAGATGGATTCCACGACCCGCGGATTCTAGCCCTGAACTGGAGCCGCGCCTGGCTTCGGTGCAGCCAAGGGGCTCCAGGGTGCAGCGAACGGGTCAGCTTGCCTCCCCCATGAGGGAGCAGGCTGCGGCGAGCGCGTGCGTCACGCGCGGCGTCACAGCGGCATGTTGACCGCGACGCCCTCGCGGCCGGTTGCCCAATCGCGAATGTACGCGTTGAGCGCCCCGAAGAAGGTGATCGACACCAGGTCGGCCGCCGCGAACAGCTCGCCGAGCAGGGGGGCGACATGATTGTTATGTGTTTCGGCCGCGTCCGCGTCGACGTACTCCTCGATGATCGAATAGTGACCCGGCTTCTGCGTGACGAACCAATCGTAGCGCAGCGTCCCCGGCTCGGTCTTGACGGCGGCGGCCAGGGCTCGCGCCACCCGCACGAACTCTGCCTCGCTGTTGGTCCGTGCTTTGAACTCACAAATCACCGTCAGGCTCATCCGGGTCTCCTGCGCAGGCCGCGCATTGAGGGGCAGCGCGAGTGGTAACACCCGGCAGGTATGAAGTCGCTGGAGAATGCACGCCAGTGCTAGCGTCCGCGCATGACCCGAATCGAGAGCGCGGATCATCAGCATGGACTCGAGGCCCTCGGCCTGCGGATGGCGGCACGGGGGCTCACCTTCATGCCTCGGGCCCTCTTCGCCGAAAATGGGATCATCGTCGCGCTTCCGGGAAAGGCGCCTCATCCCGCTGCGCCCGCGCCGCGAGGCGCCGCTCCAGTTCCTCCACCGCTCGACTACAGCTCGGCCGACATCCAGGTGCTCACGCACCGGATCGCGCTCTATCACTCGGGGACGAGCTGGGAGGCGCGGAGCACGGTCCACGGTGGCCCGCACTGGATTCGAAGGGCCGGGAGTATCGAGGAGCTGGAGGTCATCGCGGACGAAGCGCTTCGCACACCGGAAGGGCATTGTCCGAACGAGCACTGGCGTGTCGCCGAGGAGTGGGCCGACGTCACGCGAGGGCCGCTGCGCCGTCCCTGAGCGTGCTCGTCGCGCGCAGCCGCGCTGATTGCGCGCGCAAGATTCCGTGGCTGGACGTGGGTGCGGGCGCTGGTGAAGCTCGTGGAATGCCCATCGACCGCCTCATGCGCATCCACAGTGCCGAGTCCCTCGAGAGAGGGGAGCGGGTCTTCAGCCCCGAGTTCAAGGCGATGAGCGAGCGGGTGCTGCGGGCCACCGAGCTGACGTCGCGCCTCAACGTCCTGCCTTTCGAGGACGACGCGGCCAAGGCCGAGCTGTTCGAGAAGATCCTGGGCAGACCGCTCCCGAAGCGGGTCACCATCTATCCGCCGTTCTACACGGACCACGGCCTGCGTCTGGAGCTGGCCGAGCGGGTGTTCATCAACCAGGGCTGCACGTTCCTCGACTACGCCGGCATTCGCCTGGGCGAGGGCGTGATGATTGGCCCGAAGGCCACGTTCATCACCGTGAGCCATCCTGTCGACCCGGGGGACCGGCGGCTGTACCTCACGGGCGCGCCCATCGAGGTCGAGGAGAACGTGTGGATTGGCGCGGGAGCGACCATCCTGCCCGGGGTCAGAATCGGACGGGACGCCGTGGTCGCGGCCGGAGCGGTCGTCGCCGACGACGTGCCTGCCGCGAGCCTGGTGACCGGCACCAAGGCCACCGTGCGCCGACGCTGGTGAGGCGCCAGCGCTTCGGGTGAGCCCTGGACTCGGAGGACGCCACCCGAAGCAGCTGTCTGGCATTGCCATGGCCCCGGTGACGATGCTGTCACCGGGGGCCCACCGCCGGCTACTTGTTCAGGACCCGAAGCTCCTTGCCGGAGCCGACCGCCGGATCTCCGAAGACATTGTCGGAGGCGGTGACGGTCCCGGTCATCCCTCCCACGACGTTCCAGCTCGAGTTGATTCCGAAGGCCACCGTCACGGGTTCATTGCCCACGTTGTACGACTGGCCCTCGTTGCAGACCTTGGTGAAGTCCTGCGAGACCTTGTACGCCGTGCGGTTGGGATAGCCGACCTGCCGGTAGTAGCCCTTGTTCGTGGTGCCCGACCCCGGGTTGCCGAACGTGGCCTGATTGAACGTGATGGAGCCCGTCACACCCGGGAGGAAGCGGAAGTGGCCATTCGCGCCATACGCCACGTCGCAGGGCCCCGGCAGGTTGAAGGTCGTGCCGTCCCCGATGCCCGAGTTGAAGGTGGCGATGTCGTATCCACCCGGCAGGTCCATGGGCACATTGACGGGCGCATACGCCTGCGGTCCCTGATCCCAGCTCGTGACGACGAACATGAAGCGCGTGGGCAGCGATTGCTCGTAGAGCAGGGTGTTGTCCGCGGACGTGGTGCCGGCGAGCATGTCCAGGTTCGGCGTGTCGATGGTCGAGGAGATCTCCCCGTTCGCCTTCGCGTTGCGGAGGGATTGGATGTACCAATCCCGCGCGATGGCCGGGAAGTACTTCAGCTCGAGCGCCCACAGATACGCTTCCTTGAGGATGTACAGCCGCGCGGACATCGTCTGCGTCGGTGCCAGCGTATTCAGATAGGTGTAGACCCCCACGCCCTGCGAGGTGTTGGTCGTCGAGTCGTTCTTGTATGAGAACGAGAAGTCGAGCGTTCCCCCCACGTAGGTCTCGCCCGAGACCCCGATGCCCAGGACCGAGGTGTCCGTGGACTTGACGAAGCCCGCATAGGCGCTGATCTCCAGGTGGACTCCGAAGCCCGAGGTCTCGCTGTTCGACACCCGGTACTGGCCGTCGCAGACCGAGCTGCCGCTCATGGCGAACTTGAGGTACTTCTGGCCGTCCATGTTGGTGTCCGTGCCGTACTTCGCGATGACCGCCGCGACGTAGTTCTTGCCCGTGTAGAACGTGCTGAGGTCCGTCCCGTCCGGAGCCGTGAAGATCTGCTGGATCTGCGCCTGGGTCATGCCGGAGGCCAGGAGCCTGTTCACGCACTCGTTGTACAGGGCGAACATCCGGGCGTTGATGGCCACCTCGGTATAGGAGTCGACCACGCCGGGGGTGCAGGCATAGCTGAAGAAGTCACCCGCCGCGGTCTCATCGGAGTCCTTCGAGGCGACGGGCCAGTGCGCCACGATCAACGGCGCCGGCTTGTAGGTGGTGTCCTGGTTGAAGGCGAGGTTCGCCGCCGTTCCGTACTGGGAGCGCAGCCAGAACAGCGACCGTCCGAAGTAGCACCCGTAGGGGCGGACCAGGTAGGGAGACCCGTCATCGAGGGGGAAGTAGGGGTGACGGTACGCCTTCGTCTGCACCTTGATGCTCTGGGCCGTGAACTTGCTGTCCTGCCAGGCGAAGTGCCCGGACGCACCGACCTTCACCGAGCCGCCGGCCCTGCCGCCCGACTTGGTTCCCCCGATGCCGGCCTGGGCCTCGACGGAGACCTGGGCGCCAATGCTCCCGGAGAAGTTGATCTCATTCAAGACCACGTCTTCCTGGGTGGTGTTCATCTCGTAATCGAACATGTTCCAGTCGGCCATGCCATCCGGGCTGGCATTGCCCCAGACCTCCGACGCGGGGAGGGGCATGGGGAACGGGTCGCAGACCGCGGTGAGCAGACGACTGCCCGTGTTCTGCTGCTTCGGCGGATGCAGGGCGGTCTGCAGGACGAAGTCGCCATACTGCAGCGAGGACATCTGGATGGGCGAGCCCGGCGAACTCGAAGAACGGACCCATGCCATCCCCAGGATGATGGGCAGGGTGGTTGAGTTTTGCGCCTTCGCCTGGGGGGTGATTCCCATCGAGAAGCACATCGAGAGCGGCCCCGTCGTGTCCTCCGCGGCGCTCGTGAAGATCTTTCCGTACTCCTTCCACGTGGGCGCGGCGACCGAGGGGCTGAGCTGCCGCAGGGGCCGGATGTCTTGAATCACGGCGAAGGAGATCGCATTGTTGTGGGTGTTGTCCGCGAACAGCGCGACGAGTCTCCCCGCGGGGTCCACGGCCAGGCTCGTGCCCAGGGCCTTGCGGCTCTTGAGTGCATTGGGCCACGGGAGGAGCATCGGGGCTGGCGCGGAGGTGGCGCTGGCGTGGCAGTCGGCATCCAACGTCCAGGAGAAGGTCGTCGTGGTGTTGTTGGACTTGTCCCACAGCGCCGCGATGAGGCAATTGACGCGAGGGCCGGTGGTGGTGGCGGTGCTGTCTCCCGGCTGGGTCAGGAGGATGGTGCGGATATCGAGGTTGGCTGCGTTGTTGGAGGTCTGGGCCGGGCTGGTGACGGGAATCTTCACGGACCAGCGCGGAACCTGGCAAACCCAGTCATTGGCGAGGGAGTTGTAGCCCAGGGTGTCCATGACCAGGTGGTAGACCACCGCTGAGTTGCTGGAGGTGTCCCAGCTTGTGTAGTTGAGGATGATCTCCGTCTCACGCAGGCCTGCGCAGGCCGACACACCATTGGAGAAGACCTTCACCGGGTTCGTGGGGCCTCCCGTCGTGGTCGCTGGCAGGGAAACCAGACACCAGTCCGTCGCGGTATGCGTGGCCCCAGGGGCGACCCGGGTCGCGCACAGGTTGCTGCCCGTGCTGTCGATCCAGAAGATGTAGACAAAGCCGCCTCGCGCGACCACGCCAATGCGCTTCGAGGTCTCGAAGTCGATATCGGACTGCGACGAGTCTTTCTGGATGGTGAAGCCGGTCCAGGGATCCAGCCGCTTCGGATTTCCCTTGGGGCGGCTGAGGTACGCGGCGGTCGAGTCGCTGAAGTATCCCTGGAGCATGTCGTCGTCGTTGACGCCGACCAGCACCATGGAGGAGCCGGTTTGGATGAGGCGGAACTCGCCGGAGTCGCCATTGACGTCGAGTGGGTCGGCGGCGGGGATGCCGATGATGCTGGTGGGGGAGGGCGGCGGCGGAGGGGTGGGGGTGGTCACGGACGGTCCCTTCTGAGGTGGAGGTGACGACAGCGCGCTGGCGTTGATGCCCAAGCTCCCGCGCGTGACGCCGTCAGAGAGACGGGTCCCACGGAGGTGTCTGGGATTGACGTCAGCCGAGACAGCGGGCGGAGAGGGAATGCGGGTGCTGGTGACTGCGGCGAACCCCTGGAGTCACTCCAGGGGAAGTCGGTATCAACCTGCTCGCGACCCATCCCGCGCGGGGACGCGACGTTTTCGTCGGATGGAGTGGAGTGGACGCCGGAGGTCGTCTGGGAACTCGAACGCGATGCAGGTGTTCATCGCGCGACTGCATTAGCAATCACAGGGCCAGCGGCGGATCCGAGCCTCGCTCAAGGGACTGCCTGGAGGTTCACACTCGCGGTCATGGGCGGCCGCGTCCCGCGAGGACGCAGGTGCGTTCCTCCGCGGTCGCGGGGCTCCACCGGCGCTCGGCCGGATGTCTGCACTCTCGTGTCTCAGCCGGGTGGCGAGGAGGATGACGGGCGGCGCGCACATGCAACAGCCTCGGGGTCTCCCATCCAACCTCTGGGGTTGTTTCGCTGCGGCCGACTTGAAGGTCAGCCGATGGGTACGCCGGGCATGTCGCGGACGACCTTCTCGAGTTCCGCGCGCGTCACCGACTCGGGCGTCCAGGCCAGCAGCGCGTTGCGGAGGCCGCGCGCGAGCGGGCTCTCCCACTGGGCGATCCGCCCCATCGACCAGGAGCGGCCGAGGATCCGCTCCGCGCGCGGGCGGCGGAGGCTCTCGTAGCGAGCCAGCGCCGCATCCGTGGGGCCCATCGTCATCAGGAGCTGCGCGAGCGCGGCGGCGTCCTCGATGGCGAGCCCCGCGCCCTGTCCCAGGTTGGGCGTCACCGCATGGGCCGCGTCACCCAGGAGCACGACACCGGTCCTCCACCATCGCGGCGCGGAGCAGTCCTCGATGTCGTTGTGGAGCATCCCCTCCAGCCGATGGACCGCGGCCAGCGCGGCGCGGGCTGGGGGACCCGAGAACTCGGCGTACGCGGCGCGGAACCCCGCGAGGTCCTTCCACGGCGGAGGCGCGCGGCGCGCCGCATTGAGCGTGGCATAGACATAGGTCCGCCCCTCGCCCAGCGGCACCACGCCCAGGCGCCTGCCCCGGCCCCACATCTCGACCACGGACTCCCCGAAGTGGCCGTCCACCACCACGCGCCAGCACGTGTAGCCGGAGTAGCGGGGGAGCACCTCCTCGCCGCAGATGAAGGTCCGCACCGTGGAGTGGATGCCATCCGCGCCGACCACGAGGTCGTAGCGGCCCGTCGCTCCATCGGAGAACTCCACGTCCACGCCGTCGGCCACGCCGAGCAGCTTCAAGACCGACACGCCGAATCTTGGCGCGGGCGAGGCGGAGCCCAGGACCCGCATGAGGTGCTGACGGTGCAGGGCGGTGGCTGGCAATGGCAGTCCTGACACCGCGTAGGCGGTCTCCTGCAGCACGCGCCCGTGGGCATCCGTGATGCGCGCGGTGTCCACGGGATGCCCGGCCGCGAGGATGTCTTCATGCAACGCGAGGCCCTTCATCACAGCCATCACGTTGGGCCCGAGCACGATGCCCGCCCCCTCGTCAGCCGGCTGGGGCTTCCGCTCGATGATATCGGCCGTCACCCCTCGGCGAGCCAGGGCGGCTCCCAGCGCGAGCCCGCCAATCCCTCCACCCACGATCAGCACCTTCACGATGATCTCCTCGAACCCAGTCCCATCAACAGGGCTGACAGCCCCAATCGGAGGCCCTCGCGAGCCTCGGCCAGCGTCGCGTTCGTCAGGGGGGAGAGCAGGCGGAGGACGGCCGAGTGATACAGGGCAAAGACCAGCTCCGCCGCCAGCGCTCGCTCCAGCGTCGCGCGCAGCTCGCCCTTCGCCTTCGCCTCATCCACCAGTTGCGCCAGCGCCCCCAGGAGCCGCGCCAGCGCGGGACGCTGGGCCTCCTCGGCGGCTCCCGTGAGCCACGGCAGCTCCTTCACCACCACCCGCGCCAGGTCGGGCTGCGAGGCGTAGTGAGACAGCAGCGGCGTGAACAGGTGCATGCACCGAGTCACGAACGGCCCCGCGCGCAACGAGGACACCGCCTCCTCCACCAGGGGCATCGCCTCCGTGCGCCACACCTCGTGCAGCAGCGCCTCCTTCGTCTCGCCGTAGACCAACACCGTGCCCGTCGCGACGCCGGCCTCCTCCGCGATGGCGCGGACCGTCGTCCCTTCGTAACCGCGCTCCGCGAACAGCCGCTTCGCCGCGGCGCGGATGCGCTCCCACTTCTCGTTCTTGGCCTGTTCTCGTCGGGACATATTGAACGCGTTCAAAATTGAACGTGTTCATAATTCTCGGACGGGTCCGCGTCAATCCCATCGCCCACCGCGCGGCATGGAGCGGGCAGGCGCCTCATGGCGCCCGTCCTCCTCCCTCGTGCCGGGGGCGCGGACAGCTCGCGGTGCCGGTCTCGGTGGGTTGGGAAGCGCCCCGGCCCTGGCTTGCCTGGGCGCTCCTCTCGGGGCGCGGCCGCGGGCTTCGGGCGCCTATCCCTCGTCTTGTCCTACGTGGCGCGGGGCCTGAGACAGGGCCCGCGCTCGAGTCCGTCGCGCCATCACTTCCCCACGCCTGAGCGAAGGCCCGCGAGAGTTCCTGCTTGGCTTCTACTCAGAGAAGGCAAACCGAATGGGGTCACCCGACAACTTGGACTTTATCTGCCTGCATGCCCTTCTGGCCTTGAACCGCCTCGAACGTCACACGCTGCCCCTCCTTCAGGCTCTTGAAGCCAGTCCCCTCGATGGCTCTGAAATGGACGAAGAGGTCCGAGCCGCTCTCGGGCGTGATGAAGCCGTAGCCCTTCTCCTCATTGAACCACTTCACCGTTCCGTTCTGTCGCTCAGCCATGCGCCTTCCTGTTCACCGGATTGTCCGTGTTCGTCACCCTCGGGAAGCCGTGGCCTCCCGAGGCACGGACTGTGGCGGGACGCAGGAGAAGTTTCACGGACCGGGTAGCGCTGGAGCGGCAAACTGTTTCATTGCGGAGGCACCTGACGCGAAGAGCTGCCCGCTGCGATTGAGAATCGGACAGGACCTGTCGCGCCAGGTGGGTGGGAGTCAATCGTTCAGGACTGCTCTCGCTCGCTGGCTTCGGCTGAGTCAACTCGGCTGCGCGCCTCCCTCACGAAAAGGAAGGCGCGCATCAGGACCCGTGGAATCAGTACACGACGACGGAGGCGTAGACGCTGGTGCCGTTCGTATAGGCCACCAAGGCGCCGCCGTTCGACGGGAGCGCTGCGACCGCTGGCGAGGCGCCGGGCCCCACCGTCCTGGCATCCGTGGCGAGGATCATCGTGGCCCCCACGAGCATCCGATCCAACTGGATATCGCCCGTCCCCCGCTGGGACGCGATGTAGCCATTGCCGAGCGCATCCGCGTCAATGGTCCGGAGCGGCCCGGGCCCGATGTCCGTGGGCAACCCCGGAACCTGGGTGCTTGTCCCCGGCGCGGACATCGGGATGACGTCCACGTTGTCGTCCCCAAAGGTGCCCGTGACGTAGATGAAGCCATTGGAGCCCGTCCAGTCCGAGTAGTACGCCTGTCCCGGTGGGGAACTCTCCGCGCCGAAGGTGGTCCCCTGGTCGCTGCTGCGGTGGATACGGAAGGAGGGGTCGTCGCTCACCGAGAAGACGTCTCCGCTGATCTTGTCCACGAGGACGTCGAAGAAGGCATTGTTCTGGGTGACGTCCGTCACGCTGAAGTCGCTCGCGCCTCGCGTGAAGTTCCGCAGAATGCGCACCCCCGTGGTGTTTCCTCGAGAGACCGCGATGTAGAGGGCGTCGCCTCTGGAATCCAGGCTGACGGTGGGGTTGGCCGCCGTGCTGAGGACTCGCGGCGCCTCCCAGGTCGCCCCCGCGTCGACGGTCCGGGTGAATAGGACCGAGCCTGCGCTCGTGGCCGCGACGTAGGCGATTCCCGTGGGGCCGCCTTCAATCGCGACCTCCGCGGCATTGGTGATGCCCAGGGGCGTGGGCCCCACCCAGGTGTGTCCGCGGTCCACGCTCACGCTGGCATAGACCGCGCCACCGCACTTCATGACGACGTAGAAGCGCCCCAGTGCATCCACGGCTGTCTTGCGCCCCGTGTTCGTGGTGGCGGTGGTGCAGTTCAGCGCCCCGCTGACGAGGGTGGGGGGCACATTCGAGAAGGCGTCCAGCTGGCACGTCGCGTCGCAGCCATCTCCAGGGGTCGTGCCGCCATCGTCGCATTGCTCGCCCTTCACGCTGTCGACCAGGCCGTCGCCGCACACCTCCACGCCCTGGCAGTCCGCTCGGCAGCCATCGCCCGCGACGCGGTTGCCGTCGTCACACACCTCACCTGGATCGAGGTAGCTGTCACCGCAGGCAGGCGGCCCCCGGACGGTGATGCTGACCGTGGCGGTATTGGAGGTCAGCGCGCCGTCATTGGCGGTGAAGGTGAACTGGTCCGCCCCATGGAAGTCCGCAGCCGGTGTGTAGAGCAATTGGGCGCCGGTTCCGGACAGGGTTCCGTGCGCGGGCGTCGTTGCCGTGAACGTGAGCGCAGCTCCCTCCACATCCGTGGCCACCAACGTGATGGGCGTCGACGTGTTGTAGCTCACCGTCACCGAGGCCGAGGCCGCCACGGGAGCGTCGTTGACGGGGCTCACCGTGACCGAGACGGTGGCCGTTGCCTGCTTCTTTCCGTCGGAGACCGTGACTTGGAATGAGTCCTCTCCGGCGAAGTTCGCGTTTGGGGTGTACGTCACCGTTGCTGCCGTGCCCGAGAGCGTGAGCGTGCCATGGCCGGGCGTGGCGTAGGAGTAGGTGAGGGCGTCGCCATCCGGGTCCGAAGCGGAGAGCGTGATGTTCACCGGCGTGTCCTCGGGGGTGGTCACGTGGACGTTCGCGATCGTCGGCGCTGAGTTGTTGTCGCAAACGCTCGGAGAGCCCGTGCAGGTGTAGCCCGGCTCCACCTGACAGACGCTGTTGCAGCCATCCCCAGAGGCCTGATTGGCGTCATCACAGGTCTCGAGCCCGCCCAGCAGTCCATCCCCACAGAAGGGCCGTAGCGAGGTCTCCACCGCATCCACCAGGTAGAGCGCGAGCACCGAGCCTCTCAGTCGCACGTAGCGATACGGCCCGTTCCCCGGGTAGGTCGCCACCGCGACGTGGGTCCCCAGGCCCAGCTCCACCAGGTGCAACGGACTGGAGCAGAGGAGGGTTCCATCCGCCTTCAGGAAGTCCACCGTGGCCACCAGCGCCAACGACAGTCCCTGGTAGTAGACGCGGAGGTTGCCGGTGCCTTCCTCCCCTTGGCCCAGGTCCAGCACCAGCGCCGTGTTGAGCAATCCCAGCAGCGTCGCTGCCTGACCGTCCGGCGCGCCCAGCGCCGCGTTCGCGTTGAGCACCGTCGCCGTGGTGCCCGACGACACCGCGTCCGCGTAGGGGTCCCAGGTCAGCGCGACCTGCGGACGCTCCTGCGTCAAGGCCTGGTCGTCTTGTCGCGAGACTCCATCCCGCGGAGGTCGCGCCTTCTCCGCCGGAGACTCCACACCACACGCGGCCATCGACAACGCCAGCATCACGCCCAGCCCCCACGACCACGGCACACCAGGACGGCTTCGCATTGAGTGTCTTCCCCCCGAGGCGCAGGACGGTGTCCGGGATGGACCGTCCCCCTCGCGGAATGAGTGACACCTTTCCTTGTTCCCGACGGCTTGGGGCGCAACTCGCGGATGGCCAGCGTCGTTTGGTCGCTAGACGACAGGCCTTCGAGTCCGATGGACCCTCGTCGAGGGCTCTCGTCCTTCCCGGGTTGCTCAATCCGTGACGTTTGCCACGCGTGGCGCGTAATGCCGCACGACGAGCCGAGGGAGCGCGTCGGGGGCCTTCCAGAACGCCTGGTCCAACGCATACATCCGGTCCCGCTCGGCGTCTGTCACCATTCCCGGCAGTTCGGACAGCGATACCATCTCCTCTGTCTCACCATAGGGGGCAATGACACTCAGCATGTCTTGGAGGCACTGGCGGGTGGCCTGGGCGCCAATCCTGCCCAGCGCCTCGATGGCGAGGTGGCAGGTCGCTTCGCCCCAGTTGCAGAAGAACTGCATGAAGCCTCCGTTGTTGATGTCGGCCTCCATTCGCCACAGCGCGACCAGCTCGCGTTCGTCGGGTGGCAGGGCCTCGAGGTCGCGGTGGGCGTGCTGCAGTTGCGCGAGGGCGTGCTCGTAGAGCGCGTCCTGTTCGATGGCCCAGAGGCTGAGCATGCCGTCGGGGGCGGGAGTCCAGAGCGCTGGCCAGTTCACGCCCCGGCCATCTTCGGTGAGGACCCATTCGCGCCGCTGCTCGGGCGTGGCCTTGTCGACGCGAATGAGGGCGCTGAGCGGGGTGGCTCGCACTCGGCCATCCGCCAGATGCAGCAGGATGTGTTTCTCGTCGAAGCGCACGTCGATGATGCGGTTGTCGTCCGGCGCCATCCGGTGGGGGCTCATGTCGGAACTCCCTATACGCCGGACTGCGCCCCGTCGCGGTGGCCCTCTGGCCGGAGAAAAGAATGGGTCCCTGAATCCTTTGGGGCGCGACGTGACTTCTCCTGGGGCAAGGAGGACGTCATGAAGCGAAATGTCGGGAATGTGGAGCGGCTGTTCAGGGCCCTGGGCGGGCTGGCGCTGGTAACGTGTGCGGTCATGACACCGCTACCGCTGGCAGTCCGGCTCGTGGCCTTCGGAGGGATGGGGGCGTACCTGCTCTTCACGTCCCTGGCGGGGAGCTGCCTCGGTTACGCGCTGATGGGCCGCTCCACGTGCCCCATCGAGCCAGGGCGCTGATGGGGACCGGGCACGGAGCATTGCTCGCCGCGGCGGCCAGGGGGGATGACGAGGCCCTGGCCGTGCTGGTGCGCACGTACCACGACCGGGTGTACCGGTTTGGCCTGCGTGTGTGCCGGGATGGCGATGACGCGGACGATGCGGTGCAGGAGGCCTTCACGAAGCTCGCGAAGCGCCCCGAGGTGCAGCGCGATGCCGGCGTCCTCTCCTGGCTGATGAGCGTGGTGCGCCATGCGTGTCTGCGCATGGTCCGCCCCTTCGTCCGGGGCCGCCCGTCGCTGGGCGCGCGGCTCGAGGAGGTCGCGGGCCTGGAGCCCCATGCGCCCGATGCACAGCAGGCGCTGGAGCGATGGGAGCTGATCCAGTCCGTCCACGCGGCCATCGCGAGCCTCGCGCCCGCCTATCGCGAGGTCCTCATCCTGCGAGACCTCGAGGGGCTGTCGGGCGAAGAGGTCTGTCGTGCCTTGGGGCTGGAGCTGGCCGCCATGAAGACCCGGCTGCACCGTGCACGGGCCCAGCTGCGCGAGGAGTTGCTTCGCCGCGGAGCCTGGCGTGAGCACGGCGCGCCGATGAATTGATGTCCGCGAACAGGCGCCGCCGAAGGTGAGCAGGTGAGGGGCTTACTCGAGCCGGAGGCTCCCCACGCACTTCCACTGCGCGGCGTCCGACTCCATCATGTGCTCCAGCATTCGGGGGCTGCTGCGAGTGTGTCCATCCATGGGGATGACGGGCTGCCCACCGCCTTCAAGCTTCGCCGCTTCGCCGTAGCTCCGGAGGACGAGCTGCGAGCAGAAGAAGTCCTTCTTGTCCTGTTCGCTGTAGGCCTTCTGGTCGCCGTTCCAGAACTTGTCGGTGTCGGACTTTCCCTGCCCCTTGAGGACGGAGAGCGCGGCGCCTGCCGTCGCGTAGTCGCCGTAGCCTTCCACGATGCCGTTCTGGCGCATGGCCGTGTGATGCTCGGCCATGTGCACGGCGTTCTGGGCGACCGTCTCGTTGTTGAAGCGGTAGACGTGCCAGGTGCAGCCCTTCTCCACTTCTGCCTTGGACAGGCCCGTGCCCGTTGCTTCCAGCAGGTGGCCATCTCCCTTGTAGATGGCGGCGTGCACGGTCTCGCTGTTCCCCTTCGAGCCGCTCGTCCCCTGGAGTGACTGTCCGAACTTGATGACCTTGTGCGTGCTGCTCTGCACGCCGACCTTGAGCAGCACGTCGCCGGGCTTCAGGTCCGCGAGCGTCAAGGCGGGGCGGCTCGAGGAGACCTCCGCGGCGCTCGTCGTCGCGGCGACGGTGGTCTGGGGGGACGCCGGCCGGGAGTAACCCAGGGAATTGTGCCGGGTGGGAATGGTCACATGCGGCTGCGGCGGGGTTGTGCTGGGAGGCGGCGTGGTCGTCGAGAACCCGGAGGTCTGGTGCGAGTTCCCCGGAGGGCCTCCCTGTACCGGGGTCTGCGGCTGCACCGGATGCGTTTCCTGCACTTGGGGGGTGGCCGAATGCTGTGGCGTGACGTGGGTCGTCGTCTGCGGCCTGGGCCCGCCAATTCGAGGTCCATTTCCCATGAGGTCTCTCCCGTGCGGTCTGGGGGGGCGCAATCTCCCGGGCGACGCGTCAGCCATCCGAGGGTCACTCCAACAAGCGCCCCGTCACGTTCGGACCCTAGGGCAACAGGCTCGACTTGGGCAATTGGCGTCGCGGACGAAGCCGGCCTTGAAGCCGGCTCCGTCCGCACGAGGCACTAGCGACCGGCACGCCGGGTGGCTGGATTGCGAGCGAGGAAGTCGCGGATGAGCTCGGCCATCTGCGGACCGTGCGTCTCGAGCGCGAAGTGGCCCGTGTCCAGCATGTGGATCTCGGCCTTGGGGTTGTCACGCAGGTAAGGGGCGGCACCCGCTGCGACGAAGATTTCGTCGTTCTTGCCCCACATCACGAGCGTGGGCGGGCGCTGGCTGCGGAAGTACTCCTGCCACTGCGGGTACAGGGGGATGTTGGTGCGGTAGTCGTAGAAGAGATCCAACTGGATGTCGGCGTTGCCCGGTCGATCCAACAGCGCCTGGTCGTGTGTCCACGCGTCAGGGCTCAGCAGGGACGTGTCGGGCACTCCGTTGGTGTACTGCCACTTCGTGGCCTTCGAGGACGTGAGCCAGCGCAGCGCCTCGCGGTTGGCCGTGCTCGGGTCGCCCCAGAACTTCCGGAGGGGATCCCAGAACCCGGTGAGGCCTTCGTCGTAGGCGTTGCCGTTCTGCACGACGAGCGCGGTGACTCGCTCGGGGTGGCGGGTCGCGAGGCGGAAGCCGACGGGCGCGCCGTAGTCCATGACGTAGAGCGCGTAGCGCTGCAAGCCGAGCTGCTCCGTCATCTTCCCCACGATGTCCGCGTAGCGGTCGAAGGTGTAGGCGAAGGTTCCGCGCTCTGGCGCCGCGCTCTGTCCGAAGCCCGGGTAGTCCGGCGCCACGACGTGGTAGCGGTCGGCGAGGGCCGGGATGAGGTTGCGGAACATGTGGCTGGACGTGGGGAAGCCATGGAGCAGCAGCAGCACGGGCGCATTCTTCGGCCCCGCCTCCCGGTAGAACACCTCCACTCCGTCGATGCTCACGGTGCGGTAGCGCACCTGCGAATCCGCCCGTTGCTTCTCGGCGGTGTTCTGGGGGGCGGCGGCCTGCGCGGGGGAGAAGGGCGCGAGTGCGAGCACGGCTGCGGCCAGCAGGCCGAAGGCGCGATGCGTGGGAAGAACATTCTGCGTGGGTGACATGTTCAGCTCCGAGGTGCAGCGGGTTGTACCGAGCGTTCGGTACATAATGGGGCCATTTTCGCGCCGCAATTCGTCGTGCTCGGCGCCGCTTGAGGGCCGGGAGCCGGGGCGTTAACCTGTACCGAAAGGTACAGAGAGGTCACCCATGCCAGCTCCACTCATGTCCCGTGAGGAGATCGTCGCGCGGCTGCTCGAGATCTTCCGAGAGCGCGGGTACGACGGCGCGAGCCTGACGGACGTGTCGGCCGCGACCGGCCTCGGCAAGTCGAGCCTGTACCACTACTTCCCGGGCGGAAAGCACGACATGGGCGCGGCCGTGCTCGAGCAGGCGGGGGCGTGGCTCGAGCGCGACATCGTGAACGCGCTGACCGCGGAGCGGCCTCCCCTCCGTCGTCTCGATGCGATGTTCGCGGCCCTGCGCTCCTTCTACGGTGGCGGCACGCGGCCCTGCATCCTCGCGGCGCTCGTGACAGGGAGCGCGCGCAAGGCGTTCCAGACCGAGCTGACCCAGTCCTTCCGACGGTGGATGCAGGCGCTTGCCGCCATGTTGACGGAGGCCGGCGTCGGCGCGGCCACCGCGCGCGAACTCTCCGAAGACCTCGTGGTTTCAGTGCAGGGCGCGCTCATCGTTTCGCGTGGCACCGACAACCCGGACCTCTTCGGCGACACGATGCGGCGCCAACATGCACGTCTGAAGGCAGCCCTGGAGGCCGCGCAGCGCTGAGCCGCTGATTCGAGTGCACCGCTGGCATTGTGGGCCTCGTCCAGGGCAGCCAGGCGACCCGATTCCAATCGTCGGGGAGTAGAGTCTGCGGCCCTATGGTGCAAAGCCCCGCTGGACTCCCTGCTGCACGTGCCTCGTCGCTTCGGTTGACCCGGGCGACCGCCACCGCCTTGTCGGCGATCCTTTTTGTCCTGGGCTGCGCCATGCCCGCCCTCGTTCTGTTCAACACCGGGACGGGGAAGGAGGACTCGATGTGGGGCGCGACCTTGCTCCTCCTCGGCTGGATGGGCGCGTTCGTGATGCTGTGGGGTTGGTTCGCGAATCCCCTGCTGCTTCTCACGCTCATCTTGCTGCTGCTGGGCAAGTACCGCGGGGCCTTCTGGGTCGGCGTCGTGGCGGTGCTCGTCGGCCTCTCCAGCTTGTCCTGGTACCTGCACTCCATCCCCGCGGACGAGGCCGGTAGCGCGGACCGGCAATTGGAGTTGCTGTATCCGACGCTCGGCTTCTTCTTCTGGATGGGCAGTCTGTTGGTGGGACCCGTCAGTGCGCCCATCCTCGCGAAGAGAGAGGCCGACGCGAAAACCGTAGGCCTTCAAGAATCGCAGGCAGAGACTCAGTCTGCGTGACAGGGGGCCCCGCATCATGGTTGCAGTGTGTCTGATGCAGGGCGCGGGGAAGCCGGTTGCAAGGCTTCAGCCGGTGCTGCCTGCATCTGCCTGGGTTCCGGCGTCTACGGGTGTACAGCTTGCGTCGCCAGCGTCAGGGTTTGCTTGGTGCGTGCCCGCGTCCGTCACATCGCAGTCCGGCGGCAGCTCGTAGCAACGGTGCGTCCCATCCTCGCAAGGCATTCCGTAGCAGGCCATGAGCGTGAGGGCCGCTGCGCTCGCGCCCGCGATCGTCCAGAGGGATGCCACCCATGACTTCGACATGCGTGCAGGGGCACTCTCGAGCGGGTGCTGGCAGTGCAGACATGCGGTGGCGGAGGGCGGGTTGAAGCCTTGGCACGACGGGCAGTCGGACAGGTTGGGCATGTGGCCATCCTTCTCGGAGGGGGACGCGGAGTGGGGCGCCACACAGCAATCCCTGTGCCGGCGGCAAGTGCCTGGAGTCCCATGTCTCGCTGCTCACCGCGATGTGCACCCGATTGCGGGGCAGGACGCAGATGTCACAGCTGCCGGTATCCCGGACGCTTCCGATAGGCTGCTGTCCATGTCGAACCGGCGCATGGACGTGAGTTCAACGGACTACCACCCGGCCTATGTGGTCTGGGAGCTGACGCTCGCGTGTGATCAGCCCTGTACGCACTGCGGCTCTCGGGCCGGTACCGCTCGCGCTGGGGAGCTGAGCACGCAGGAAGCCCTCGGAGTGGTGGCGCAGCTTGCGGCCATGCGCGCCCGCGAGGTGGTGCTCATTGGGGGCGAGGCGTACCTGCATCCAGGGTTCCTCGACATCATCCAGGCCCTGAAGGCCGCGGGGATCCGGCCCGGCCTGACGACAGGCGGCCGGAGCGTGACGGCGGAGCTTGCCTTGGAGATGGCTCGCGCGGGGCTCTATGCGGCGTCGGTGAGCGTGGATGGGTTGGAGCCCACCCACGACATCATGCGTGCGGCGAGGGGGAGCTTCGCCTCCGCCACGGACGCACTGGGGTATCTGAAGGCTGCCGGGGTGCGCACTGCCGCCAACACCAATCTCAACCGCCTCAACCAGGGCGACCTGGAGGGGCTGTACGAGCACCTGAAGACGCAAGGCATTGGCGCGTGGCAGGTCCAGATTACGGCGCCGCTCGGGCGCGCGGCGGATCGTCCGGACTTGTTGTTGCAGCCGTGGGACCTGATGGACTTGATGCCACGCATCGCACGGCT
Organism: Myxococcaceae bacterium JPH2; assembly: GCA_016458225.1. NCBI lineage: Bacteria > Pseudomonadati > Myxococcota > Myxococcia > Myxococcales > Myxococcaceae > Myxococcaceae bacterium JPH2. The sequence goes on along the minus strand of JAEMGR010000001.1, from coordinate 26,082 downwards.
GAAGGAGCGGGCGCGCCAGGACCGCATCACGGTGATGCCAGGGAACAACCTGGGCTATTTCGGCCCGGAGGAGGCGCTCCTGCGCTCGTTGCACGCAGGCGGGCGAGACCACTGGCGGGGCTGTCAGGCGGGCCGGTACGTGATGGGCATCGAGTCCAATGGCGCCGTGAAGGGGTGCCCCTCCCTGCAGACGGCTCACTACGTGGGAGGCAACCTGCGCGAGCAATCGCTCGAGCGCATCTGGAACGACACGCCCGAACTCGCATTCTCGCGGATGCGGACGGTGGATGACCTCTGGGGCTTCTGCCGCACCTGTCCCTTCGCGGAGAGCTGCATGGCTGGGTGCAGCTTCACGGCCCATGCCCTGTTCGGGCGGCCGGGAAACAACCCCTACTGCCATTATCGCGCGAAGGCACAGGCGACGGCGGGCAAGCGCGAGCGGCTCGTCCCCAAGGCGCCAGCCCCAGGCAGGCCGTTTGACCATGGCCTGTATGAAATCATCGAGGAGCCCATCGACGCGCCGGATCCCAAGCCAGAACTCAAGCGCGAGTACGTGAAGACGAAGCGGTGGCCGAAGCCCGCCTGACTCACTTCGCGAGGGCGGGCTTCCGCCAACGAGTCAGCGCTCGATGTGGATATGGGGACCGCCCCAGACCTGCTGGCCCGCCGGGCGCGTCCGCTCGTCGCGCACGGTGTAGCCCTGCGCCCGAGCGTCGGCCATGAAGGCATCGAGGCGCGCTTGAGACACGCCGCGGGAGCGCACGTCGATGGCTCGCCCCTGGTAGTGCTTCGAGTGGGTGTTGTGCCGTCCGCCCGTGGTCGAAGTGACGGTGAGCCCGTGCTGCTCCGCCAGACGGGCCATGGCCTGGTACGGCCGGCCCGTTGTGGAAGCCGTGCTCACGGAGGGCGTCTTGTTCTTCGTGAAGCTCGAGACGCCGTTGAGGGCGTCGAAGGTCTTTCGCCCTGCCACGCCATCCACCGGAAGTCCCGCGGCGCGCTGGTAGCTGCGAAGCGCCTTCTCCGTCGCGGGACCGAACTTGCCGTCCGTCTTGCCAGGATTGAAGCCCGAGGAGCGCAGGCGATCCTGCAGCGACCGGACCGACGCCTCGTTCGTCGCGCCCTTGCGGAGCGAGCCGCTCGTGTAGCCGAGGACGCTCGCGCGATCAGCGGCTCGCGCCGCGGCCATGGTGTTCTTCGACGAAAAGCTGCTCTCGGCGGAGTAGCCCTTCACGCTCGCCCGGTCCGCCGCGCGAGCCGCGGCCATGGAGCCCGACTTCGTGCTGGCTTTCGAGGTCCTGCTGTCGGCGGAGTAGCCCTTTACGCTCGCCCGGTCCGCCGCGCGACCGGCTGCCATGCTCCCGCTCTTGCTGGCCGATGAGCCCGTGCGTCCTTTGCCGGCGGAAGAACCCGTGCTGCCTCTGCTGCTCGACGAACCCGCGCCACCAACGGCCATGAAGTGCTCCGGGGGAATGAGGGCGTCCGGGGAAGGGGGAGAGCATCCCGTCCGTAAGTTGGATTCTCTGAATGGCGAGGAAAATGTTTCCTCTCATTATTTCCAGTCCGACCTGCGGACGAGGGCACTGGGCGGTGTCCCGGGTGAGTCACCTGGGTGTGGCCTGCCGCGCAGCGCTGGGCCAGACGGTGCTGCCTTCAGGCGCGAAGTGTGTCGAGGCGTGAACAGAATGCGCCCGGCATGGGGCGCGGTGACACGCCCGCTCGAACCAGCGCGAAGGCTTTGCTCCGGCTCAGAACGCGGCGCCGACCGCGATCTTCGGGTAGAGGCCGAACAGCACATGCCCGGATGGATGTTCGACGCCAGCCTGAACGAGGAACTGCCTCATGGCATCGTATTGCGACACGACGACACCTTCCACACCCATGCCAAGCGACAAGGCAGCATGGTTCCAGAAGAGAAAGGAGTAGCCCACGTCGACGTTCGAGAGCAGCGAGAGGAATGTCTTCTTGTCCCTGTTCATCGAGCCATCGTCCCGCCTCAGGAGCGCGGCCGTCACACCCATCTGTGCTCCGACGTAGAGGCCCGCAGGTGCGTTTTGGTGGGGATGGTAGCGGACTCCCACCTGCAGCCCTGGGCTGATTCTCTTCACCGAGCCAGCCCAAGCCCAGTCATCCGAGCCCGCCGGAGCTATTGGCTCCGAGCCAGCCGAAAGTGATGGTGTGACAGTGAGCATCCATGCTGGGGAGAGCGCCTGTGCATACTCGAACTGAACGGCCGCACCGAAAGCGAGAGACAGCAGATTCGTCGTCAGCAGCCGGTCCGCGTTGTTCGGCGGAGACGACCCGTTGGCCTCAGGCCCCTTCGCCGTGATGGAGGCAAAGCTCGCCGGTACCAGGGACTCCTCCTCGATGAGGAGTGATTGCTCGGCCTGGACGTTGAACTCGAGAGCGACCGGGCCGTCCGGGACCTTGCGGATCAGGACATAGCGTCCTGGGCGGAGCGCGACCTTCACCTCCCGCTCCCCCGCGGGCAGCTCGAGCACGCTCAGGCCCTCTGATGCCTGCACCACCTGCAGCGGCCCCCGACGCTGGCGCAACACCACGACGCTTCCACCCGTCGCCACGCGGGTGAGCGACAGGTCGTCGCGGCCCCGCAGGTTCAGGTCGAAGCTCGGGTGCTGCGGCTGGTCCGCGAACACCGCCGTGTCTCGAATCGTGAGCTGCTTCGCATAGGTGAAGGCCTCGAGCATCGACACCTCCCCATCTCCGGCGACGTCGGCGGCACCTCGCAGTCCCGCGACGAAGTGGTGGGTGAAGAACGAACCCTCCACGGCCGCCGCCTCATGGGCATTCTCCAAGCCGGAGCTGGAGGCGATGAGCACCGAGCCCTCGCTCTGGACGTGGAGCGGATCCGCGAGTTCGAACGGCGCGTCCGCGTGGAGGCCCTTCGTCTGCGTCCAGCCACCGCCACGACACGCGTCAATGATGCCCAGGCGCACCGTGGCGTCGGGGCTCTCGATGCGCTGCTTCAGCGCGGCCAGCTCGAGGGGTTCTCCGTGGGGGTACAGGGCCTGCTGGTCCGCATGGCCTGAATAGTAGAAGAGCAGCAGCGTCGGCCCGGGCGTCGCGCGCAGGCGCCGAAGCTTCTGGTCGAGCGCGGCCAGGATGGCCTCGGGCGCCGGGTCGAGCAACAGCTCGACATCTCCGGGTTGGAACTCGCCCACCTGGATGAGGACGTCCGCCATCTGCCGAGCGTCCACGTGCGCATAGCGCAGGGCGGTCCGGCCGAGCACCGCTGAGTTGGAGCCCACCACCACCGCCATCCGCTTCGGCGCGGGCGGAATGACAGACGCCGGCTGGGCCCAGGCGAGGGCGGCGCCCAGCCACGAGACCAGGAGGAGGACACGACACATGCTCGTCAGTCCATTCATCGAAGGGTGCTCTTTCGGAAGCGAAGCTCGGTGGTCCAGAGCGTCGCGGTCGTGGACGCCTCCGAGAGATGTTCAACGGCCTGAGGCTCGGGCAACGCCTCTTCGCTGAAGAGGAGGCGAATGCGCTCCTCGCCCTCGGTGGCGTCCACTCGCAAGCTCATGGGCACGGCCATTTCCTGACCAGGCGAGACGGGACCCTCATAGAGCACAGTCCATGCTTCAGGTCCTTCCGGCGCCTGCACCGCCACGGTGATGTGATGGTGCTCCCCCGCGACGACCTGGAGCTGGAGTCGGTCATCCGGCGCCAGGGGGGCCTGGCCATCCCAGAGGAAGACCTGCTCGCCACGCTTGATGTAGACGGCGACAGCGGGGGCGCCCTTGGTCGCCACGAAGGTCGGTGCCGCTTCGCTCAAGTGGCCTGGGATGATCACGTACAGCCCCGCAACCAGCGCGGCGGTGGCAAGCAGGGGCCACGCCCAGCGGGTCCACGCGACCCGCTCGTCCGCCCTGCGGTCGGTGTCGAGCGCTCGTGCCCACGCGGGCACGGGCTCTGATTGTTTCACCCGGCTCAGATAGGCGCGGCACCCGGTGCAGGTCTCGAGGTGCTGTTCCAGAGAAGGGCTCCGCAGTCCAAGCGCCGCGCGATCCAGCTCGAGAAAGGAGGGATGTCCGGGGGGGGCGGTCATGTTCAGAGGGTCCTCCTCAACTGCTCTACCTGTTCGTCGAGTCTCTGGAGGAGCCGCCGCACCGTTCGCTCGGACACCTGGAGCACGTCGGCAATCTCCTGTTGGGTCAGGCCATCCAGTCGGTTCATCAACGCCACCTCCAGCACATCAGGGGGCAGGTGCATTGCCAGTGATTGGAGCTCCTGGCGCTGCTGGAGCATGGCTTCCGTGGAGCGCCTGTCGGGGACTTCTGTCAGGGATGCGGACTCGCGCATGGGCGCGCTCCGGCGCTGGCGGAGCCTGTCCACCGCGAGGTTCGTGCTGGTCCGGTAGATCCACGCGGTCGCCTGGCGCGGGTCATGGGTCTGAAGCCTCGATTTCCACAACCGGATGAAGGTCTCTTGCGCCACGTCCTGTGCCTCGTCGGAGTCGCCCAGCATCCGGCGGCACTTCTCCCGGATGAACGGGAAGTAGCGCAGGTAGGCGCTCTGAATGTCGGTGGCCACGGCTCGGGGGTGCTCCAGATGGATGCGCGGGAAGGAAACGACTGGGCCCCAGAAAAGCGGACAGGAAATCGTGCGAGGGCAATCTGGCCGAGACCGTGGCCGGATGCGAGGCCTCACACCGTTCCCCCTTCCGACCTGCCGGGAGCGTCCCCGCCAATCCCGGGGGCCCCGCCGTCCATTTCGCTTCGCGCCGGGAACAGGGGAGTGCATGTCTCGACTGTCGTCTCACCCGACTGGGAAACTGGTCGCGCTCTGGATATTCCTGGCGGCAGCGCCCGCCCTGGCGCAAGGCGCGCCCCCCGAGGAGCTTCGGGTCCTTGAACTCGACGTCCAGTCCGCTGACGGGGGACTGCGTGTCCAGGGCGCTGTCCCTGCGCGCGGGTTCACCGGCGATGGGGACAGCTCCGAACTCGTTCCGCCCACGCGGCTCACCGACTCCCCGGCCACCGTTCCCAAGGGACTCGAGAACACGACGGCCGTCGTCACCCTCGAGCTGCTGATCGACGAGCAGGGCGGGGTGTCCGAAGTGAAGGTGGCGGAGAGCGCGGACTCGCGCTTCACGGACGCGGCCGTCCAGGCCGCCTGGGGGTTGCGCTTCACTCCTGCGACCTTGCGCGATGCGCCCGTGGCGGCGCGGATCCGCTTCGCCTACGTCTTCACGCCTCCGGCCGTGGAGGAGCATGCGACGACGCAGGTCTCGGGCTTCGTCAGGGCCAAGGGCACGCGTCGCCCCCTCGCGGACGCAGCTCTCACCGTCGACGGGCAGACGCAAGCCATCTTCCCCGATGCCGAAGGCCACTTCGTGCTGTCCCTCCCGGCTGGCTCCCATTCCATCCAGGTGCACGCCCCTGGCTACGAACCCGCCACCTTCGAGGAGTCCCTCACCGAGGGGCAGCAGCTCCAGGTCATCTATCGCCTCGAGCCCCTGCGGGTGAACCCTTACGAGACGGTCGTGAGAGACGAACGCCCTCGCGCCGAGGTGACGCGCATCAGCCTCCATGAGCAGGAGATTCGCGAGGTGCCTGGGACGCAAGGCGATCCCTTCCGCGTCGTCATGCTGATGCCAGGGGTTGGAAGTCTCGCGTCGGGCCTCGGCTATCCCGTCGTTCGAGGAGGTCAGCCCGCGTCCACCGGCTTCTACGTCGATGGGGTCCGCATCCCCATGCTGTATCACCTGCTGCTGGGGCCAGCCGTCATCCAGCCCGAGTTCATCGAGACCCTCGACTTCTTTCCGGGCGCGCCGCCCGTTCAGTACGGCCGCCTGCTCGGAAGTGTCGTCGAGGGCCGCATCTCCCGGCCGCGCGAGGACAGGATCCACGCAGCGGTCACCCTGGATGTCATCAACAGTGGCGTCTTCCTGGAGGTTCCTCTTCCCTCCACGGGAACCTCCGTCAGCGTGGCGGGCCGGATGAGCTACTCCGGGCTGCTCGGCTCGCTCGTGGTCAACGCCCTGTCGACCGATGACGCGCCGCGGATCCGCTCGGAGTTCTGGGACTATCAGGCCCGCATCGACCAGAAGGTGGGAAAGGGCACGCTGCGCCTGCTGGCACTCGGCAGCTCCGATGCCCTGGCGGAGCACTCCCCCGAAGCGTTGTTCGAGAGCCCAGATGGCCTGCTTCGAGGGGTGGCTTCGAACGGCGTGAGCCTCGTCACCCGCTTCCACCGGGTGGATCTTCGTGGCACCCACCCGCTCGCGGAGGGAAACCTGGAGCTGGGCCTCACCGCGGGCGTGGACGACCAGGGTTTTGGCACCGAGCGAGGGCCTCCGCGCGTCGTGCTGGGGGAGTTCCGGCTCCAGGAGAAGAGCCTCTCGGGACGGCTCCGTTGGACTCGCGCCTGGGGCCAGACGCTTCAGCTCACCGTGGGCGGTGACCTGGAGCACCGCCGGGCGACCGTTGTCGCCACCGGCGATGGCGCACCCGCTGGCTCCCAGTACTTCTCCGATGACGATCCCCTCACGCGTCCCAGCTCAAAGGCAAACATGGGCGGAGCCTTCGTCGAGCTGCAATGGCGCCCCTCGCCTCGTTGGCTCGTCGTCGCCGGGGGCCGTGCGGATTCCTATCACCTGTTCCAGGTCAGTACCCACACGACACTCGAGCCCCGGTTGACGGTGCGTCACGCCTTGACCCAGACGCTCGTGGTCAAGGGCGGGGCGGGCCTCTTCCACCAAGCGCCCACCGTCCTCCTTCAACTCCCGGCGATGGACACGAATGGCCTTCGCTATGGCTTGCAGGAGGGAATCCAGCTTGACGTGGGCGCCGAGTGGAAACCCCATGAAGCCTGGGATCTGAGCGCCGACGCCTTCTACAATCCCTTGCTCCGAACGGTGGAGTTCGACATCCAGCAACTCCTCGAGGGGCGCCGCCGAGGCGGCCTCGCTGGCTCTGACCCAGCCGCGTCAGGCGAAGCCTACGGTCTGGAATTGCAGGTCCGCCACCCGCTCGGCAACGACTGGTTTGGCTGGGCGTCCTACAGCTTCCTCCAGAGCCGACGACGGCTGCGCATCCAGCGCTTCGATGACCAGAATCAACGCGCGGACACGGTCCTGGCGACCGTGCCCTTCGCCTTCGAGCAGGAGCACGTCTTCAACGCGGCCGTCAGTCGCAAGCTCGGCCATGGCTTCACGGTCGGGGCGGTCTTGCACTTCAACACCGGCCGGCCCGAAACGGGCGACCTCACCCCTCCGCCCATGCGCCCCTCCGAGGATTCGAGGGGCAATCCCAGATGGGTGCGCCAGGACAGGGACCAGGCCGCGCGCCTTCCTTCCTTCTGGCGCGTGGACCTGCGCGCATCCAAGGCCTGGGCCATGGATGACTTCATGCTCGAGCTCTCGCTGGATCTGCTCAATGCCTCCGTCCAGAAGGAGGTCGTCTTCTTCGAGTACTCCACCACATCCTCCGCGCTTCGCCGAACGGGGCAGGGGGTGCCCGTCGTTCTTCCCATGCTCGGCCTGAAAGGGACTTACTGACATGCGCACCTTCCTTTGGCCTGGGCTCGTCCTGACAGCCCTGTGCAGCACAGGCTGTGAGCCTTTCGAGGACTCGCCACTCTTCCTCTACAGCATGGCCCTCCGGGGAGACGGCTCGCCCTTCAGTCAGACAGACCTCGTGTTGGAGGGCGGGCTGAGCGTCGATCCGCAGGGCCGCTTCCGGGACGTGATGAACTACACGCCCTATGGAGCCGTGACCACGCAAGCCAATGGGGCCTTCGCGCTGGAGATCCTCGCGGGCGACCTCGTGCAGCACATGGACACAAGGTACCTCAGCCCCCGTCCGACGTATCGCGAGCGCTTCCGGGTCGCGACACCGCTCGAGAACGACCGGGGGGCCTTCCTCTCGTTCACGTCGAGCAACGGGGGCGACACCGAGCTTCCTGTGATGCGCATCTGGGACGCGCAGCTTGCGATGGAAGAGGGGCCCACCGGCCCCATGCTGACCTTTGCCCCGCCCCCACCCACACCGCAGGTGCCCATGGGCGTGGTGGCGAACGACGAGCCGGAACCACCACAATCTGGAGCCCCCAGTCGCGACCGACAGTCTCCGCTGATTCCCGTCTCCACGTGGCAGCTCCACGGGGGAGGGGGACTGCTCTGGGACGAGCCCGAGGTCACTTCTCCTCGGGTCTTGTTCCCGTGGCTCATCGAGGACGAGGCCTCTCCGCAGGCGCAGGTGCGGATGGTGAGCGCGGGCGCCTGGCGGCGGGCGCCACTGGTGAGCCACGAAGCCTGGCTCGTCTTCCGGCTCGAGTGGCGCAGCGAGCGGCTCTCCCTTCCGGCAGGAACGCTGCGGCCCCTGAGCCGGGGCGCCCGGTGCTATCCGACGCTCGACGGGCCGTGTCCCTTCACGGATGGAGTGTTTCTGCGACGGGAGGTCTCCGAGCTGTGGCCTGACAACGATCCCGCGACCCATCCCCTGAAGCTCGGCGTCGACCTCGGCGCGCCCGCGCTCATCTCACGCGTGGTCATCCGCAATCTGGAGACTTTCGGGACGAAGCTCGTCGTCGAGGGCAGCGAGGACGGATTGCAGTGGGACGAACTCGCTCAACGGACTCTCGCCTTCCAGCACGGAATGCAGGGGAATGGCCGCACTTTTCGGACCGCGAGCGACGCAGACAATCCCTGGGACCCGCCCATCCAGAGATACGGCCAGAACTTCCTCGACATTCCTCTGTCTGGACCCCGCTCGGTCCGCTTCGTCCGACTGGCGCTGCAGGGAGGGAATGGAAAAGGGGCGGCGCCCACTTCACTCGCGGAACTCTCGCTCTTCGAGTGATACCGCGCGCCGCTGGGGTGTCGTGACACCAGGCTCGTTGAGTCGTCGCGACTTCGCAAATCAATCCGCGGTGCGACAACTCTTCAGCGCACCCTAGCGCCGCGCGAGCCGTGCTTCGAAGCCGTCGAGACACACGCGCAGGCCCAGCTCGAACAGCTCATCGAAGTCCAGGTCGAAGCCCGTTCGCAGGTCGATGAGCACCTTCGCGAAGTGCGGGAAGCGCCCCGATGTCGCGAAGCGGAGATAGCTGGGCTCGGTCCGCCGCATGAACTCCTCGTCGTTCATGCCCGTCTGGGCAAGGGCGTCGGCCTCGGACTCGAGGTTGACCGCGATGCCCTGCACGAACGCGTGGAGCAGCACATGGATGCGCACCATCTCCTGCGCCGGGAGTCGCGTCTCCAGGAGCGCGCGCATCACCCAGTCCGCGAAGGCGAGCGCCCCCGGTTGTGGCTGGGGGCGCGTGAGGCTCACCACGCGCGCAAGCCAGGGGTGGCGCTTGAAGATCCGCCACTCCAACCGGGCCGCCAGTTCCAGCTGCGCGCGCCAGCCCGGCGGAGGCTCCCGTGGCAACGGCTCCTCCGAGAACGCCGCCTCCGCCATCATCACGAGCAGCACGTCCTTGCTGGCGACGTATCGGTAGAGGGACATCACCGGCAGGCCCAGCTTCGACGCGACCCCACGAATCGAAAGGGCTGGCAGGCCTTCGTCATCCGCCATGGCGATCGCCGCGCGCACGATTCGCTCGCGCGTGGACTCCGCCGTGCCACGCGCCGCACCCTGCCGCGAGGAGCCGCCCGCGACAACAGTGCCCACACGCGGCATAGCCCTCACGATGCCCTCCTGCGCGAGCACCCTCATGGCATGTGCCGCCGTCGCGAGCGCAACCTTCCACTGCCGAGCAAGTTCCCGGGTGGACGGCAACCGGTCGCCAGGCTGGAGTGCGCCGGTGCGGAGCTGCCTCTTCACGTCTTCGACGATGCGTCGGTAGGGGGCCATTCCCATGAGATGTGTACTAGTACAGTTCGCGGAAGCGCCGCACGTCCCGGAGGGCGTGCCCGCCTGAGCTAGGACACCGGGCAACATCGCCGTGGGCTTTATTGTGGTGACGGGGGCGCGCGTGCACCGTACGCATCATGGCACGACCCGATGTCCTCATCGTTGGAGCAGGAATCGCAGGCCCGTCACTCGCGGGGTGGCTCGCGAGCCAGGGCTGGCGGATCACCGGCGTCGAACGCGCCCACTCGCTGCGCACCGGCGGTCAGGCCGTGGACTTCCGAGGCCCCGTGCACCGGAGCGTCCTCGAGCGCATGGGGCTGTGGGAGGCGATCCATGAACGGCGAACAAGGTTGGGGGCGCAGGCCCTCATCGATGGCAATGGCCGGACGTTGGTGGAGCTGCCCGCGATGCTGATGAGCGGAGACGTCGAGATTCAGCGTGGAGACCTCTGCCAGCTGCTCTTCGAGCGCACGCGAGCGGTGGTGGAGTATCGCTTCGGGGACGCACCCACCGCGCTGCGCGAGATACCCGGCGGAGTGGAGGTGGAGTTCGAGCAGCACGCCTCGCAACGCTTCGACCTGGTGGTCGGCGCGGATGGGCTTCGCTCGACTGTGCGCTCGTTGCGCTTCGGTGCGGCCCATGACTGTCTGATGCATCATGGCTACCGCATCGTGGGCTGTACCCTGCCGAACGCGCTGGGGCTGAGGCAGCGCGGCGTCGTCTACAGCGAGCCGGGACGCGGGGTCAGTGTCACCAGTGCGCAGGATGTGGAGCAGGTCCGCGCGCTGTTTGTCTTCACGGGTGCTCCCCTCGGCCCCCATGCGCGTTCCCCGGCCGTGGCGCGCGAAGCGGTCTCCACGGCCTTCGCGGGCGCGGGGTGGAAGACGCGGCAGCTCGTGGACGGGCTCCGTGACGCGGAGGACGTCTACTTCGACGCCCTCGGCTCCGTGCGGCTTGCGCGGTACTCCCAGGGCCGCGTGGTCCTGCTCGGAGACGCGGCCTGGGGCGGCACGCTCGGAGGGCAGGGCACGCCTCTCGCGATGGTGGGCGCGTATGTGCTCGCGGGTGAGCTGCTCGCGAGCCCGGATGCCCACGCCGACGCCTTCTCGCGCTTCGAGGCCCGGCTGCGGCCCTATGCGACACCGGCTCAAGGCGGCGCGAGGCGCGTGGGTGGCTTCTTCGCCCCGCGCACTCGGTCCGGGCTGTTCCTGCGGAACCAGTTCTACCGATTGCTCACCTCGAAGCCGCTCGAGCACGTGTTCGAAAAGCTCGTCACCCATGCGGCCAATGCGTTCGCGCTCCCCGAGTATGGCGGGGCTTTCGCCGCCCCTTCGAACCCATGAGGGGAGACGGGCACCCGTCCACCTCCTCGGGACGCCTGCGCGGTGGCCCTCGCTGGCGCAGGTCCGTCCTCATCATCAGGGGCCCGAGGAATCCAAGCCGATCATCAGCGCTCGCGCCGGGCCGGCGGCTCAGCGAAGGCGCCGTTCGCTCTCCGCGATGGGCAGGTCATTGGCACTCATGTCGCGGCGACGCATGAGTCCTTCGTCGTTGAACTCCCAATGCTCGTTGCCGTGCGTGCGGAACCACTGTCCCGTCGCGTCGTGCCATTCGTACTCGAAGCGCACGGAGATGCGGTTCCCGGTGAAGGCCCACAGCTCCTTCATCAAGCGGTAGTCCAGCTCTCGCTCCCACTTGCGGCGCAGGAAGTTTCGGATGGCCTCTCGTCCCCGGAAGAACTCCGTGCGGTTCCGCCACTCGGAATCTTCCGAGTAGGCGAGTGCCACCCGGTCCGGGTCTCGACTGTTCCAGGCATCCTCGGCGGCCTGGACCTTGGCGCGCGCGGTCTCCTGCGTGAACGGAGGACGAAGTGTAACGGACATGTCCTGCTCCTGTGGATTCGGGAAGGCGTGCTTCCGGGTTCGTCGGGTGGGTTTGCACAGGCCGTGCCCTGCGGAGCTTGAGCGCTGTCCCTCTGGGGGACGGTGTCCTCCATCTCCGCGTCACCACGAGTTCTCGTGGTCAATCGTCGCCAGATTGAGTAGGGGTGCGCCATGTTCGCTGACGCGCTTCAGTCCATCTCCCTGGCCATGGCTCAGGTCCGTTCGGTGGACGTGCTGCTCGCGCGCATCGCGCATGGGTTGGCGGCGCAGCCGGACGTGGCGCTCTCGCGCATCTGGCTCATCGCCCCCGGCGACATCTGCGGCACCTGTCCCATGCGCGCCGAATGTCCGGACACCTCCCGATGCTTGCACCTGGCCGCCAGCGCGGGCGGCTCTCGGAAGCGTGCGGAGGAGTGGACGGGCCTCGACGGAGCTTTCCGGCGGTTCCCTCTCGGCGTCCGCAAGGTGGGGCAGGTGGGGGCGACGGGAGAGCCCGTGCTCCTCCAGTGGACGGGGAAGGATGAGGGCTGGCTCGTGCGCCGCGATTGGGCGGAGCGCGAGGGCATCCTCAGCTTCGCGGCCCAGCCGCTCATCTTCCGAGGCGAGGTGCTGGGGGTCCTGGCGGTGTTCAGCCGGCGCAAGCTGGGCCGCGCGGAGTTCTCCTGGCTGCGCGCTTTCGCCGACCATGCCGCGGTGGCGCTCACCAACGCGCGCGCGTTCGAGGAAGTGGCGAGCTTGCGTGCCCAGCTCGAGTTGGAGCGGGACTACCTGCGCGAAGAGGTGAAGGAAGCGCTCTCGTTCGGCGAAATCGTCGGCCGGAGCGAGGCGCTTCGGCGCGTGCTCCTGCAGCTCCAACCCGTGGCGGCGACCACCGCCAGCGTGCTGGTGCTCGGAGAGTCGGGGGTGGGCAAGGAACTCATCGCCCGGGCCCTTCATGAGCAGAGCCCTCGGCGCGAGCGTCCGCTGATTCGCGTCAACTGCGCCTCCATCCCTCGCGAACTCTTCGAGAGTGAGTTCTTCGGCCACGTGCGAGGCGCCTTCACCGGAGCCCTCAAGGACCGCGCGGGCCGCTTCCAGGCCGCGGACGGTGGGACGCTTTTCCTGGACGAAGTGGGTGAGATTCCCCTCGATGTCCAGAGCAAGCTGCTCCGCGTCCTCCAGGAAGGGACCTTCGAGCGCGTGGGCGAGGACGTCACCCGCAAGGTGGACGTGCGCATCGTCGCGGCCACCCACCGCGACTTGAAGACCGAGGTGGCCCGGGGCCGCTTCCGCGAGGACCTCTTCTACCGGCTCAGCGTCTTCCCCATCGAGGTCCCGCCCCTGCGTGATCGGCTCGAGGATGTTCCGCTGCTCGCGGAGCATCTGCTCGGACGCGTCTGCGCGAAGCTCAACCTCGCGCCGCCCAAGATGACCCAGGCCCAGATGCAGGCACTCCAGCGCTACGACTGGCCGGGCAATGTCCGCGAGCTGGAGAACGTCCTGTCTCGCGCCGTCATCCTCTCCCGAGGCGGGCGGTTGCGGTTGGATCTCGCCTTGCCGGACGCCCGTGGGACCTCGTCGCGAGACGTTCGGCCCCGAGATTCCGGTGCCACCTCCTCGTTCATCACCGAGAAGGAATGGCGCCGCAGGGAGAAGGAGAACCTGAAGGCCGCCCTGGCCGCCGCGGGAGGCAAGGTGTACGGGCCGGGTGGCGCCGCCGAGCTTCTGGGGCTGGCGCCGACGACGCTCGCCTCCCGGCTCAAGGCCCTGGGCATCCAGGTTCGTTGAGGCTCCGGCGCACGGTCAATGTCATGACAACGGATTTTCGTGGCCAACGAGTTCTCGTGATGAGGTGCCATGCCCCAGCGGGAGACGGGCATCGTCACACCCCGGCCCCATGAAGGCGGAAACATCTCACCCAATTGCGGCGTGGTGATTGACCGAGCCTCCAAGCTGCGAGCCCTGCATCGAAGGGGCGTCGCACACGGAGAGCGACGGCAGCCAATCAGGGGCCGACGAGTCCAGGCAGGTCACGGTCTTCGTGTCAGTGTTACAAACACGGCCGATGCCCGATGCCGACCCATCCCTCGTTGCTCTGTTCGCGCAAGCCTTCGCCAATCCCGGGCTGGTGAGGCAGCACGGCCGGCGCCTCCTGCGACCGCTCGATATGCCCTGGGAGGTCTTCGAGGCCACGCTCACACGCTTCGTCGAGGTCACCGTCGCCGAGGACCCGAGCGAGGAGACGCGACGTCGCCTCCGAAGCCTGCTTGCGGAACTTCACGTGCGCCCCTCGCTTCTCTCGCAGGCGCTCATGCATGGCCTCGGTGTTCACGACAGGCGTGCGTCGGTCCTGCGCTGCATCCACGAGGCTTTTCCCCCCACCCCGCTCGTGGGGCGCCCCTTGGGTGAGGCGGTGCTGGAGGACGAGCGGGCCTTTCGGGTGGTGCTCGAGGCTGAAGTCGAGGCCGCGAGAGCGAGCGCGGAGACTCGCGACTGGAGGAAGCTCCCGGATGGCGAGCTCGAGCGCGCGTTCGAGAAGAACTCGGTCTATCTCTGGCTCGATGCCAGCGCGTGGTCGTTCTACGTGCCAGCCTTCCTCTCGCATGCGCTCCACCACCCGGCGGGACAGTGCGAGTTCTTCACGCTGCTGACGTTCCTGGAGCTCTCGCCAACCGATGCGATGAGTCGATGGACCCACGACCAACGACACGCCATCGCCCGGTTCCTCGCATTCGTATCCGATGACCAGCCCTGGAGCCGCTTGCTCCTTGAGCACCGGGACTCCCTCGTCGCCTGGCGAACGCTCCTGTCATGACGCCTGTGTCGGGCGGCTATCCGTGCGTCGCCCGGGAAGTGGCGAAGAGCGTCTTGACGAAGTCGAGGAACACTCGGACCCGGGAGGGGAGATGCCGGCTGGGTGGGTGCAGCAGGTGGATGGGGCGCTCCTCACAGACGTAGGGGTCGAGCACGGTGACGAGCGCACCGGTAGCCAGCTCGCGCGTCACCATGAAGTCCATCATCCACGTGATGCCAAGCCCCATCACCGCGGCGTCGCGCAGGGTGGCTCCCTGGCTGACATGGAACGCTCCGCGCGGCACGACGCGCGTGATGCCCTCGGCGCCCTTGAAGCGCCACTCACCCACGACGCCCTGGCGCAGGAAGCCGAGACACTGGTGGCGCGACAGGTCCTCGGGTGTGGCCGGTGTCCCGTGCTGCTTCAGGTAGGCCGGCGCTGCCACGGCCACCAGCCGGGTCGTGGCCAGGCCGCGCGCCACCAGCCGCGAATCTGTCAGCGGTCCCATGCGGATGAGCACGTCGGCACCCTCGGTGATGGGGTCCACCACCTCGTCCCGCATCGTCAGATGAACCTCGACACCCGGATAGGCCTGAAGGAAGCGAGGCAGGGCCGGGGTGAGCACGAGCTGCCCGATGACCTGCGGTACCTCCACGCGTACGAGCCCCGTGGGGCGGTTGCGGGAGCGGGCGAGTGACTCCTTGGCTTCACCCAACTCCGCCAGGATGCGCTGGCAGCGCGCATAGAAGTCGCGCCCGTCATCCGTGATGCGGAGCACACGTGTCGTTCGTTGGAAGAGGCGCACCCCCAGCTCTTCCTCCAAGCGGGCGATGCGGCGGCTGACGGCGGAGGCGGTGATGCGGAGCCTTCGCGCCGCTTGCGTGAAGTCTCCGTCCTCCACGGCTCGGACGAAGGCGTCGATGTTGGAGAGTGAGGGCAGTGACATACGAGGTCGGATTGATGCGTGGGCCGCATCGATGATGTGTTCGAGGCTCACTCGCACTCTACCCGCGCACGCGGCACATCTCTCCCCGTGGTTCATGTGAGCCCACGAAAGTGAGCTCGTTTCGAGAGAGGCGTGCGTCATGACAAGGCTGCAGTCGATGGACTCAGGAGGCGTGAGCGATTCCGTGAAGGCCTCGCTCGCGACGTTGCTGTTGACGAGCGCTCACCACGCCTACGGTGGTCTCCTTTACGGAACGCCATGGCGGCTGCATGTGGTGGGGATCGCCGCCGTCACCGCCGGAGTTCTGCTCGCCTCGCAGAGGGGGCTGCGAGTGCGTCGAGCGGAAAGGCGCGGCGAGCTGGCCTTCGCCGTTCTTGCGCTGACCACGCTCGCGGTTCCGGTTGGGATGATTGGCGCGTTCGAGGGGCTCTACAACCACGTGCTGAAGAATGTCCTCTACTTCGGCGGCGCGCCCACGGCCTTGCTGTCGCAACTCTTCCCGCCCCCCACCTACGAACTGCCGAACGACTTCCTCTTCGAGCTGAGCGGAGTGCTCCAGGCCGTGCCCGCGGGGTTCGCGCTCCTGGCGCTCGTTCGCGGTTTCCGTGAGCGATGGACGAGCGGCCCAGGGCGGGCGAACCGCAACGTGGCAGAGGTGCCGTGACATGGTCGCGCGCAAGGGTGCCATCGTCATCATGGGGGCTACGGCCAGGTAGGGCAGGCGAATCGCGGGACGCGCCCAGGCTCGAGCCGCGGTTCTTGCCACCTCGCTGGGCCACGGCGTCCGGGGGCATCGCTTCGACGCGGATACGGAGTCTCCCGCGTCGCTCCTCGCGGACACCGTCGTGGTGGTGATGTGTGTGGATGCGAAGGACGCCTGCTTTGCCGAGTGCTGTCTCCGAGCAGGCGTGGCCTTCGTGGACGTGAGCGCGAAGCAAGCTCTGCTCGATGCATTCGAGGGATTCGACGCGCTGGCACGAGCTTCGGGCAGCACCGCGATGCTCGGCGTGGGCGTGGCGCCAGGAATGACGAACCTGCTGGGTGTCTGGGCCGCGTCGGGGAGGGAGTCGACCGCGGCGCGCGTATCGATGGTCTCTGCAAGACGCGAACAGGGCCGCACGAGTACGGGGGCTTATCCGACATCCATCTGTCCTCTTCACGTCGCGGCCCATTATTCTCCGGGAGGATTGATTCGCTGGCACTGATTGCCCCGCGGTTTCTCGCGCTCGCGGAGCGCGAAAGCCCGCGGGTATGAGAAGGCGTCCCCGGTTCGTACTTCTCCTCCAGCCCCTGCTGATGCGTACACCGCCCCTTCAATCTCCACATGGGCGCGGTGACCGGAAATCCACGACGATTGCTGGCCCCGTCCTGGAGTGGCTGTCTGGGCTGCAATATTCGTCAGGGCGCGGATGGGCTCCCTGCCTGCCGCGTCACGTGGCTTGCTTGAAGGTGCGACCGCACGGAACGACCCTGAAGGTGGATGTTTGCGATTGGCTGTTCGCTTGCCCTCGACCACGCCTTGCGGTTCGCGTGTCGCATGCGCAATTCCGCCTCCCCAAGTGGATGACTGGGGAGGGAAAATGAATCGATTTCTTGTGTTGGGATTGATGGTGTCGAGCACTGCCCTGGCGGCGCCGGTAGACCTGTATCGGCTGTACAGCGGGGGCGCGTCAGACCATTTCTACACGACGAACATGGACGAGGCGTTCTATGCGGCGTCTCATCTGGGCTATGTGTATGAGGGGGTGGCTGGGAAATGCCTCTCGACGCAGGAGCCGGGGACGACGCCTCTGTATCGTCTGTATCAAGGGGGGGTGGGCGACCATTTCTATACGACCTCCTGGCAGGAGCGGGATATGGCGGTCGTAAGGCTTGGGTACGGCTACGAGGGAATCGAATGCTATGTCTTCGCCGGTCAATCCTCGGGCACGTGTCCCTTGTACCGACTCTGGAGCGGCAGCGATCACTTCTACACGCTGTCGTGGGGGGAGGCGCTCAACAGCGGTTACTCCTATGAAGGCGTCGCGGGGTATCTCTACGCCCCGGCCTTTGGGGCGTGTCCAGGGTAGCGGGCGGCATCGGCCGCAGTGCCTCCACCGTCATGGCGTATCTGCCGACACCCGTCGCGTGCTTTCGACTCGATGGGTGCATTGCGGGGAGGGGATTGAGCCGCTCACGCGGACAGGCTGACGGCGCTGCTGCCCATTCGAACTTGGCTGGCGCAACGTAGCTGCTTGCCGGGTGCACGCACTGCTGGAAGTCGAAGACTTTGATGTCGTCGAAGCGCTTCACCTTCGCGTCATCAACGCTCTCAAAGGACTCTCCCAGTTTCCCTTCGCGCGTGCTGAACCCACTCTCCATGGCCGAGTCAGGGGAGGGGAGGGCCGCGATTCCCCTCCGCCCCAGATTCTGCGCTGCCTACTTCGCCGTGCCGCCGGATTGGCGGACGACTGCGCTCGAGCCCGGCACACGCCCTTCCGTCGGCAGTGGCTCCAATCGGCCCCCGAGGTGTCGCGCCAGGAAGGCCTCCACGCGCGCGTGGTAGTCCAGGTTGTTCTCAGGCTGATAGAAGCCGTGGCCTTCGTTGGGATAGAGCACGTACGTCACGTCACGCCCGGCCTTCTCCAGCGCGGACACCATCTGCTCGGACTCCGCCTGCTTCACCCGCGGGTCGTTCGCTCCCTGCGCCACGAACATGGGGATGCGAATCTGGTCCACGGAGAAGACGGGCGAGGTGGCGCGCAGCCGCTCCTGCTCGGCCGGGTCGTCCACGTCGCCCACGCGCTGGGCGTACGAGCCTCGGATGACCTGCCACTGCGGCGGGAAGGACTTCAGGAACGTGAAGAGGTTGGAGATGCCAAAGGCATCCACCGCGCAGCGGTACAGCGTGGGGCTGAACGCCGCGCCCGCGAGCGCCGCGTAGCCTCCGTAGGAGCTGCCCATGATGGCGACCCGCGAGGCATCCACCTGGCCCTCCTTCACCGCCCACGCCACCGCGTCCTCCAGGTCGTCGTTCATCGCGCGGCCCCACTGGCGGTTGCCCGCGTTGAGGAAGGCCTTTCCCAGCCCCGCGGAAGCGCGGAAGTTGACCTGGAGCACTGCGTAGCCCCGGTTCGCCAGCCACTGCACCTCCGGGCTGAAGCGCCACGTGTCCCGCGTCCACGGGCCGCCGTGCACCAGCAGCACCGTGGGCAGCGGGCCCTGCGGCGCATCCACCGGCCGAGTCAGGTAGCCCGTCAGCGTCAGGCCGTCGCGGGACTTCAGCTGGAAGGGTTTCATCCGCGCCAGCGGCGTCTGTTCCAGCGAGGGCTGGTTGGAGAAGAGCAGCTCGGCGCGGTGGGTGGACCGGTCGTAGGTGTAGTAGCGCAAGGGCGCGGCGTCCTGCTCGAAGGCCACCACCCACCGGCGGTCCGCGCGGTCGCGGCTGACCAGGGAGAAGTCTCCGTCGGCCATGCGGCCCAGCACCTCGAAGTCCTCGCGCAGGCTTGGGTCCAGCACCTTCCACCGCACGTGTCCGTCGGTGTTGAAGGCCACGGCTTGGACCACCTTGCGCTCGGGGTGGAAGAGGACGTCGAACACGTCCGAGCCCGCGTCCTCCGCGAGCACCTTCTCCGCGCCCGTGCGCAGCACCTTCTCCACCACCCGCGAGGTGTTGGAGCCGTGCGGACTCTTCAGGTACACCTTCGCGCCGTCGCGCGAGAAGCCGACGAACCCCATGTACTGCGGGAAGACGTTCTCGCGCAGGGGCACCTCCAGCAGCGTCCGCCACGGGGTGCGCGCGGAGTCCCGGACGCGCAGCACCGTGGTGCCGTCCGGCTTCTGCGCCAGCGCTCCGCGCACGTTCAGCTGCGAGTCCGCCGTCCAGTTCATCACGTCGCCCGGGTCCTGCGTGTCGAGCGTGATGGCGCCAGTGTCGAGCGACACGCGGTAGATGTCCGAGCCCGTGCGCTCCCGGAGGTTCATCGTCACCAGGAGCTCTCGCGGCGCGGTGGGCGAGGATTCCAGCATCCGGGCGCGGATGCCCTGGAAGGGCGTCAGGTCGCGCACCACGCCCGTCGACAGGTCGGCGGCGTAGACATGCGTGTTCTCGTCGCCGTCGGAGTCCTGCGGGTAGAGGAGGGTGCGCGAGTCCTGCGACCACTCGTAATACCGGACGCCTCGCTTCGGCTCCTTCGTGACGGCGCGGGTGTCGTCCTGGCCTTGCAGCGTTCGCACCCAGACCTGCATGACGCCCTTCGCATCGGGCGCGACCCAGGCCAGCTTCTCTCCGTCTGGAGACAGCGCGGGCGCATCCCGGACGCGGTTGCCGAACAACAGCGTCCGGGGAATCACGGGCGGCGGTTCCGCTAGCGCGGGCACGGCCCACAGCATCAACACCATCACTCCACGGCGCAGCAACATCGGATCTCCCAGTGGCGTCGTCCCTCGGGACGAGAAAGCAGCGACACGCCCCGTGAACACCCGTAGGGGCTGCTTATTTCTCACTCCCTGCTACACCCGGATGACGCGCTTCGGGCCATACACCTCACGCATCTCGGGCGCGTCTTTCCCGCCACACCCTCGTAGCCCCGCGCTTCTTGAAGGGCGTCTCCCGGGGAGCGCACCCCTGCGTGGCGGACTCGCCAGCCGCGACTGGCTCGGGACTCCGCGCGTCAAGAGCGCTCGTTCGAAGCCTTCATCCACATCGCGATGACGGGCCTCATGCTGCGTCGCCTCGCGCAGCCGTACAATGAGGGCCTCATTCGCCGCCGAGACCTGAGCGCCAATGACATTCAAATCGCGGGGAGTGAGCGCCGCCTTCGCTGTTCCGCCCGAGGGACCCCGGGGTTGAGTCCCTCCTCCTCGCGGATTGACCCCGCATCAGCTGCCTTCATAAGGTTCGCGCTCACCTCTGGAAGGATCATCGGGATGCATCACCCGTTTGTTGCCGCGCTCCTGTGTGTGCTCGTCGCCGTTCCGGCTGTCGCACCGGCTGCTGATGCGGAGCTGACCACCCGCCTCGATGCCCAAATGGAGCGTAACCGCGCTCGCTACGGTATCGCCGGACAGGCCGTGCTGATCCGCCACAACGGCGAACTCGTCTATCAGGGAGCCGGCGGCGAGCGGGACATCGCCCGTCACACGCCGGTCTCCGCCGAGACCGTGTTCGACGCCTATTCGTTGGCCAAGCTGCTGGCGGGCACCTTGGTGCTGCAGCTCGTCGAGCAGGGACACGTCGAGCTGGATGCACCGGCCAGCCGCTACCTGCCGAACCTGCCCGAGGCGTGGCGGGCAATCAGCGTGCGCCACTTCTTCAATCACAGCTCCGGTGTTCCGGAGTACTTCGAGAATCACGCGGGCGCCGTGGTGTCGAAGGGCCACGTCGGTTTCCCGCCCACGCTGGACGCCGTGTTCGCGAGCCTGTCCGACACCCCGATGCAGTTCGCCACCGGCAGCAGCAACCGTTACACGCAGACCAACTTCCTGGTGCTGACCGCACTGCTGCAAGCGCATTACCGCCAGCCCTACGCGGCCATCGTGCGCCAGCGCATCCTGCAGCCCCTGCGTCTGCGAAGTACCTGGCTGGGGCCATCTGGTATTCCGGCCGCACGTCTGGCCCCTGCTTACATTGGGAAGGACGGCGCCCTGCAACGGGAAGACGATATCGCCTGGCCTGCCTATGCGCAGGGCCACGCGGGCCTGCACACCACCGTCGGCGATCTCGATCGCTTCCTGCAAGCGCTGGTCGCCGGCAAGCTGGTGCGCCGCGCGACGCTCCAGACACTGCTACAGCCGCAGCCGCTCAGCACGGGACGCGACAGTGGGTTTGTCAGTGGGTGGGAGATGGGGCAAAGCGGCGCCTACCGACAGATAAGCCACGATGGAGGCACTCGCGTTCGCGCGCGCCTGTTGTTCAAGGAGACGCTGGCCGGGGATGTCTGGACGTTTGTCTATTTCACCAACGGCAGCGCGCGCAATATCTGGTCGCGCACGCTGGTGGACAGCACCATGGCGCAGGTCGCGCCGCAGTTGTTTCCGCGCGAGACGCTGTCCGAACGCTTGATCACCCATGCCCTCGCCGACGATGGCAGCGACGATACGGCGCTGAGGACTTGGCTGCGCGACAGCAGTGGAATCGCGGAGGCGGACCTGGAGCGAGAGATCAACGGTGCCGGCTATGCCATCCGTGAGAATCTCGGCAATCGCCCGGCGCTGCGAGTGTTCACCCTCAATACCCAGCTCCATCCGCAATCGGCCAATGCCTGGGACAGCTTGGCTGAGTGTCACGCCGCGCTGGGCGATGCGGAAACCGCAGCCGCGCTGTACGCGAAGTCGCGGCAACTGGCCGCTGAGCCTTCCCGGGTTCCAAGGACACCTGAGAAGAGGTGACCGCAGGATGCCCACGACGATGCCGAGACGCGAGCGCAGGAAGTCCACGCCGGAGTTCAAAGCCCGGGCGGTGAACTCCGTCTGCATCCGCCCGAGGACCGATGCGTGAGGCTCAGGTGCCCGTGAGTCCCCATTCGTGTCGGCTCCAGGGCGAGAACAGGGCACGCGGGAAGCTGTGCCTGGAAGGCTTCACCTCCGGCGTTCGGGCATTCGCCAGGATATCGAATGCGAACTTGCGCACCCGGGGCGACGGGAGCACACCCTGCTCGCGTCCCTCGTCGCGCGCCAGGTGGAACTCCAGGCTCTCATCCACGAGATAGTGCATTTGGAAGAAGGTGTAGCTCGAGTAGCGGCTTGCGTCGTTGAACGTCTCCAGCACGGCAACAGAGGCGTTCATCAACAAGGAGAGGTCCTCGGGCGTGCCGCGCTTCGCGAGGGCGTGGAGGGCTTCTGCCGCCGCGAGCGGCACATCGCCCCAGGCGCTCTCGTCCGTGAGGGCCTGCTCTACGCACGGCTGACCGGCTTCGCGGTCCACTTCGCACAGCCAGCGCAGGGCCTCGGCGCGAAGCCATGCTTCGGGAGCCCCCCGGGCCAGCCGCACGAGCTCGGGCAGTTGCTCGCGTCTTCCTGCGCGGATTAGGGCCGCTGCGGCGCGAACGCGCAGGCCCGGATGCGTCGACCGCGTCAGTGCCTCCACTCGCTCTCGGGCTTCGTCGCCCACGCCTCCGAGCCCAAGCAGCGCTTCGAGCGCGAAGCACGCGGCGACGTCGTCGGTTCCTTGCAGGACCTCGAGGAAGAAGGGGCGCTCTTCGGGCCTGGGAGCCAGCGCCACCTCCTGGAGCAGTTCGAGCACGAGCGCTGGAAGCTCCGCCGCGCCCAGTGACTCCCACGCCCACTGAATGGCGGCCGGCCGGTCCACCAGGAAGAGCGCCGCGAGCAAGGCGCGGCGGGGATGGTCGGCCATGTTCGGATGGCGGAGCAGGCGGAGGAGCAGGGGCCTCTCCTCGGTCCACTCGGCCAGCAGTCTGGCGGCGAACGGGAAGGTCGTGTCGCGCTTCACCGCGATGTTGCCGCGGAGGGAGGTGAAGAGCTGCTGGTGCACCGCCGCGTGGCTCAGGCGCTCGCGCAGGTCGTCCGCGTGGAAGTGGGCGCGCAGTTCGGGCAGCGGCAGGCGCAGGGCCTCCGCCGCCTGCTGGTACAGCTCGGGGCGCAGCCGCGCCCATCGGACGAAGGCTTCGGAGGGAAGGCCGTTGCGCAGGTTGTACAGCAGCTCCTGGGAGACCTCCTCGTGGGCGAGGCGCGCAAGGACGTCCCAGGATCCCGGTTGCTCCCAGGTGGCCACGGCCGCGTAGCGCTCGAGGTACGAGTCCGGGTCCTCGCGTCGAATCGCCTCCCGATCCTCGGCGAGCCAGCGCGCGTACAGGAGGTCGCGGAGTCGTGTGTGCAGGGGGATTGTGCGCGAGTGGGCGAGCACCTCGACGCGCTGTCTCGCCGTGGCGCGCGCGAGGGCCTGCTCGGCGATGATGCAGGACTCCTCCGTGCGAGCCAGGCAGAGGAGCCTGTCCAGGTCCGGAGGGCTTCCCCAGTCGCGCTTGGCGAGGGCCTCGTCGAGAAGTCCCGCGAACTCGCGCGGGGACAGCTCAATCCCCACGGAAAGCGCCCCCTGCAGGGAGTGGCTCCTGGCGACGATTCCCTCCCGGTCATCGAGGAGGAGGTCGCGCAAGGCGTCACGCTGCCCCGGGCCCGCGAAGCGCGCCAGCAGGTCGATGCAGCGCTCCCGCGTCGGGTCTCTCCCGGGCTTCTGGTGATGCGCTCGGAGGTACAGCGCCCACTTCAGGTAGTGCTCGTTGGCGGAAGTGCTCTCGTGGGGATGCGGTCCTTCGAGTGGAATCGACTGGAGGACCGACAGCAACTGCGCGCAGAGACTCTCGCGCGAGGACCACTTCAGCTTCAGGTACGGGAACAAAGCGGACGCCGAGTTGGGATCGGCTGGCGAGACCGACTGCGAGGATGCAGCTTGGGTCAGACGTTATCCGAGGCGCGATGCCAGCTCAATCCAGCTGTCGCTCCTGCCAGGGCTGGCCGTTCCAGGTCCGCGGGACGTGATGGGTGACGCTCCCAGCGCGCGCGTCCCTGTCGAGGACGGGACTGTCCCTCTCGTTCAGGTTCTTTCAGCCCTGGCCATTCGTCGCGTGCCGACGCCGCGACCTCCACCGGTCTGGCGCACCGTCGAAGCGATTCCTCCCAAGTTCGTTCTCGCGCGACCCCTCCAGCACGGGGGCACGCCGATGCCTCACGGTAAGCGCACGCCGCGGTCGTCCATGTGCGCCCTCCATCGTGTGAGCAAGCTCGCCGGGCGGACGTCGCTCAAGTCATCGAGGAACTCGGCGTCGAGGATGCGGTCGGTCCGGAAATGGCGAAAGCGCTTGCGCTGCTCGCACCACGCCGCGATCAGACGCACCGCATCCGTGTAGCCGATCATCACCGGCCAGATCGTGCGGCGCGTCTGCTTCCCGGCCTCGTCCTCGTACCGGATGCGGAGCTTACGTCCGGCGCGGATCCAACGCCGGACCTGCGCGACGTCGATCCCATCAGGACGCTGGGCGAGCGGGACCGGTGCACCGACGGTTGGCTCGGTGACGAAGACGCGGAGGTGCGCGGGGACGGACGCCGAAATCTTCGCCAGCAGGTCGCGCGCGGCCGCGGCCAGCGCTCGATCTCCCCGCTCGGCGACCCATTGCGCGCCGAGGACCGCCGCTTCGAGCTCGTCGGGGGTGAGCATGAGGGGCGGCATGTCGAACTCGCGGTCGATGATGTAGCCGACCCCAGCTTCGCCCCGGATCGGTACGTGCTGCGCCACCAACGCGGCGATGTCGCGATAGATAGACCGCTTGGTGACCTCGAACTCGTCGGCGAGCTTCGTGGCGGTGACGGGCCCCCGCGAGCGCCGCAGCGTCTGGATGATTCGGAACAGCCGGTCGGCGCGTCGCATGCTGACATCATGCTGTCAGCAGCCCCTGTGTACAACGCTCGGCATGAACCTCTACTCCGTTCGACTCATCGTTCGCGACATCAAGAAGCTCGTGGCCTTCTACGAGGCCGTCACGGCGTTGCCGGCGAGGTGGCTCAACGACGACTTCGCCGAGATCCCCACCCCCGCGTGCACGCTCGCCATCGGCAGCGAGCGCACCGTGAAGCTGTTCGCCGAAGGCGCCGCGAGGGCGGCCGACAACCATACGGCGATCATCGAGTTCCTCGTCGAAGACGTCGACGCAGCGTTCGCCAGGCTCGGCGGAGTCGTCACCGAACTCGTGCAGTCGCCGACGACCATGCCGTGGGGCAATCGCTCTCTGCTCATTCGCGATCCCGAAGGGAACCTCATCAACCTCTTCGCTCCGGTCACCGACGCGGCGAAGCAGCGGTTCCGCCGACCCTGAATCCGCCGCCTTCCCGGCGACTTCAGTCCCTCGAGCTTGCGGTTCGGCGCAAAGCTGGGCCTGCTCATCCGAACAACTCCAGCGTACTCACCTGAGAGCAACGGGATGGCGGAGTCCTTCGTGAAGAGCTTCAAGCGCGCCTACATCCACCTGACTCGCCTGGACAGTGCGGAGGCCGTCCTTCGACAGTTGCCCACGTGGTTCGACGACTACAATCACGTGCACCCTCACAAGGGCCTGAGGACGCGTTCCCCCATCGAGTACCGACGAGCAGCCCCACCCCTCTGACCGTGTCCGATTTGACGGGGGCAACTCCAAGCGCTCTCTACTCTGCGAGGGAGACTCCTTTGTAACTCAGAGACTTGCGCACGAAGGCCCCGCGATTTTCATCGCGAGGCCTGTGTTGAAAAGAAGGTCCTGCGACGTTGCATAGACTTTCAATCGGCTCCCCGAGAGAAACTCTGCGCGAACTCGTTCTCGGTGCCTCTCTAAAGAGTGCGACGGAAAACATGAGAGACATCTTGGGGTTAGACGAAGTCAGGAAATTTCGGGGTCCGACTGGGTGACCGCGAACTTCCATACGGTTGGCTACTTCACTTGGCTCCTGCTGGGCGGAGGCAGTTGGGACCGTCGCCAGGCCTCGCCGCTCGTCGCGGGAACTTCGGCGCCAATGTCCCATCCAGCGCTGCGCCGGCCATGCCGGCGGCATCCAGCCGTCTGAACTGTCCGAAGCCCTGCCTATCCTTCAGCGATAGGCAGGGCCTTGCCGTCGGGTCAAAACCGCTGTGTCGACGTACCCTCTGACCTACTCCCCCTGTGTCAGGGAAGTTGTCGCCTCGGCTGAGGTGCC